>JBBRRK010000018.1:0-29391 GCA_038200765.1 Nitrospirales bacterium
GTATACGCAGCACGAGCTGAACGCCATCGCGCATCGCCTCAACACGCGCCCACGAAAATGTCTGAACTTTGCCACGCCCTTGGAAGTCTATGCGGAACTGCGTCATCATTCACCCGTTGCACTTGGAACTTGAAACCGCCCATTCTTGATCCTCGATTGCGCACAACGTTCTCACTCGTCCTCCCACTGCACAACGGGACGTGCCAGGAGCCCGGGAGAGCATCTTCCATCTCCCTATACCTTTCTTCAAGAGAGTGGCCGAGGCTGGCCGTTACAGCGCGCATCGAGCGACCACGTTTCTATAATGCTCCCTCCAAGCTCGCTCGCTCATCCCTCTGGGAATGGCACCCGTAGTGGTCCAACTGCGCCCGTCGAGCGAGCACCTTCTGATCGTGCGCGCTCCAGGAGCACGGGCCCACGCGTGTGTCATTCCCGCTCACCCCACCTGGCCGCACCCTTCCCCATCCTGCTATGATACTGACCCCATGAGCACTCGTTCTGAATCAGGCCAGACCAATCTGGTTGCCATTGGAGTCCTTGTCGGCGTTGTCATTACCGGCGTCTGGGTGTGGAAGCGTTTGTCGTTCGATTCCCAGGACTATGTGATTGATCAAGCCATACCCGTGGCATTCGCGGGGTTGGCGGTTGCGGCGGGGCTATTCCTACTGGTTCGGATGTTCATCCGGCGCAAAGCACAGCGGCGTGAACGTGCGAAGTTATTGGCCGCGTTTGAACGGGCCACGGCACAGGAGAAGAAGCGGGAGATCGCCTTTGCGCTGATGGAAATCAATGGGTATCGGGCCGAAGGGTTGGAACCCGTGACACCTGCGTTGCGAGATCTCTTTGCCACGACGTTGCAGCAGGCGCTGGGCGACAAGCAGCATCGGATTCGCGGGATGGCAGCCAGTCACCTGGGCGTCCTCAACGATAGAAGCGTGATCCCTCTTTTGCTGAAGGCCCTGGAAGATGACCACGCCTATGTCCGTTCCTGCGCGGCGTTGGGATTGGGTCGGTTGCGTGCCAGTGAGGCGAAGGAAAAACTGACGATGGTCATGGAGGGGGATTGGGACCAAACCGTCAGGAGTCGATCGAGGGAGGCGTTGGAGCGGATTAAATAGTCTGGAGTATTGTGGGTTACGGGTACACCTCTTCATCTACCCATTCAATGCAGGCGATTTCCGGTGTGCAATTCCATCGTAGGGGAAGAAACGACCATCCAAGCCCACGATTGATATACAGCCGGCGGCCAGGCCTTCCGTGATGTCCCTCGATCCGCCCATTGCAGCCTGGGGGAAGCCAGAACGTCGGCACGCCCGGTATGCGCCACTGACCACCGTGGCTATGTCCGCAGAGGATCAGATCGACGGCGTGGTGATCTTCCAGTTGATCGAGGATGTTCGGTGCATGGGCCAGCAAGAGGGTATAGCGGCTCCGTGCGCGTGGTGGTAGGCAGCGCAAGTCGGCACGATGCAGCGAAGGATCGTCGACACCGACAATGGCGATCTCTCCACAGTCCGTAGAAATGAAGGTGGTCTGATTGATCAAGAGGGTGATTTTGTGGCGGTCGGCGAGTTTGCAATACTGATCGATCGGGACGCCACTGTAGTGATCGTGATTGCCCAAGGTAACGAAGACCGGTGCAATCTCGCGCAAGCCGGCGAGAAATCGAAACACATGCGGGAGCCCCTCCGGCACGTTGAGCAGGTCGCCGGTGACAAAGATCCAGTCGGGGCGGAGTTCGCCGATGGTGGCGACGATGCGATCGTGCCGTGGTTGATACCGATCGAGATGCAGGTCGCTCAGATGAACGGCTCTCCGGCCGGCCAAGGGACTGTGCGCATAGGTGAGTCGTGAAATCTCATGTCTAGAGAGTCCGACTTCCCAACTGGGAACGTGACTAAAGAGCCGATAGAAGGGTTCGCTCAGGCTTGATCCAATGAAGGAACGGGCTCGATCGGGCCAGGACATCGTGCGTCGTGTCACCCCATCACCCGATCCAGTTCGACACGATCGGAAGGAGTCACGCGATAGCCTCGTTCATAGAGATCGCTCATGCCTTGCATTAAGGCATCCATATTGCGGTTGCGACGCCAACTGTCGAACCGTTCCGTGAGAGCCATGACCAGTTGCGGGGTCGGATCTTCGTCATGGTACGAGAGAGAGAGGGAGCGGAACAAGTCTTGAAGTTCGGCGAGGCTGTAGATCGTATCGTCATTCCGATCGGCGACCAAGGCGAATTCGTAGAAGGTTAAACTGACCGATAGGGTCGCCTGTGTCTTGTCAAGATCGTTTCGCGCATCGTCCATTCCGCTTGGATAGTGGCGAAGACAATCCACTTCAAGCTGGGATGAAGGAGTGGGGTTCCAGCCGATTCCCTGCACAACTGGGGGAGGCGTCTTTCCCGCCTGATAAAACCATGAGACACAGGTGTTCGCTTGTGCGAAGGCTTGTTTGTCTGTGTGGATCTGTCGACCGATGTGCTGGGTGAACTGTTGAAAGATTGCAGGCTCTCTAGCCGACGAGTTTCCTGGGAAGAGGGCACACATGAGAACGGTGAAGAACACGCCGGCTGCGAACAGGCGGGCCTGAGACCAATGGGCTACTATTGGGCGACAGCACATAGAAAAATTATACCATGCAAATCATCTCGCCCCGTATCGAGATGCACTAAATGGTAAGAGCGACCATGTGCGCAAGGAAGGAGCCTATCGCACCATGACTATGCCTTTTATGACAACGGCATTGCCAGGTATTGGTGGACAGATGCGGATACTTCCGGAAGATTTCCAGGTTGATGAACATCCACTGTATCTTCCCTGTGGAGAGGGTGAGCATCTCTACATCAAGATCAGAAAACGCCTGCTCTCTACTCCGGATCTTATTCTGCGATTGTCCTCGGTCTTGGGGGTGAAAGCGCAAGCGATCGGTGTGGCGGGCCTCAAAGACGCCCGGGCCGTGACCACGCAAATGGTCTCGCTCCTCGGCGTCACACCCGAACGGCTAGATCGACTGAAGTTGGACGAGCAGCTCTTGTCTTTGGAGGTGCTGGGGCGGCATCGCAATCGCTTGCGTCCAGGGCATCATGCAGGCAATCACTTTCGATTGGTGATTCGGAATGTCGCCATGCACGCCCGCGAGACGGTGCCCCTGGTCGCGGACATGCTGGTGCAACGAGGTGTGCCGAACTATTTTGGCCCGCAACGGCAAGGGCGAGGCGGACAGAATTACCAGACCGGAGCCGAACTTCTGGTAGACCCTGCTCGCCGAAACAGACTGAACCGGTCCAAGCGCATGTGGTACCTCAACGCCTATCAATCGCATTTCTTTAATGACATGGTGGCCCGACGCCTGGATCGACTCGATCGTATCCTAGTTGGAGACTGGGCCATGAAAATGGAAAACGGCGCCTGTTTTCTGGTCGAGGATGCCCTGAAGGAACAGCCGCGAGCCGACCGGTTTGAGATCAGCCCCACCGGCATCCTGTTCGGGTCACGTGTGTCGTGGGCCGTCGGAGAACCGGGCGAGATCGAACGGGCGGTGGTCTCTGAGAGCGGGGCGACACCGGAAAGTCTCACCGAAGCCGCGAAGGCTTGCGGGTTTCGCGGTGAACGGCGCTCACTCCGAATCCCCCTTGCCGATTTGGAATGGGCCCTGGAGGGTTCGGTGCTCACCCTGTCATTTTCACTTCCCCCCGGCGCCTATGCGACGAGCGTCTTGCGCGAACTCATGAAGACCGACCAGCAGGCGGCTGAAAATGCCCGCTAGCTTCGTTCTCTGCTTGTGAAAATCTTTAACGTACCCAAGAGGGTACGTCTCCCGTTTTCACTCACCTGCGGCCTTGCTAGCGGAGCATTTTGAGCCGCCCGCAGGGATTGGTACACCCTTATCTGCTGTGGTTCAGCGCTCTACAAGCCTGCGATACACAGTCAGTATCTGATCTGCGTCGGTTGAAACTGGTGGTAGAATTTGTGCGAAGCCTATCTATAAGAGGGAGAGTCTGACGTATGATGCAAGATCAAGAAACTATCCTGCTCCAAGGGCATATTATCGATTCGTTGATTCTGGCGAAGGTCCTGGACACGATTCTGATGATGGGTGGCACATTCGACCTTCAAGATATGCAGATCGGCAAAACCCGCGAGGAGCCGTCGCGCGCCAGAATCGTCGTGCAGGCCCCCTCTGCGAAACTGCTCAGCGAGATTCTCCATGCCATTCAACCCCACGGCGCGTCCGTCGAGAATGAACGGGATTGTCGGCTGGCGGCGGCGCCGGCGGACAGCATCTTTCCCGACGAGTTCTACGCCACGACCCATTTACCCACCCAGGTGCGAGTGGGCGAACAGTGGGTGGAGGTGGAGGGGATCGAGATGGATCTGGGCATTCTTGTGGACCAAGTTCGTCTGACCGCGAGGACTGTTCCGATGGGTGAGGTGAAGCGGGGAGATCAGATTGTGATCGGCCGTGAGGGTGTGCGAGTCATCCCACTCCAACGGCCACGTGACCGTGATGTATTCAGTTTCATGGAATCGCAGGTCTCGTCCGAGCGTCCCCATGGGCATGTCATCAGCGACATCGCCAAGCGCCTCGTGCAGTTGCGAGCAGGATTCCGGGAGGGGAAAGCGAGCAGCAAGGTGCTGCTGGCGGGAGGCCCGGCGATTGTTCACGCAGGAGGACGCGAGGCGCTGACATGGCTTATCGATGAAGCATTCATCCATGTCTTGTTCTGCGGGAATGCGCTGCCTGCTCATGATATGGAAGTTGATCTCTATGGTACGTCCCTCGGCTATGGGCATGCGGCAGGTCGCGTCGTGCCGCATGGGCATGAACACCATCTGCGAACCATTAATCGGATCAGGGCCATCGGCAGCATCGAGGCAGCGGTCAGGTCGGGAGTCGTCAAGACCGGAATTATGGCGGCCTGCGTCAGGCGGGGTGTCCACATCGTCATGGCCGGCACCATCCGCGATGACGGCCCGTTGCCCGGCGTGATCACGGATTCGGTAGAGGCTCAGGTAGCCATGCGTAGGGCAATCCCCGGTATCGGAATGGCGTTGCTTGTCGCCTCGACCCTGCATTCGGTGGCGACGGGCAATTTGTTGCCCGCCACGATCCCATCCGTCTGCGTCGATGTCAATCCGGCCGTCCCGACAAAACTCGCGGATCGAGGAAGCTTTCAGGCTGTCGGGCTGGTCATGGACGCCGCGTCGTTTCTGCGCGATCTGGCGCGCGAGCTTGGATGGAATGTATGAGTCGCCTGCTCGTCTGCCCGCCGGACTATTTCAGTATCGAATATGAGATTAATCCATGGATGCGCCGTTCAAACGCCGTCAACTCGGATGAAGCCGTCCGCCAATGGCATCACCTTATGCACGTGCTCGAACAGGATGTGGGTGCGGTTCTTGAGCGAATGAAGCCGGTGCCGGGACTGCCTGATCTGGTGTTCACGGCGAATGCCGGTATCGTCGTTGGAAGTAAAGCGGTGCCGAGCCGTTTTCGCTATCCCGAACGACAGAAGGAGGAAGCATATTTTGAAGACTGGTTTCGTGGGCATGGCTACGAAGTCGCCACGCTGGAGCCGGACCGCTTTTTCGAGGGGGCCGGGGACCTCCTGGGATTTCCCGACACCTGGTTCGGTGGCTATCGGCAGCGATCGGACATCCGTGTGTACTCGACGCTCAGCGACTGGTTTCACCGGGAGATCATTCCACTCGAACTGGTCGACAACCGGTTCTATCATCTCGATACCTGCTTGTGTCCTTTGAGCGGCGGTGATCTCCTCTATTTCCCTCCCGCCTTCGATCACTATGGGCAAGAGGTGCTTGCCGAACGGATCCCTCCTTCTAGACGTCTCGTGGTGTCGGAAGCTGAGGCGCTCAGGTTTGCCTGCAACGCCGTCTGTGTCGGGAAACACGTCGTGCTGCCCGCAGGCTGTCCGGAGACAGAGTCTCTCTTGACCTCACGCGGCTATCTTTTCCATCCAGTCCCACTCGATGAATTCATGAAATCGGGCGGCTCGGCAAAGTGTCTGACGCTAGCGTTGGACTGAATTGGACGGCTGCTGGTCAGCAGTCCACCCTAACCCTCATTATTCACTGCGCTTCTTCGGCAATCTCCCGTGCTCTGTAGAGAGGCACGAGGCTAGAGATCTGGATCACTTGGCGCGTTTGCTTCAACAAACTCGCCGCTTTCTGCCTCTGTGAACGCCTCCGGCGTATTATTTCAGCGTCCTGCTAGGGTTTTTTCCGGAAGAAAAACGCGCCATATAACCCGGCGATGGCGATGGTAACGAGTTCGATCGTCAGCAGCAGTCGGCTCACGACGGCATCGAGTGTCGGTGGGGACATGATGTAATGCAGGCCGAGAAATTCGGGATCCTGTGACGGTGGGGTTTCCCAGGGAGGGAAGAGGATCGCGAGGGACAGCATGGCCACCATGCCGTAAAGAAATTCAACGTTGAGCTGCCCCGGCCTTGCAGTCGCACTTGGTGGTGATGGTTTCGGTGGCGGGGACACGTCAACGTGGTCTGCATGAAGCCGCTGGCCGCATTGCGAGCAGTAGCGGCTTATCTCCGGGAGTTCTTGTCGACATGATGGGCAGATTTTCATAGGCGGTTTCGTGCGCAGGAGCCTCTCCGACATTGACCGTTCTACTGCGGTGAACGATCCGCGACCATCTGCATCGTTCTCGGCCCGAAAAATCCTCAATGTATTCCCGCGAATACACCTCCAGCTTTTCAGGGCCTGCGGCCTCGCATCTGGCCGCCCCTTCTTCGCCTCGTCACGAAGGCAATGTTGAGCAGGCTTCTAGGCTACACGGAATCGGGACGCTTTGCTAGATGTAAGCGGGGGCGGGTGGTTTGACGATCAGAAGTTGTAGCTCAAGCCAAAGGCCACATGAAACATGTTGTACGTACCGTTGAGTCCAAATAGATTAAAGTTGATGCCCGGAGGGGTTTCTGCAAAGTGAAATCGGACGTGGTTATACTTGCCCTCGGCGAATACTGTAAAATGTCTGGTGATGTAGTACCTGAGGCCAGCTTGTGCGTTTAATCCAAAATCTGTGCTCGATTGTGTGTTGTCAGAGGTAAAAGAAGGATCTTTTATGCGAGCGAAGAAGATCCCAGGACCCACGGCTATATATGGTTGCAGCCGTGTCTTATGGTAACGGAGTGTAAGATTGAATGGTGCGAGTGTGAGCACGCGGAGATTCACGCCGGGGAAATCGAGAGAGCCAACTGGGCCTGATGGTGCACTAAAAATGATGGATTGCTGCTTAATATGCGGCGTAGTGTTGTACACCTCCGCCTCTATTCCAAGCCAAGGTACGGTTTCGAAGTAATGACCTAACTTTGCTCCGTAGAGGCCTGATGTTTTTAAGGACTGGTCAGAAATCGTCGACCCTGGGGGAAAAACTCCTGTTAGATCATTGTCAGTTAGGCCTTTGCCTATGGAAGGCAGGGTTGCCCCGAACTGCCCCGCCACGTAGGTTTCTGCATACGCGTGAGGCGAGAAAAGAACAACCGGCGTCAGCAGAGCCAGCAGACTCAGCATCAGGAAACGCCTTGCCATGTGTGTGACGTTCATAGCGATTACCTCCTGTTCCGCAATGGTGCCTCGGTTTATCCTAATCGTCTGCTACGTCTGGACGAAGGAAATTGTGAATTCGAACATAGAGGGAGCAAGGCATATGCCACTCCATTTCTCCTTCTTCCGGCCCTGTTTGCTAGAGCAGTGGAGCGGGCCGACTTGAAAAATTTCAAAGACCGTCTCTCCTTCATTGACAGGTGAAAGAACCGCTTTCTATAATCCGCGTGACGTACAAACCTGAGTCATACATTCCTTCCATCACACACGCGTTTCATTCATGCCATCTATCCATCGCATAGGAGTCATCGGAGCCGGTGCGTGGGGCACTGCCTTGGCAAAACATCTCGCGGAGAAAGGTCTCAGAACTCTGCTCTGGGCCTATGAGCGAGAGGTCGTGGATGCCATCAATGGGAAACACGAGAATCCGGTCTTTCTGCCGGGCGTGGCGCTCCCCCCCTCGCTGGTCGCTACCGGATCGTTGATCGATCTTACCGAGCAGAGCGAGGGATTGCTCTTCGTGGTGCCGTCCCACGTGGCACGGCCTGTGTTGCGCGAGCTGGTCCGGTCTCTTTCCACCCCGATCCCGTTCATCAGCGCGACGAAGGGCGTTGAAGAAGATACCTTGCATTTGATGACGCAGGTCATGACCGACATTCTTCCTCCTTCCATGCACCAGGACCTCATGGTCTTGTCCGGTCCGAGCTTCGCAGCAGAAGTCAGCGCAGGGAAGCCGGCGGTGCTCTGTTTAGCAGGGAGCAACGAGGAACTGGTCAAAGCATTCCAGGCTGTGTTGATGACGTCGGCCCTTCGCGTGTATGCCGACAGCGATGTGGTGGGTGTCCAACTCGGCGGCGCGATCAAGAATGTGATGGCGCTCGCAGCCGGCGTGGTGGATGGACTGGGTCTTGGCCAGAATGTGCGGGCCGCGTTGATTACAAGGGGATTAGCCGAAACGGTGCGGTTGGGCGTCGCCATGGGCGCGGACCCCCGCACGTTCTATGGGCTGTCCGGCGTCGGCGACTTGGTGTTGACCTGCACCGGAGCCTTGAGTCGAAATCACACGGTGGGTGTTCGACTGGGGGAAGGCGAGCGGCTGGAGACGATTCTCGGGAGTATGCAGGCCGTGGCCGAAGGTGTGAGGACGGCGAAGGCGGCATTCGGACTCGCGCGACGTCATCGTGTCGACATGCCAATCGTGCAAGAGATCAACGCGGTGTTGTTCGAAGGGAAGTCGTGCCGCAAGGCGGTGACCGATCTGATGGAGCGCGTCGCCAAACCGGAGAAAGGGCAGCCATGAATCCTGAGGCACTTGAACGACTGCTGACCAAGGTGCAAGCGGGTACCCTGCCTGTGAAGGCGGCGATCGGGCAGCTTCGCACCTTGCCCTATGAAGATCTTGGGTTTGCCTCAGTTGATCATCATCGGTCATTACGGCAAGGGTTTCCCGAGGTCATTTTCTGCGAGGGGAAGACGTCGGCCCAGATCCGCGCCATTGCGAAATCGTTGTTGACACATCATCGCCCATTGTTGGCCACGCGCGCGACTCGCCAGGTTGCCACCCTCATCAAACGGCTCGATCGTCGAGCGGTCTATCATGACGAGGCGCGCATCGTATCGATCCGTGATCCCAAGCGGTTGTTGAAAGGACATATCTTGGTGATTACGGCCGGCACGTCGGACATTCCTGTTGCAGAAGAAGCGAGAGTGACGGCGGAGGTGATGGGGAGTCGGGTTGAGACGCTCTATGACGTGGGCGTGGCCGGCATTCATCGGTTACTGGAACGTCAGAGTCGGCTGATGCAAGCCAGGGTGGTGGTGGTGGCGGCAGGCATGGATGGGGTCTTACCGAGCGTGGTCGGTGGGTTGGTTCCCTGTCCGGTCGTGGCCGTGCCGACGAGCCGGGGCTACGGTGCGAGTTTCGGCGGACTCGCTGCGTTGTTGACGATGCTGAACTCCTGTGCGGCGGGGGTTGGCGTGATGAACATCGACAACGGCTTCGGGGCTGGCTGTCTTGCCCACAGGATTAACGTATTGGCAGGATGCTGAAAAAGTCTGCCAGCAGCGTTCTCGCATCGTTCAGCCCTCAACGTACCACAAGGGCACGCCTCAGGCCTTCACTCGCTACGGCCTTGCTGGACAGCCTTTTTGAGCATCCTGCTGACCAGTGCGTTTTAGCATACAAGCAGAATTTTTTTGCGGCTACTTAACTTCTATTGTACCCCGTTTTGGCCAGGACACCATCTTCGTTCTAGGGCCTTTCTCGCCGTTCGCCAGCAACTTCGCTCGCACTTCGAAATGGTAGAGCCCTGCTCCCGATTCAACCTTCTTCTGGTCCAGCCCGTCCCACGTCAGCGTGACAGAGATTTGTGGAGGGGCGCCGCCGTCGGTCGAGGCGGCGTGCGGCTCCAGTGCGGTGCGCGTGGTCAGAAAACGAAGCGAGTTTTTCGACGGCGACGTGATGAATGAGGAGACTTCCAGCAGTGTGGCGCCGTCTAACTCCTTGGGCAGCTGGACTAAGACAGAAAACTGCAATGAGCCGGATGAAATGATATAGGGGTTGGGGGAGACATCCAGATTGAGAATCTTGAGCGCGGGATCGTGGCGTGGGGCCCGCGGGGGTTTCGATTTTGCTGAGGCGACAAGCGGAGCCCAGAGCAACAGTGCAGCGCAGAGGAGGACACAGACACCTCGACCACCCCACGATCCGAATAATCCTGCACGGGGTGTGATCAAAAGTCTGCAGATCGTCATAGGAGATAGACGCGTCATCGGCCTCTTGTTACGAAACGTCCTGTCGCGGGACGAGTTTCGTGAGGATATCACCGTGTTGGTAGCTGTCAATGTATTCAAACGCGCAAGGTCCGTGAACTTGTCTGCTGCAATCGCGGATTTGTTGCGACTGTTTCTTCGTCGTTCGTTGTTTGCGACGCGTCGCTCGGAAGTGAGTTGCTGGTTTCTAGTTCAAGATTGTAGGTTGTCGGGGGCCATTCACTGAAAACGTGCCGCTAGAAACTTATAACCTGAAATGTGCGAATAAGCTACGCTTCACGAGGAATGTGCATTCGGGCGCTCTCGCGGCGAACCGTCATGAGACTCTCAATCTTCTAAGCCGATTGCCGTTCACGCGCCGCTTGGGTAAGATGGGCGTGGTCTGAATGACGAGGGAAAGGACATACGTGGGCGCGCATCTCCATTTCGATTGTTACTCAGGCATCAGCGGCGACATGACCCTCGGCGCACTCGTGGATGTGGGTGTTCCGTTTCCCGACTTGGTGAGTGGGCTGAAGCGACTCCGGCTTTCAGGGTTCACGCTACGGAAGCGCCGGGTGCATCGAGGGGCGATCCATGCCACGAAAGTGGACGTGGTGATCACGTCAGGATTGAGCAAGCCGCTTTCGCTTCATCAGATCCACACCATCCTCTCTGCGAGTCGAATTCCTGAAAAAATTAAGCAGCAAAGCCGATCGGTGTTCGATCGGTTGGCCGAAGCGGAAGGACATGCTCATCGCGTGGCCAAGGATCACGTCCATTTCCATGAAGTGGGAGTCCTGGATTCGTTTGTCGACATCGTCGGTGGGCTGATCTGCTGCGATCTGTTGGGTGTGACGCGTGTGACAGCGTCTCCCGTCAATGTTGGAACAGGGACGCTGCAGTCCGCTCACGGGATCCTGCCGGTGCCTGGCCCGGCGGTCGCCATTTTGGCGAAAGGGATTCCAATTTATAGTGCAGGCCCTCCCCGTGAGCTCACCACGCCGACCGGCCTGGCGCTGTTGCGCACGCTGACATCGGAGTTCGGCCCCATGCCGGTGATGACGCCGACCGCCATTGGCTATGGAGCGGGTGATGCCGATCCTGACGGTTGGCCGAATGCCTTGCGTGTGCTTCTCGCGCGACCGTCATCCCGAGGAGCGCGTGAACAGGATACCGTGCTGCAGCTTGAAACGAATCTCGACGATGTGAACCCACAAACGTATGAGTATGTGATGGAACAGTTATTCGCGTGCGGGGCGCTCGATGTGACGCTGGCGCCGGTCATCATGAAACGTGGGCGACCCGGCATTGTCCTGACTTGTCTCGTACCTCCGGCGCAGATGGACCAGATTCTTGACGTCTTGTTTCTGGAAACGACGGCATTGGGAGTCCGAATTCGTGAAGTGGTGCGACAGATCCTCCCTCGGCGATTTGTCTCGGTGAAGGTGCGTGGTGGAATTGTTCGGATGAAGATCGCCGATGTGAGCGAGACGATGGCCAAGGCAGCTCCGGAATATCTCGATTGCAAGCGAATCGCCGAAAGAACAGGCCGTCCTGTGAAAGAAGTGCTCGAAGAGGCAGCCATCGCCTATGCCAAACAGCGAGTCACTAGGCCGACTGCCCGGGGATGACGGTCCTACTCTATACCCTCCTCTTCCTCGTGTCTGTCGTGGTGACGCTGGGCGCCTGCACGCTCTTCACGAACGCCATCGAGTGGGTGGGCAAGCGATTCAATCTGTCCGAAGGCGCAGTCGGTGGCGTGTTAGCCGCCATCGGCACGACACTTCCCGAAACGTCGATTCCCGTCATTGCCATCTTCTTCGGGGCCAGCCAGGCTGAAACGGAGGTGGGGCTCGGCGCGATCCTTGGCGCACCCTTCATGCTGACTACCCTGGTGATTCCCATCTTGGCCGTCTTGCTGATGGTCTATGCCGGATTGGGGAAGCGAACCGCCGTCTTCCGGTTAAACTATCGTGGCGTGAAGGGCGATCTGTTCTTCTTTGTGGCGGCCTACAGCGTTGCGCTGGCCTGCGTGTTTGTTCCTTCTCGACTGGTTCATGCGATCGCTGCCGTCGGATTGATCGGTCTCTATCTGTATTATGTGAAGCTGAAGTTTAGTGAGGTTGCTGAAGAAGAGGGAGGCGAGGGTGGGCTTGAACCGCTGCTCTTTGCCAGAAAGGCGGCAACCCCGTCGTTTGGACTCATCGGTCTTCAAGCAGTCATTGGCTTGGCTGGTCTCGCACTCGGAGCGCACCTCTTCGTGCTCGCCGCGGAAACGATTGCGAGGGTGTTGTCGATTTCGCCGCTCATCCTGGCCCTCCTCGTCGCGCCACTGGCGACCGAGCTGCCCGAGATGTCGAACAGTTTTCTCTGGCTATACCGAAAGAAAGATCGGTTGGCGATCGGGAATGTCACTGGTGCGATCGTCTTTCAGGGTACAATCCCAGTCTCAATTGGGCTCTTGGGAACAGACTGGACACTGGCGCCGACGGCATTGATTACGATGGTGCTCGCGGTAGCCGCGGCCACTTTCTTATTGGCGCAGGCAGCGTGGGGCGCACTCTGGCGGCCTTGGTTGCTGAGCGGGAGCGCCATCCTGTATATCGGGTATGTGGTGTACCTGTATGGTTTCTAACCGGATGCTGAAAACCCCTTCCAGCTTTGTTCTCGCATCGCATAGAGACTCAACGTACCGCGCTGGGTACACGTCGTCTCTGTGCTCGCTGCGGCCTTGCTTGGGACAAGGCGCGTCCCTGGGCGAAGAGACTTCAGAGCGGGCGGGTGAAGTAGCTGCTAGGGCTGGGCGGGTGAGAAGGCTGGTGTGTTTGAGCATCCGTGCAATGAAGTGAGGGTGAAGGGTATGAGTACTAAGAAAACCATGACGAGGTCGAATTCCAAGCCTCTTCTAGGCATCACCATGGGAGACCCGGCGGGGATCGGTCCGGAGGTGATTGCGAAGGCCTTGGCAGGAAAAGCGTTGCGACGCCTGTGCCGCCCGATGGTCATCGGCTCGTTTCCAGTGATGCAGCAGACGGTCAAGAGCCTGAAACTCACGATGAACGTGATACTCGTGGAGGGTCACGAAACGGTGCCTCTGCGGCCGAACGATCTCGCCGTGCTGGACCCGCTCGATCATCCCCTTGGGCGCTTCCCACTTGGAGTGGCGGCGCCTGAAACCGGAGCGGCGTCTGTGCTGTTCATCAAGAAGGCCGTGGAGCTTGCGCAACTCAGTTGCATCGATGGCATCGTCACCGCACCGATCAACAAAGAAGCGATCAACATGGCCGGCTGTCGTTTCCCCGGCCACACGGAGTTGCTGGCCGACCTGACCAAGACAGAGGAATCCGGCATGATGATCATTGGTGGGCCGCTCCGAATTATGTTTGTGACGACCCACGTGGCGATCAAGGACTTGCCGACGCTCCTGACCCAGGACAAGATTGAAAAAGCGATCCGATTGGCCCATCTGGCGTTGAGGGATCTCTTCGGAATTAAGAACCCGAGACTCGGTGTCGCCGCATTGAATCCTCATGCAGGAGAACATGGACTGTTTGGCGATGAAGAGGCGCGGGTCATTCTCCCTGCGGCTCGTGCGGCGCAGGCCCAGGGCATTCGTGCCAGCGATCCCTTGCCGGCTGATACCCTGTTCGGCAAAGCGGCGAAGGGCGAGTATGACGGTGTGGTGGCTCTGTATCACGATCAGGGTTTGATTCCTTTAAAGCTTGTCGCGTTCGGCACCTGTGTGAATTTGACGGTGGGGCTGCCGATCATTCGCACCTCGGTCGATCACGGGACCGCATTTGATATCGTGGGGAAGGGCATTGCTGAGCCTGGAAGTCTGATCGAAGCGATCACTCTGGCCGCCAGGCTAGCCACCCGGCGCCGGTGAAAGATTGTCATGTTGGTGTGGTTCACTGAAACTCCAACAGGACACACTCACTACACCAGAGAGACCAGAACAATAGGAGCCTATTGATGACCAACCAATCGGGCGCGGCGCATGACATGATTCAGATGCAGTTGAAGGAGCTAGATGCAATTTTCCAAGAGACCATGGAGACGCTCAACACCGTTGCCGGAGCCGAACGAGTGGCCAAGTGGAAGGCACGAACGAGCGCGCTCATTACTGAGTTGCTTGGTCAGAAAGAAGGGCAGAAGTTTGCCGCCCTGCAGCCAGGGCCCTCGTTTACGAACGACCTGGTGGAAGAGTTTACCGACCTTACCGATTATTTTCGAACTCCGCTTACCGACCTCGCAAAGCAATTGGCGCAGGCCACCCCTCGCCCTTCCAGCGGGAATTGACCGGTGTCGATTCCTGATCTCCCTCCACCGAACAAACGGCTCGGCCAAAACTTTCTGATCGATCCCAACATCGTACGCAAAATCGTTGCGTTGGCGGAGCTGGGACCCAGCGACCACGTGTTTGAAATTGGTCCAGGCCGCGGCATCCTGACAGAGGCGTTGTGCCACGCAGCCGGTCGTGTGACAGCGATTGAAGTGGATCCACGGCTCCATGCCTATCTCGAAACCAGGCAGGCCGAGCTTCCGAATGTGGAGCTGGTCTGTGAGGACGCGCTGGCCTATCCGGTCGAGAGCCTGCCGGTTGGAACGATCGTCGTGGCCAATCTGCCCTACTACATTTCGACCCCATTACTCTTTCGATTGCTCGACCAGCGTGGCCGATTCCCCCGTATGGTGCTCATGCTGCAGACTGAAGTGGCCGATCGGCTTGTGGCAAAGCCGGGTGGGCCGGACTATGGGGTCCTCTCCGTGATGGCGCAGTACGCAGCAGACATCACGAAGGCATTCAAAGTCTCAGCCCAGTGTTTCCGCCCCAGACCGGACGTGGCCTCGGCGATGGTGTTGCTGCGCACGAACGAGCGCACGAGGCTCAGTCAGGAGGAAGAAGTCGCATTTCGCGCACTCGTGAAGGCGGCCTTTGCGCATCGAAGAAAAACGCTCGTGAATTCCCTGCGCGACGAAGGGTATGCACTTCATCCTGTGACTGAGACATTGCAGCGATTGGACATTGCTCCAGTCCGCAGAGCAGAGACGTTGTCGGTTGAAGACTTTCTCCGGCTCGCTCTTGCATTCGGTGAACGAGGTGCCGGTGTATTCTGAGGCGTGTTTCCGAAGGTGTCTTCGTTTGAAATGACCCATTCCCTGTGCTAGCATCCGCGCTATGGGTGCATCCACTTCGGCCAAGCGGGGCGAGGCCCGCGGCGCCGCTTCCCCCTCTTCACATATCAAACGAGAAGTGATCGGAGTCGTCCTGATCGCATTGGCGCTCTTGACGCTGCTCAGCATGCTGTCGTTCGTTCCAGGGGAGATCAAGGCTGGGGCAGCGACGACGCCTCCGTCCAGAAACCTCATCGGGTCGGTCGGCGCGTCCTTCGCGTCTACCCTATTCTGGTCGATCGGTGGAGCCGCCTACTTGTTTCCCGTTCTCCTCGGTCTCTTGGGTGCCCGCTGTTTCACTCAGAGCGACCTGTCGATCCGTCTGCGGAACGCCGGAGCCTCGCTGACGGCGTTGCTGTTTCTCAGCGGCCTGTTCCATCTCGAAATTATAGCGGTGCCGACTGTCTCCAGCGGCCTTATTTACCGAGGGATGGCTGGCGGCTTCGTCGGGCAAGTATTGGCCGAGAGTTTACGCGCATATTTTGCGAGTACCGGCGCCCACATTTTGATTGTGGCGGGACTCCTGGTCTCCCTCCTCTTCACGGTTCCCATCTCCCTGTCGGACATTGCTCGGCGGATTCCTGGGTGGGGTAATTGGATGTTCAACCGGGCGCGTACCTTGATCCCGGATCGGTCGGAGGAAGAAACCGTTTCCGAGTCTCCACGGAAAGCGAGGCAGAAATCCTCTCCAGCCATTCGCGCGGTGATTGAAGAGACGCTTCCTGAGGCGGTTCCGGAGCCGGAATTGAATTGGCCGCTTATTCAGCCATCACGACAACCGACTCCCGCGCCGTCCGAGTCGCGTGAATCGGAGTTGGACAAGCCGGTCATCACGGCCAATACGAAGGCGGGGGACTATATCTTGCCGGATCCGGCCGTCCTCTTGAGCGAACCGTCAGGCCCGCTCGGGCGTGTCACGGAAGAAGAAATTAAGGCGCAGTCCGATGTGTTGACCCGCGCCCTCCTCAGTTTCGGCATCGCAGGGAAGGTGACGGAAGTCCGTCCTGGGCCAGTCGTGACGATGTACGAGTTCGAGCCAGCGCCGGGGACCAAGGTCGCACGTATTGTGAACCTCGCCGATGATCTGGCCTTGGCGCTGAAGGCGATCAGTCTTCGAATCGTCGCCCCGATTCCGGGGAAATCGGTCGTAGGGATCGAGGTGCCGAACCTCTATCGCGAGACGGTCTCGATGAGGGAAGTGATGATGAGCGAGGCCTTCTCACGCGCCAGATCGAAGCTCAGCTTGGCCTTAGGGAAGGACATTTTTGGAACTCCGATGATCGCCGATCTGAAAACCATGCCGCACTTGTTGGTCGCCGGCGCCACAGGAGCCGGGAAAAGCGTCAGCCTCAATACGATGCTCCTGAGTCTGCTGTTTTCGGCACGACCCGATGAGGTCAAGCTCCTCCTGATCGACCCCAAGATGCTAGAATTTCAAACGTACGACGGCATTCCTCACCTGTTACGGCCGGTCATCACCGATGCCAAGTCGGCGGCGCGGGGGCTCGGTTGGGTCGTGGCCGAAATGGAACGGCGCTACAAATTGCTCGCTGAGTCAGGGGTGCGAAACATCGAGACCTATAATCGAAAGGTCGCGGGGGCGCAGGGTGTGTTGGAGACGGAATCGGCGGCCAAGTTGGAGCAGCCGGAATTGCCCATCCAGTTTTTGTCTGAAGAGGACCGGCTCTCTGCCGGAGAGACCGCACTTCCTGAAGGCAGCCCCGGATCGTTCACGCCGCCGCCGCCGACTCCGCCGGAGCCCTTGCCCTATATCGTCGTGATGATCGATGAATTGGCAGATTTGATGATGGTGGCGCCGAAGGAAGTGGAGGACAAGATTGCGCGCTTGGCGCAGATGGCCCGCGCTTCGGGCATCCATCTCGTGCTGGCAACGCAGCGCCCATCAGTCGATGTGCTGACTGGGTTGATCAAGGCGAACTTCCCGGCTCGCATCGCCTTTCAAGTGTCGTCGAAGACCGATTCACGCACCATCCTGGATGCCAACGGCGCGGAGGCCCTGCTTGGTCGTGGGGATATGCTCTATATGGCTTCGGGGACCGGACGTGTCATGCGGCTGCATGGGTCATTTGTGTCGGATGACGATGTCCGCCGCGTGGTCGAGTTCGTGAAGGATCAAGCCAAGCCTGCCTACAATCAGGAGTTGCAGATCGCGCTGAAACAAGAAGGGGCGAAAGAGGAAGATGGACTGGGAGAAGTATACGAACAGGCCAAAGAGTTGGTATTGTCTACTGGTTCAGCGTCTGCGTCGCTGATTCAGCGCCGTCTGCGGGTGGGCTACCCTCGGGCGGCTCGGATGATCGAGCAAATGGAGGCGGATGGCATTGTGGGCGCGGCTGGCCGGGATGGACGGAGAGAGGTCGTGGGGCGGCGAGGACCGGTGGGAGCAGAGGAAGGGGTATGAGGGGGTGGAGCCTGATGATCTTCTGTGCTCGCGCAACGCGCGGCCTCAGAGGGATGGGAAGGGTAGCCTGTCCGTCCTCCTGCTCGCGGAACGCGCACGATCAGAATGTGCTCGTTCGACGCGCGCAATCGAGGATCGACCAGGCTACCCTTGAAAATGAAATGGGGAGTGGGAAGACGCGCGCAGTGGAAGATCAATCAGGCCCCATCCCCTAAGAGAGATGAGCGAGCTTGGATGGATCAATTTAGCAGATCAACGGTGCTCGTTCGATGCGCGCAGTAAAGGGCGCCTCGGCCACTTCCCTCATGATTGGAAAAGATGAAGAAATTGAATTGGACATGTGTTCTGGGAGGCGTGCTCCTATGTGCGTGGAGCCTATTTCCATCGCCCACTCTTGCCGCTGAAGAGAGCGATGAAACTGCGTTGCAGGAAGTACGAGAAGTGGTGAAGCAGCTTCAGGCGCGGTATGAGAAAACGAAAGATATCCAGGCAGACTTTGCGCAGAAGACCATGATCGAAGGGTTCGAGCGTCCTATCATGTCTTCAGGGAAGGTCTATATCAAAAAGCCCGGACGGTTACGGTGGAATTATCTCGATCCGTCGGTCGAGGACATCTATGTCAATCGGGACGATGTGAAGGTGTATGTACCGGAGCACAAACAAGTGCTGGTCGGGAAGCTCACACAAATGGCGGCCTCCAAGGCCCCGTTGGAGTTGTTGCTGGGGGCGGCCAAACTCGATGAGTCGTTCGACATTGAGCCGACGCCAGGGAAGGGACGTGGCGTGGGAGGAATCCGGTTACTTACCCTATTGCCGAAGTCGCAAGAAGGTGAGGCGGGAAGACCGTTGCAACGGATCGTGTTGGAGGTGTTTCCGAAGACCTACTTCATTCGGACGATCTCTCTCTACGAAGTTAGCGGTAACGTCGCGAGTTTTGAATTTTCGTCGCTCCAATCCAATATCGGGCTCGGCGACTCTCTCTTTGATCTGAAGTTACCGGACGATGTGGAAGTGGTGAAGGCCCCAGTGTTCAGTACGCCACAATGAGTGCGAGCAGCGATCCGTGAGGCGTGAAATGTCACACGTGAGAGATTTCAAATGAAGAGATCTCGGCAGTCCTAGGTCTCACCTGTTACGTCTCATTGTTCATGGTTCTTGAGAGCGATTTTTTCACCATCCTGATGGACGATTGAGGGGGTGGGCATATGAATCAGTCACTGATCGGCTCCTTCGTTGACACGGTCGATGACGCAGTCAAGCGGTTGGATCTCGATCGAGTCTCGCGTGAATATTGGGACCAGAATGAGTTCCTGTTTATTCCACAGTTTCTTCCTCGGTCAGTGGTGGAAGAGTATCTTGTCCCCCAGGCGCAAGGGGTGAAGGGCCTGCTGAATCGCAACTATATTCCAGGCCACAAAAAGGGCGGGAGTGTGAGCTACTACACGGTGATCGAGAAGGCCCCGCGCTTTCTTGATCTCTATCGATCCGAAGCCTTCATCGAATTCTTGAGCCGTCTGGTGCGGGCCAAGCTTAGTCTCTGCCCGGAGAACGATCCCCATTCCTGTGCGTTGTACTACTATACGGAGCCAGGGGACCATATCGGGTTTCACTACGACACGTCCTACTACAAAGGGGCACGCTATACCATTTTAATGGGGCTCGTCGATCGATCTACCCAATGCAAACTCGTCTGCGAGTTGTTTAAGGATGATCCGGTGAAACAGCCTCGACATCTGGAATTGATCACACAACCGGGGGATCTCGTTATTTTCAACGGGGATAAGCTCTGGCATTCGGTGACTCCCCTTGGCGAGGGGGAAGAGCGAATCGCGCTCACGATGGAATACGTCACCAACCCGGACATGGGAACATTCAAGCGGCTCTATTCCAACCTCAAAGACTCCGTTGCCTACTTCGGCCTCCGCACGGTGTTTAAGCAGGTCCTTACGCCTTCCAACCGTCGTCCTTAGCAGGATGCTGAAAATGGCCCCCAGCATCGTTCTCAGTCGCCCGTCTCCCTGCAACGTACCCCAAGGGTACGCTTCAGTCGCCGAGCTCCCTTCGGCCTTGTTGGGATGCCATTTTGAGCATCCTGCGAGAGGGCTCTCCTATTGTTTTAGTCCACATTATTCATGAACCTTTTGGCTGCATCGCAGATGCGCTGAGCTTGCGAGTGAAGCGTCATTCGTGGATTGTGAGCGAGACAGGTAAGACGTGTGTGGCAGACGCAATTGGCCAAAATGAAATATCCGACCCGCCTCGTTCTAATTTTATAGTTAGCCCTCAAGTATGAAGCGAGCCCGATACTGCCAGCTTCCCGCGACAATGAGCGTCATGGGGCGTTCTTCGAGTATTACAAACGCCTTCATCAACGCGATTATCCCAATCGTTGAACCCACAGAAGCTGAAGAGATTGAAGCTCTACGCATTCTGTCGGTAAGCCCAGATAACATTTGTTGTACCTACTGTGGAGACAAAGCCACAGAGTGGGATCATCTCCGAGCCATCATCAGCAACCAAGAGCCCACCGGCTACATCACCGAGATAGCCAACCTTGTTCCTGCTTGTGGCAAATGCAACCAGTCCAAGGGCAAGTCTCATTGGCGCACGTGGATGGAAGGAAACGCAAAGCTCT
This sequence comes from Nitrospirales bacterium, assembly GCA_038200765.1. Classification (GTDB taxonomy): domain Bacteria; phylum Nitrospirota; class Nitrospiria; order Nitrospirales; family Nitrospiraceae; genus Palsa-1315. The sequence continues at coordinate 20,573 of JBBRRK010000018.1, forward strand.
CACCTAAAACACGGGGCGTGCCCGATCTCAAAGACCGGATAGCTCGCCTTACCGCCTATGAAGCATGGCGTCAGCCAAAGAAAATAGATTTTGCTGCGCTTGTTGGGCCAGAGATGTGGCAGCGACACAGAAAGAATTGGCGGAGTGTTCTAGATTTCCTCAAAACAAGTCAGGAGCTGGCAAGTGAGATTCGCGTCATCGTTGCAAAATCGGTCTAACCAGTAATTCGAGACAGACCTTCGCAAGCAGGCTTCGCTTGCTTGCTCGGACGCTCAATCCCGGCGGTATGGTCCACTTGGAGCCTGACCGGAGTCGGATCTTATAATTACACATCGAATCATTTGGGTGGGGTGAACAAAGGGGCCTGACCACTTAAATTTTGCAGATGGAGTACTGGAGACGTGTTCGACTTCGCAGTAGACTCTCACGCGACAGAATGCTGAGACTGCCTTGTTATGGTGCATAGGCAAACCGCAGCAGACTTAATAGTTAGGTTTCACGGTCGACATCCCAATGAATCACAAAGTCCTTTACATAGTTGGAAACGATTTTGATCTGCATCACCATATCAAGTCGAGCTATTTCGATTTCGGACATTACGTAAAAAGCGCTGATCCTGAGCTGTACGACACAGTTGAAAAGTATTTTTCGTTCGGTGGTAAGTGGTCAAATCTTGAAGAAGCCCTAGGGCGCTTCGATGCCGATTGGTTGCTCGAAGACAGTTCAAATTTTTCGGGTTCTTACTCTGACGAAGAATGGAGCGACGCGTCTCACCACGACTACCAATATGAGGTGGAGGAGGTCGTTACAGCATTATCAACCACTTTAAAGAGTAGGTTCACCACCTGGGTAACGACGTTGCAGATACCGGATAGTCGCTTGTTTGCCGGCACGCTCCTCAATTTGGACAGGAATTCCCGCTACCTCACGTTTAACTATACGTGCACACTTCAACGACTATACGGGGTGCCGCCACAAAATGTATTGCACATTCACAACGAAGCGATGAGTGAAGAGTCAGATCTTGTTCTTGGGCACGCAAGAGATCTAAGGGGCACGATGTCGCGAAATAATATCGCGATCTTGAAAGCCAGGACACACGCATTACAGAAGTAAATGAAATTATAGATAGGTTCTTCTCTGATACGTATAAGCCAACGAAGGAAATCATTGAAAGGCATTCAGCGTTTTTCGATAATCTGAAAGCCGTAGAGCAAATCAATGTTATGGGTCATTCGCTTTCAGATGTTGATTTGCCGTACCTGATGGAGATTGCAAATAGCATTGATAAGGGTCGCGTGCGTTGGGTGATCAGTTACTATGGTGAGAGCAGTATTCCCGCGTTTGAAGGCGCAATGACGACCCTTGGTATACGCGCTTCGCTTACATCATTCATACCTATAAGCAATTTTGAGCGGTGAAACCTATCATCTTATTGCAGGCCGAACTACGGAGGACACCACGAATCAGTCAACGCATGAAGAGATCTGGTCGGAAGAGAGATGGGGCCTTGCAATCACACATCAGATCCCTAACATGCTGGTGATCCCCCCTCTCGTCGAATCGGTTCCTCACCCTGCGAGCGTCTCCGCGCACACCGATCATAGGGCAGGTGCGCTTCGTTGATTTCATGGTTGCTGCCGTCTATAGTTTGCTGGGCTGGTACAGGCCTGGAAAGGGCAGGTCTCAACTGACTATGAATCGCCTCCTTCTACATCGCGCCATTGTGTTGCTCATCCTGTGCCAAGCCGTAGGTGCTCCTCTTGTCCCGGTCGCGGCGGCGGCTGGGCAACCGGATGCCGCGCAGCGTCAGTATGAGCGAGGCGCCGCACTGCTGAAAAAAGGTGATCTTGCTGCGGCATCCGAGGCTGCGAGAAAAGCCATCGAATCGAATCCCTCCTCAGCTGAGGCGCACCATCTACTCGGCGCGATTTATTTCAAGGAGAAGAAACCGGCTCAGGCTGTCGATGCCTTCACCCAGGCACTTAAGCTGAAGCCGGATTATCCTAATGCCTTGAACGATCTGGCCGAGGTCTATCGGATTCAAGGAAAATTGGCGGAAGCGGAGCAGGCTCTCAAACGGGCGATTGAGAGCGATCCACGCCATGCCGATTCGTACCTCGACTTAGCCAAGTTGTACGAGCAACGTCGTGAAGTCGCCTCGGCCACCAAGATCTATCAAACGTTGTTGGCTGCTCATCCGAGCCACCGTGACGCCTTGTATAGTCTCGCGTTGCTGTATGAGGCACAGGGAGAGAGTCGCGGGGCACGAGAGATGGTCGGCCGGTTGCTGAAGCTCAATCCTAAGTATGCGGATGGGTGGTACCTTGCCGGGCGGATGGCGGAGAAGGACAACGCGCTCGCGGAAGCTGCCGACTCGTACAGACAGGCCATCGCGGCAAAACCCTCATTCGTGGATGCCCACTACAATCTCGCGTTTATTCATCGGAGCCAGGACCGGCCCCTGGAGGCAGAACGGGAATTTCGCGAGGTGTTGCGGTACCGCCCGGAGTATGCCGAAGCGCATATGAACTTAGGTGTGATCTACACAGGTCTGCACAGGCTTGAAGAGGCGGAACAGTCCTATGAGCGAGCCGTCGCGCTGAAACCGGACTATGCTGAGGCGCACTACAACTTGGGTGTCTTCTATGAGTTGCATCGGAAAGACTTGCCGAAAGCCCTGGCCCACTATCACCAGTACCTCACTCTCGGCGGACGTGACGATCGTGTCGAGCGGATCGTCGGGTCGTCGGGACGGTGAATACGCGAGATGCGCGGGAAGAGCGAGACGTGCGAGAACCGACTGGTTCCTCTGGTTTGTCTCGTTTGTTTTTGTTGGACTGGACTAACCAGATGAACAAAACAAGCCGGATGAACCCGTTCCGCCTTTCCCGCTTGTCGCGCGAGTCCCGCTCGTCTCGCCTTTCGCACATGTGCGGCACAACAGGAGAGCACTCACGCAGAATGCTCAAACAGGCACTGGTCTCACCCACCCAACCCCGGCGCGCCAAGACGCGCCGTTCCACGGGCAAGGCCGCAGGGAGTTCGGCGACCGAAGCGTAGTTGGGGTACGTTGTAGGGAGATGGGCGACTGAGAACGCCGCTTGCGGGCTGTTTCAGCCGCCTGCTTACCAATACGGCCAAGGATGCCAATAGGGGCTCCAGTATGGTCCCCAATAGGGACCTGGCCCCATGTAGGGTCGGATACGGGGGGCCAGGTATTCCGATCCGGGCCACACGTGCACACGATTGATCTCGAGAACGGGATAGGTATAGTCCGTTTCGTCCAATGGCTGTGTGATGGAGCCGGAGACCTCCCCGGTCACAGTGACTATGGTCCCCGGTGGGATGGTCGCGGGATCGAGGAATTCTCGGTAGATGGCGATGAAGCGGCCCTGTGATTGGGTCAAGTCGTATCCGGGGCGCTTTGATCGATCGAGCGGCAACTGAAGGATCTCGATCTTCGTCCCGTCTTTCTGTCGTCGGGCCGATAATACTCGACCGCCGAAGACCGTGGATTGACCTTGAAAGGAGTCTGGCGCTGCCTTGACTTGGAGGAAGGTGAGCGCCTGTGTATCCTCCGTCTCTTGTGTCGAGGCACAGCCTGCGAGCAGGACGAGCAAGGCCAATATGGAGAGCCCCATACGGAACATGGCTGCAGTCTAACACGAAAAGATCGGGAGTAAGTTCACCGCGCATTCGATATAATGAGCGGTCAATGTACATCCAAGAAAGGAGTCGAGATGGTGAACAGACAGTATGTGCAATGGGCTTCGGCGGTCTGCTCGGTCGTATGGATCGTTCTCATTCTGTGGGTCTCACCAGCCACCGCTGTGCCCCTCGATTTGAATGGCAAGTTCGAAATCGTGTCGGGCGAGGTATCCACACATACACCCGGCAAGGTGAAGTTGATGGAGTTCGCCGACTTCTACTGCCCGCATTGCCACCACTTCGACGAGATAGGATTGCCGCTGCTCGTGAAAGAGTTCGGCAACAAGGTGGAGATCACGATGGTCGGGTACCCTGTCATTCGCGGAAAGCTCCCGACGGCATTCGATATGTATGAGCAGGCCAAGATGATGGGGAAGGGTAACGAAATGAAGACGGTCTTGTTTCGCACGATCCATAAAGACAAAATTGATGGGGTGTTGGATCGCTCGATTCGCTCGTTATTGATCAAAGAAGTCGGCTTGGATGTGGCAGCATTCGAGGCCGGCATGGAAAGTGGAAAACCGGCTAAGGCCGTGGAGGAAGGCAAGCGGTGGGGCGAACGGATTAAAGTGTCGTCCACTCCGTCGGTCTTGTTGGATGGCAATATTAAAGTCGATGGTGCGAACATGACTCCTGAAAATGTCATCACGATCATTCGGAGCATTCTTCAGAACGACACGAAGAAGTGAACTCGACAGGGCTGAGTGACGGTAGTCCGAACAGTTAGCAAGCAGCACGTGACAGCCAGCACTCCTTCTGAGGAAAGATGGCGATTGATCCAATCTGTGGAATGACGGTCGATCCGGCTACAGCAGCCGGAAGTCACGACCATCTAGGCCAGAGTTACTACTTTTGCGGCTTGTCTTGTCTGGAACGATTCAAGGCCGACCCAGAGCGAGCGTTGCAGCCACAGCTGGTCAGTTCTGCGAAGCCAACCATAAGAAGACCCCTTCCGATGATGCAGCCTGCTCCGCTCGCGACCGGGGCTGCGGCCATCGATCCCGTGTGCGGCATGACGGTGCAGCAAGCCACGGCAGCGGGTTCTTATGCGTATCAAGGGAAGACCTATTATTTTTGTGCCACGAGTTGCCTCACCAAGTTTCGGGCCAATCCGATCCACTATCTCACTCCACCTGAACAGCGCGCTCCCCAAGTCATGCCGGTTCCATCCGGTGGGGTGGTCGAGTACATCTGCCCGATGGACCCAGAAGTGCTTGAGACGCAACCGGGGGCTTGCCGGATTTGCGGGATGGCGCTGGAACCCAAAGTTGTCTCACTCGAAGATGAACGGAATCCCGAGCTCGAGGACATGAGCAAGCGGTTTTGGATTTGTCTCGCGCCATCCCTTCTGGTCATGCTGCTGGCCATGGTCGATATGGTTCCCGGCTTGTCGCTTCCAGATGTATTCACGGGTTCGGTGAGGAATTGGGTGCAATGGTTCCTGGCGACGCCGGTGGTGCTCTGGGGCGGCTGGCCATTTTTCCAACGCGGGTGGGCTTCGGTGGTGAACCGAGCTCCCAACATGTTCACGCTCATTGCCATGGGAACAGGTGCAGCCTATGGCTACAGCGCGATGGCCACCGTCGCGCCGTCGCTGCTTCCCAGCTCATTCCACCTGCATGATGGCTCGATCGCGGTCTATTTCGAGGCAGCGGCCGTGATTACGGTGCTGGTCCTGCTCGGCCAGGTTCTTGAGTTGAAGGCTCGGAGTCAGACGAGCTCCGCGATCCGCTCCTTGCTCCGCCTTGCGCCAAAGACCGCCAGGCTGATCACGTCGGACGGACGGGAAGAGGATGTGCCGCTTGAGCACGTTCAGGTAGGCCATCGACTCCGTGTCAGGCCAGGAGAGCGAGTGCCGGTCGATGGGATGATCCAAGAAGGTACGACCGCTGTGGATGAATCCATGATCACGGGGGAATCGATCCCGGTTGAAAAAACCGTTGGAGTGCGAGTGACCGGGGGCACCATCAACGGCACAGGCGGGATAGTGATGGTCGCTGAACGAGTCGGGCGAGATACGATGCTTGCTCGAATTGTGCAGATGGTGAGTGATGCACAACGAAGCCGGGCGCCGATCCAGCGAATGGCCGATGTCACCGCAGCGTACTTTGTCCCGCTGGTCGTGGTTGCGGCTCTGATGACGGCGGCAGCATGGGTGCTCTGGGGGCCAGAGCCGAAGTTGGCCTATGCGCTCGTCAACGCCGTGGCGGTTCTGATTATTGCGTGCCCCTGCGCATTGGGATTGGCGACGCCGATGTCGATCATGGTGGGAACCGGCCGTGGAGCCACGGTTGGTGTCTTGGTGAAGAAGGCTGAAGCGCTGGAGGTGTTTGGCAAGGTGAATACGCTCGTGATCGATAAGACTGGCACCCTCACGGAGGGTAAACCAAAACTGCTGTCGATCCGGTTTGTGCCGCCCTGGTCCGATGTCGAGCTGTTGCGCCTCGCCGCGAGTCTAGAACGGAGCAGCGAACATCCGCTGGCCACTGCTGTGGTGGCGGGAGCGGAAGGGCGGGGGATCGCCTATGCCCCGGTTGAGCAGTTTTGTTCGGTGACGGGGAAGGGGGTGACCGGGACAGTCGCCGGGCATCGCGTGGCGATCGGGACTGCGGCATTTTTGAAAAACGACGTCGGGGTATCTGGCCAGGGCCTCACGCCGTGGGATGACGAAGCGGCCTCCCTTCGTCATGAAGGGCAGACGATTCTGTTTGTGTCCATCGATGAACAGGCTGCCGGTCTATTGGGCGTAGCAGACCCGATTAAAGCCTCGACTCGTGACGCAGTGCAGGAGCTCAAGGCCGAAGGCATTCGCATCGTCATGGTGACAGGAGATCATCGCGATACCGCAGAAGCCGTAGCTCGGCAACTCGGTATTGAGGAGGTCATGGCTGAAGTCTTGCCGAATAAAAAGGGAGAGATCGTTGCGCACCTCAAGTCGCAAGGTCGCGTGGTGGCGATGGCCGGCGACGGGATTAATGATGCCCCGGCCCTGGCGTTGGCCGATGTCGGGATCGCGATGGGAACGGGAGCGGACACGGCCATTGAAAGTGCAGGGATGACACTGGTGAAGGGAGACCTGCGAGGGCTGCTCCGTGCGCGGAGGCTGAGTCAGGCCACGATGCGGAATATTCGGCAGAATCTCTTGTTTGCCTTTCTCTATAACGTGATCGGGGTGCCGATTGCAGCCGGCGTGCTCTATCCGGTCTTGGGGATACTCTTGAGCCCCATGATCGCCAGTGCCGCCATGACCTTCAGTTCTGTCTCGGTCATCACGAATGCCCTCCGGCTGCGTCATCTGGAATTGTGAGTGCGCCTTCGACCAACGCATGCTAGGCTACAACCGTTTGCCGTCAATCGGGTAAGGGCTGTTTTCAGAAAGGACCGTGGCGTGTTTCGACTCAATTTCACATTGCGAATTGTGATCGGGCTCTGTGTGTGGGGTTCGACCGTCTGCGGAACAGTTTTGGCCGAGAGTCGCGTGATTCCTGTGACAAGCGGAGGTGAACTCCAGGCGCAGGTCAAGGTGACTGCGACCAAAGTGATCCCTGCCGTCGTCAGCATTGCCTCCACGGTGATGGTGCGTGATCAGGCCTTCAGCGACGACGCGCTGCCGTTCGGATTGTTCAAGGATGCCCCGTCGCGGCGGCAATATGGCCAGGGCTCCGGGGTCATTGTGTCGTCGGATGGCTATATTATGACGAACAACCATGTCATTGCCGATGCAGTTGATGTGGAAGTGATTCTCGCCGACCGGCGCCAATACAAGGGCCGCGTGGTGGCCACCGATCCGAAAACCGACGTGGCAGTGGTGAAAATTCAGGCGACGAATCTACCGACGGTCACATGGGGAGATTCGAGTACACTCGCTGTTGGTGAGTTTGTACTCGCGATCGGGAACCCCCTTGGGTTGAGCCGCACTGTGACGTTCGGCATCGTCAGTGCCGTCGGTCGCGCCGATGTCGGTGTCGCTGACTTCGAAGATTTCATTCAAACCGATGCCCCTATCAACCCAGGCAACTCCGGCGGGGCCTTGGTGACTCTCAATGGAGAATTGGTGGGGATTAATACCGCGATTGCCAGTCCGAATAGCGGGAGCGTCGGCGTGGGTTTCGCCATTCCGAGCAATATGGCTCGGGCTGCGATGCAAAGCTTGCTCAAGACCGGTCATGTGGTTCGTGGGTTCCTCGGCGCCTCGACGCAAGACGTCTCGCCATTATTAAGCAATGTCTTTCGCCTCCCCGATGTGAAAGGTGCGATTGTGACGGATGTGCAAGCGAAAGGGTCCGCCGAGAAAGCCGGACTCAAGCGCGGCGATGTGATCGTGCGATTCGACGGGCGGGACGTGATGGACAGCGGACACCTTCGGAACCTTATCGCCGCGTCGACGATCGGGAGTAAGCACCGACTGGATCTCATGCGGGAGAGTAAGCCGTACCAGGCTGAACTGGTTGTGCGGGAGGCGCCGCGTGAACGGGCGAAGAAGAATCAAGCCGCATCGACCGCAGCTGCCACGGCTCATCCCCTCGTCGGCGTCGTCTTCGACGATGTGACGGTACCGCTGGCTCGGCAGATGGATCTGGCTGTCACCAGCGGGGTGGTGGTGACCGATATTGAAGAAGGCAGCCTGGCCGAATCCTCCGGTCTCCAGCCGGGCGACGTGATTCTGGAACTCAATCGCCAGCCGATACCCAACTTCGACGTATTTCAGCGACTGGCCGATCCGATTAAGCCCTCCGATCTGGTGCTCCTGCTGGTCAATCGGCAAGGGAACGTCATGTACATCCCCGTAAAGGGCGAATAGGAGTGCGCAGGGTGGCCAGGTGCCTCACGTGCTCGCGCAACGCGCGGCCTGAGAAGGAAGGGAAGGGAGCCGCCAGACCATCCTTCTTGCTCGCAGAACGCGCACAATCAGAATGTGCTCGTCCGATGCGCGCAGTGAAGGACAGTCCGGCGACTTCCTTGGGAGAAGATGTGAGGTGTTGCTGAGGAGGCCGCAAGAGGTCCTCGTTGGACGCGTGCAGTCTGAGGCGACCCGGCCACCCCGCCACCCCGCTTTGAGGGAGAGTAGATACCAAGAAGAATTTAAACCCTCTATGGATGCTCGCTGC
>JBBRRK010000019.1:0-28920 GCA_038200765.1 Nitrospirales bacterium
GCCAGCAAGAATACCAGTCTGTAATGCCGACCAGGCGGTCGATATGAACCACCCTATACACCGTAATATGGCGGGAGAATTCCTCGTCCGTAACCCATGAGCCCTTCTGCCGCAATCGCTGACTGTGGCTGTCCGCACGCAGATCGAGAAAAGGAAAGAATTGGAATAGTCGTTTCGTTTCTGGTTCGCATATTCACGGACACACATGTCACCGTCGTTCATATTCCACAGGCCCTGACCATCCGCACCGTCCCGTTAAAAACTTTACACCGCCAGTATTGTATTCGATCGGAGCTAGGGATCTCCTAGTTCCGCAAGCGGTGTAGTGCGCCTCTGTGCATGTAGGGCCGTCATCTCCATTCATCTCATTTTCACCAAGCTACGAACATGCTGAGCCATTCTCATGAATCGGATCGGATTCACCCATGTATCTCTTTCGATACAGGCGACTGCGATCAGAAGATGTGCGTAACGCGTGTATTCTTACTCAGCAATACGTACAACGTTGAAAGTAAAGAGATTAAGGATGTCACCCGCTGTTCGATGCTCCTGTTCGCCTGCTGGCATCTAGCTTGCTATCGACGAATGAGGAATCACGCACGAGAGAGCCTAGCAGTGAACGACTCATGTTGGAATCAGATGAAGCCCATGCGAATCAGGTCAATCAAGGAAAGGAGGTAGCGATATGCTGATCCGCAGACGATGCTGTGATACACCGCGGGATTGGCTGAAGCCAAGACTGTCAAAGGAGCAGCAGAACTTCGGCAAAAAATCCACGGCATAGTGGACGGACAGAAAACCAGAACTCCGCATCTTGTGCGGAGCAGTCTGATTATATTCGGACAGGCAGCTAGGTTTGTTCGCCAAGCTACTGCGACCAGAGAAAGCCTGATGCAGCGTCACTTGTCTAACTGGATAAGAGTCGACCTGTCCCCGGCAACAGGGGGCCGCGAGAGTTACTGGTACGACCGATAGTGATGTGCCACACAACCAAGAAGGAGCTACTATCATGACCATGCGTCGCCTGCAGTCCCTCGAACGTCGCCGCGCCGCGGCTGATATCGCCGCCGCCCGCCCGCATCCCATCCACCGGGCCAACGGTGACGAGCACCGGCATCGGGATGAGAATGGCAAGCCGACCTATATCGGCAATTTCACGAAGTGCCTTCGCCACGATGGCAATGGATTTCTCGTCGACCCGATGGACTATTCCGAATGGGTTCGCTCGATCGACAGCGCGGATCCGAGAGACATTGCTGCACAGACTATCGGCGGGCCGCCGTGGAAGGTACTTCAAAACAACACCGACAACATTCCTGTGCGCGGATGGGAGAGTCAGGGCGCCGGATTGACCTTCGAACTCGAGGGACCGGACCCACAGTCCGTGACCATGCCGCCAGCCCCGGCGCTCGACTCCGAAGAACTGGTCGCTGAGATGGCCGAGCTCTATTGGATGGCACTGTGCCGCGACATCCCGTTCGCCCAGTGGTCCGGGAACGCGACAATTGACAAAGCCATCAACTCGCTGAAGAAGCTCGACTGGTTCCGCGCCAACCAACCAGTCACCGGGTCCACAGACGTCCTGGCGTCCTCGCAGGCGCGGCGCCGGATCCTGCGCGGACCCGGCGATGCGTTCACGCTTCCGGAGTTGTTTCGCGGCGTCTCGCCGGGCGAGCAGGTCGGTCCATACCTGTCACAATTCCTCTTGGCTGGCAGCCGTGGCGTCAATGGCAACGACCTTGCGCACGCCCATGCTGACGGCTTCATCGCCTATGGTGCAGTTCGTGTCGATCAGCGGGTACGACAGGCGCCTGCTGGCATCAATTATCTGACGACATTCGACGAATGGCTTGATGTTCAGAATGGGGCGAATCTGCGTGGACGGGAAAACGCTTACGTTGGATATCGGTTCATGGCGACTCCGCGCGACCTCGCGACGTATGTTCACTATGATGCACTGTACGAAGCCTATCTCAATGCCTGTCTCTTGCTCCTATCGGTCGGTGCACCGTTCGATCCCGGACTGCCGTTCCAACGAAACGATGGCATCGACAAGCAGACTGGGTTCGCCCAGTTTGGTGGCCCGCACATCTTGAGCCTGGTGACAGAAGTGGCGACCCGGGCACTCAAGGCCGTGCGTTACCAGAAATACAACGTTCACCGACGCTGTCGGCCGGAGGCAGTCGGCGGGCGGCTGCACCAACTTGCCACATTGCCGAATGGCCCAGTGAAGGACAGGCTGGCGGTGCTGCAACCGATGCTCACTCGACTTTCTTCAAGCGCCGTGAAGCTTGACGTCGCGCTCGGCGATAACTGGCTGTTGCCGATGGCATTCCCTGAAGGCTCGCCCACCCACCCGTCATACGGAGCCGGGCACGCAACCGTCGCCGCAGCATGCGCGACGGTACTCAAGGCCTGGTTCGACCACGGATGGACGCTACCATTTGCGTTCGAACCGGCTAACGATGGTCTGACGCTCACGGACGTCTCCGGGGCGACTCCGCCACTGACGGTCGAGGGCGAACTCAACAAGGTCGCGGCCAACATCGCTATCGGCCGTAACTGGGCCGGGGTCCATTTCTACAGCGACTATATTGAGTCCTTTCGCATGGGCGAGCAGATTGCCCTCGGGATACTGGAAGAGCAGAAGATCTGCTACGGCGAAACATGGAGCATGGACGTGCCGCTGATGGACGGGACAGTCGTGCGGATTTGAGGAGGTCCATTGTTGCTCCACATTTGATCCAGCAGCGTGAGCCATGAGAAACGGAGTAAATAGAAACTGCTATGAAAACATCGGCACCAGGTGGTAGCTCCGTTGTGGTCTTACACGCCTGCAGGGTGGAAATGGGTAGAGCAGGAGTACAGAAAGGGGTCGGTCTCCAAATCAGGGAACAAAGACTCCCGACCCCTTTTTCTTTCTTAAGCAACCTGACAAAAGGAGAATCTGAATGGAGGATCATGTGCCTTGTGAACGGTCATCGTTCTGGAATCCAATTGGCCGAGCAATATGAGTCGTTTCTGCTACGTGAAGCAACACTGGTGTGTTTCGATCGTTCAACTGTTGAGTGAAGTCCTGTATCCGGCGGTAGAGATTGGCACTGTAACAACGCAGTCATTATTCTTACACAAGAAGGGAAGGAATCATGTTGTCAGCAAAAGAATTTCTGAAAGACATTCGACTAAACCTGGAATTTAAGCGTCCATTGATTGACGCTTTGAAACCGTGGAAGATGAATACCTATGTTGATATTTTGGTCGTCATCGACACAGAGATATCGACTACCCCGGCGAATGATTTTGGCATAGCAAGTGTGATCGATCTGATTCGCAATTCAACAGTAGGCTGCATGCGTTTTCGCGTCGATATTGCATTACGCAACGGAGATGCGCCCACGGTTGTTGCGTCACCAACTATACATCAACCGAAATATCGTGGGTTTCGCTTTAATATGGTCGACGGTGCAGCGTCGATTATCGATAAGTACGAGCAAATCTGGTGCTTTGGCTTCAAACCAAGCAATTCCGGTAACCCGAGTGATGCAGAAATCGATCAGCCTGGTGCGTTTCCTGCGAGCGATGCCGAACTTCTCAAGCTTAGTCAGTGGATGAAGGATAAAAAAGGTGGCTTGTTCGGGACGGGCGATCACCATTTCTTGGGAGCATCCATGTGCCGCCGCATTCCGCGCTTGGGTACGATGCGCCGTTGGACGAATGCAGATGGTGTCCCACCAATCGGCACACCAGCCCGGATTGACACCTTGCGCCCACCTTCTCCAGCGTACGAGCCAGGAGGTCCAGGTGGCCCGCTTGACATGGCCAACAGTCCGCATCAAGGAGATCTGACCCCGCAACCTATACAGTGGGTGACGTGGCAAAGTTCTTTTTGGCCGTTCGGTATTCGGAAGCGCCCGCACCCAGTGCTTTGCCATCCCACCTTGGGGCCAATCGACGTCATGCCGGACCATGCACATGAGGGGTTATGCGTGGACACATCGGCTCTACCGCTTGGCGGCACATACAATTTTGGTGGTGGCGCTCAGCCTGAATACCCGAATGCAATCGATGGTGGGCCGAACCCGGCACCAGTGGTGATTGCATACGGAAGCAACCTCGGCGATCCGCCGTATAACTTTGATAAAGGGCCGCAGCCTGCACGCACGTCGAATCCGATGATCTCCGTGTATGACGGGCATCGGGCTGGGGTTGGGCGCGTTGCCACAGATTCGACATGGCACCATTGGATGGATGTGAATATTGATAATCTGAAAGCAGTCAACAACGATGACTGGAAGAAAATCAGTCGGTATTTCATCAACCTTGCCGTCTGGCTCAACCCACCTGGATTTTCAACACATTGCCTGTACCTGTCTGCGGTACTGAGTCACTTTGAATATCCCGGTTTTCAGGAATTTGTGAGTGGTCTTCCCACTCGCGAGCTAGGCCGTAGTTTACGCACACATCTGATTAAGTACTATGGACCATGTTGGATAACGGAGCATATCTGGGATATCATCTGGGATCGTAAGCTGCTGCCCTTTGAAATTCTCACCAAATTGAAGCCACAGTTCGACCAACCCAACGTCGATCCGGATATTTTTGAAGAGGTTGTCTTAGGCACGCTGGTAGAGGCCACGATGAAGCCGGCTGAAGCCATCAAGAAAGCGGCCGCAGATAGCAAGGCGCGAGTCGACATCACTATACCTGAGCCGGGAGAATTGTTTGATGAGCATCTGCGTAAATCAATTGGCGCCCTTACCAAAGAATTCCAGACACGGCTTGAGGGTGGCGTAAAGATCTTCAAGGACATTCGTAACTGATAGTGTCTTGGCGGTCGTGAATGGCCCTGTATCCTGTATATAGAGCGGGGCCATTCACCTGGGCGATTGAAAAGCATGCCAAAACAAAATGGTGTCTGGCTTGAGTGTTGGATTATTGTTGGAGCCGATTGTGCTGCCTACTTGGTAAGCCATGGCCGCTCGTGACCGTTCAAGATTCCCTTTAGCCGCCTCAAGGCCTTGCTGAGCCACTGTTCCTCAACAAGAAGCGACAATGCCTTATCAATCGTTTCCTACTCAAAGTCTACACCGAAGTACCACTTCGCCGCATCGACTGTTTGCGGGTAGATCATCAGATGCTTGTCCTTAGCGGCACGGATTAACAAGCGCACATATCACACTCGCGTTATACTCCCCAGACTCATTGTGCTCCGCAACATCTCGCCTAGGTTTTCCAAACACCATTTCTTGTATTCGACCGGAACTAGGGAGTTCCGTAGTTCGTAAGCAGTATGTCTCGCCATAAAGGGCCAGTATCGCCTTCCATTCTCTCTTCCTAATCCTTTACTATAAGCCTCAGATTTCCTTCTTATTGAGGCACTTCTTCATGCGGGCGAAAACGAGTTTTTCCTGCCAAGCGTGCGGGCACCAATCGCCACGATGGTTGGGGCGCTGCCCGGATTGCAGCGGCTGGAATACCATGAAAGAGGAACGGCAGGCGCCGACCGGCAAGGGGCGGCCTGCTGCGATGAAGACGGCACAGGCCAAAGCCACGCCGATTGCCGAGATCGAAGTGGTCGGTGAGGATCGGCGGCTGACGCATATTGGTGAATTTGATCGGGTGCTGGGTGGGGGAGTCATTCCCGGTTCGGTTATTCTGATCGGCGGTGATCCAGGGATTGGGAAGACCACCTTGTTGCTCCAGGCGCTCCCGCGCCTGTCTTCCAAAGAAGAACCGGTGCTGTATGTTTCTGGAGAGGAATCTCCGAGGCAGATTAAGATGCGGGGGCAGCGGCTCGGTATCGAACATCCAAATCTGTTGATTCTAGCAGAAACCTCACTTGAACAAATCCTCAAGGCGGCGCAAGAGATCCAGCCGGCTGCGATGGTCGTCGACTCGATTCAAACGGTCTACACAGAACAGATTACCTCCGCGCCCGGCAGCATCAGCCAGGTTCAGGAAGTAGCAGGCCAATTGATGTGGTACGCCAAGCGTAGCAGTGTGCCGGTCTTTATCATTGGGCATGTCACCAAAGAAGGCGCAATCGCCGGCCCGCGACTGTTGGAGCATATCGTCGATACGGTGCTCTACTTTGAAGGAGACAAGGGCCACAGTTTTCGCATTCTCCGCGCGGTGAAGAATCGCTTTGGTTCGACCAACGAGATTGGCGTGTTCGAAATGAAAGACTCAGGACTGGAGGAAGTGAGCAATCCCTCCGAGTTGTTTCTGGCGGAACGGTCTCAGCGCACGACGGGATCGGTGGTGGTATCGAGTCTGGAAGGATCACGGCCGATTCTGGTCGAACTCCAAGCATTGGTGTCGTCCACGAGTTATGCAATGCCGAAACGCATGGCGAACGGTGTGGAGCAGAATCGGGTTTCGCTCTTGCTCGCGGTCATGGAGAAACGGCTGGGGATGCATCTGTCCGGACAAGACGTCTACGTGAACGTCGTCGGTGGGATGCATATCGATGAGCCGGCCATTGATTTGGGCATCGTAGCGGCAGTGACATCGAGTTTGCGCGAGGTGCCGGTTGAGCCGGGATTGTTGGTGTTGGGTGAAGTGGGGCTCGGCGGGGAAGTGCGTGCCATCAGTCAGGCCGAGATGAGGATTCGTGAAGCGGCAAAGATGGGGTTCACACGCTGTCTGTTGCCGGAACGGAACTTGGCCAAGCTGGATCCCATCAATGGGATCGAATTGATTGGGATTAAGGAAGTAGGGGAAGCGCTCGATGTCGTATTGGCATGACCGCAAAGGGACAAGTGCTCAATTCAAAATGGTGGGGCGCCATCATGTTGCATGGATAATTTTGAATTGTATCTTTTCGCTCCTCGCAGGTTGTGCGCAGTTTGCACCGCACGAGGAAGTTCAGCTCAAGCAGGCGACAGTGGAAGAGCTGACGGCGTTGCTGAGTCAGCGGGAGGCGGCGATTCAGACGATGAAGGGTCTCTTCAGTGCGAAGGTGCGTGGAGGGATCATTCCTATCGCGTCACGGGTGGAGGGATCGTTGTACTATCGTCGTCCGAACGCCATGCGTCTGCGCGGGTTCACTGCGGTAGGGGGCGAACTCTTTGAATTTGTGCAGGTAGAGGATCAATTCAGGTTACGACTACCGACGATGGGGCGTATCCTGTCCGGCAGTCTTTCCGACATGAACGAAATGGGAAAGCTTGCTCGCCCGTTTCAGTTGAGCGTGTGGGCGATGGGTGGCGTGTTGGGCACAGGCAAAGTCGCAAACGACGAGACCGTGACTCTTGTGGAGGAGGGAGACCGCTATCGGATGGAGGTGTCTGGTCCGTCCCCCAGCGGGGCGCGGTTTATCCGTCGTCGGCTGTGGTTCGAGCGGCGGTTATTGCAGGTCGTTCAGGAAGATCGGCTTACGGAGTCCGGTGCGGTGGAAGCGGCTATTCAGTATGAGGACTTCCGAACAATTGGCGAGGTGGAGGAGGTCTCAACTGATGGAGGTCGGCATTTGCTGAGGCCGTTTAAGATTTTCTTGAATGATGGGAAGGGGCAGGGAAGCGTGGATGTCAGGTTTCACGAGATGACTCCGAATCTCCCATTGACGGCTGCTGACCTTGCCCAGGTCTCGCTCCGATGAAAGTATTGGCAGTCGAAACGGCCACTTCGTGGCAGAGTGTGGCGATTCTCGATGGGTCGCGCGTCCTTGTCCGCTGTGATCAGGAGGCGGCCGGGTCGCATGCCAAGCTGTTGCTGCCCACGATCGATCAGTTGTTTCGGGAGACGGGTCTGACGCTCAAGCAGATGGATGGTCTCGTCGTGTCGATCGGTCCCGGGTCTTTTACGGGACTTCGCGTCGGCCTGGCTACGCTCCTCGGGTTCCGGACGATCAGTCAGCTCCCCTTGGCGGTGGTGCCGACATTAGAGGGTATGGCTTGGAATCTCAGAGGCACCTCGACGCTCCTCTGTCCTATTCTCAACAGCCGGCGTGGGGAACTCTACTGGGCGTTGTTTCGTTGGACCAACGAGGATCGGTTGGAGCGGGTGATGTCGGAACAGGTGGGTACACCGATCATGCTGGGGAGCAGTCTCAGAGAATCAGTCCTCGTATTCGGCGAAGGGTGGACGGTCGAAGAGTCAGCCATCCGTGCGTCGATGCCTCCATCCGTCATGGTGACCGAGGCATCGGACTCTTTCATGAAACCCTCGGCCGTTTCGATCGGGTTGGCAGGACTTGAGCGGCTTCGGCAAGGTGAACATGCAGGAATCGGCATCAGTCCATTATATGTGCAGCGTACTGCAGCAGAATTGAAGTACGAGGAGTCCGGCGGCATTTCGCCTGTGGCGCTGCGTCAGGAACGGGTCGCAATAATAATGAACGCGCGGTTGGCGACGGCTCGGGTTACGCGAGGGAGAGGCAAGGGCAGGACGTGACAATGT
Source organism: Nitrospirales bacterium (assembly GCA_038200765.1). GTDB lineage: Bacteria > Nitrospirota > Nitrospiria > Nitrospirales > Nitrospiraceae > Palsa-1315. The sequence continues at coordinate 8,401 of JBBRRK010000019.1, forward strand.
CGCTTTCTTCTTACAGGATGCTCTAAAAGGCCGTTCAGTGAATCATAAAGACGCGAAAGGTAAAACGTGAGACACAAAAGTTTCAAGAGGGCCAAAGGACTTGGATAAGTTCCTTCGTTTTACGTCTAACGTCTAGCTTTTCACGGTTCTGAGAGCGGCTTTTCAGCATCCTGTCATAGGGGGAGTGGTGATGGGCGAATGGATTATTGAACCGGCAACCGTCGAGGCCCTGCCGAACATTCTGCAGATCGAAGAAGCTTGCTTCTCGTCCCCCTGGACGGGCAAAATGTTGGAGGCAGAACTGAGCGGCAATCCCTTCGCGCATTTTTTGTTGGCCAAGCAGGTGCTGCAGGTTGAAGCTGGTTCCGTCTCGGTGGTCGGGTATCTCTGTTTCTGGGTCGTCTTCGAGGAAGTACGGCTGATGAACCTGGCGGTTGTCGAGTCGATGCGGCGCAAAGGTATTGCTAGGGCTTTGGTCATGCAGGCTCTGGAGGCGGGGTTGGCTCAATCGGCGAGATGCGCCGTGCTTGAATTACGGGCATCAAACCATGCGGCGCATGCCCTCTACCGAAGTCTTGGGTTTCGTGACGTGACGACCCGACCAACATACTATGCCAATCCCATAGAAGATGCGTTGCTGATGGAACTGGACCCGATGGTGTCGGAGTCAGGTCCATTGACACAAGAAGTCGGTCGCGAGGGAGAAAGTATCACACCACTTCGGTAATCCTATCACCAGGAGGTGCGACATGCTGACAGACAGTATGATGGCGGAACGACTGCGCCAATCTAACCGCGAATTCCGTGCATTGGAAGAGGCGCACCACCGTTTGGACCTGGAGTTGGTCCAATTACAGAAGCGCCACGTTCTGACTCCTGCCGAAGAACTGTCCTTGAAGCAGTTACACAAAGAGAAGTTGGCGAAAAAAGACAAGATGGCCGAGCTGATTCGTGCCTGGCGAGACCACGAGCTGCAGGCCACTCCACAGTGAAAGGCCTTGTGGTGGGGACGGCATCAACCTGCACCTGGGACTGGAGTTATGGGACAGATGCTCAATCCTCTGGCCGCACATATCCAGACCGTCAAGAGGCGTCTGATCATCATTGGGGCCACGATTATGGTGGCCCTGATGGTGTGTTTCGCTTTTTCCGGCGAAATGGTTGCCTGGTTGAATCGTCCGTTTCCCAACCAGTTGGTGTTCTACGGACCGACGGAAGCGTTATTCGCCTCGATCAAAGTGTCGTTACTTGCGGCGATCCTGGTGAGTCTGCCGATGATCTTCTATCAGTGTTGGAAGTGTATTGAGCCGGCGCTGCTCCCCAAGGAGCAACGCTGGGGTATCCCGCTGTTTTTGCTGGCGGGAGTGCTCTTTGCCTTCGGGTTGATCTTTTGCAATTTGGTGATTCTCCCGCTGGTCATCGATTTCTTCGTCAGCTTCGGTATGGATCACGATGTCACTCCAGAATTGAGTGTCGGCACCTATATCGACTTCAACGTCAAATTTCTCTTGATATTCGGCTGTGCGTTCGAGCTGCCGTTGGTGCTCACCATCCTAGCGCGGGTCGGGGTGGTCTCGGCTCAGGCGTTAGCGAAGTATCGGAAATATGCAATTCTGGCTGCGTTGATCCTATCGGCTATCGTCACGCCTGATGCGACGCTCTTTACTATGCTTTTGATGGCCGTACCCTTGATCGTGTTGTATGAGATCGGCATTCTTGGCGCACGCATTTTTGGACGGAAAGGTCCGACGGAAGTCGAGTTGCCGCTCGATCCGGATTTGCCCATAGGGCCAGCCGGGAAAAGGGTCCGATAGCCGCTGTAAAGGGTAAGGCGTAAGGGGATAGAGATAGATGATGATTCGAGCGTGGATGATACATACGGTCCTTCTGCTGGGGATATGGAGCGCAAGTGGGATATTGTGGGCTGCCACTCAGGCACCCTCGCCGACCCCGCCGGCTCCGCAGCAAGTCCCCGGCCACGTGGAAAGCCAGCCTCAATACGATCCCTCCGGTCAGCAGGCTGCGAGCATTCAGGCGCTCACGTCTGTCGGGAGCGACCTGGTCTATGCCGGCTCGTTCGGTCTCGGTCTCTTTCGTAGCGAGGATCGCGGCATCAACTGGACGAAATCTGGCCAGGGCGTGACCGATCCATTTATTCTGACGCTCACGACGGGGAAAGACGGCGTCATCTATGTCGGAACATTCCGTGGCGGGGTCTTTCGCTCGCGCGATCGAGGGAAGAGTTGGCAGGCGATCAATAGCGGGCTCAAGCACCTGGAAATCAAAGCCCTTCTTGCAGTGAATGAGGGGGTGTATGCAGGAACGGCTGATGGAGTCTATCGGCTTTCCGCCGCCGACCGCTGGTCGGTGGTCACCACTGGTCTTGATGACATCCTCGTCCATGCATTGGCCCTCTCGTCCGACGGGACGCTGTTTGCTGGCACGTCAGGAAAAGGGATCTTACGATTCAAGGCTCAATCGGTCGGTTGGGTGCGCGAGCGGCAGGGACTCAAGGATCATGAAGGGATGACGGAGAACTTTATTCGTGTCTTGACGATCGATCCGGAAGGTGGCATCTATGCCGGCACGTTCGACGGTGGCGTCTTTTGGAGCGCCGATGGGGGCATTACGTGGCGGCCTATCAGCCGGGCGCTCCCGAACGATTCGATTCGCGGGATTCTGTTCAATAGCCGGGGGCTTTTTGTGGCGACAGGGCACGGCATTTTCAAAACGACCGACAAGGGGCGCCAGTGGGTACCGCTCAATAAGGGGTTGACGAGTATGGCCATCCAAGTGTTGATCGAGTCCGGCGCCGGGGTGCTCTATGTCGGTACGAGCGACGGGGCATTTCGAAGCGACGACGATGGACGGACGTGGAATTCTATCAATCAGGGCCTTGAGGGAGGGCAAGCCCCGGCACCCTTCCATTTTCGTTAACCAAGAAAGGGTAGAGGACGATGTCAGAGCCGACAGCAAACACACGAGCCACCATTTCCGTCAGTAACAAGGGAGCCCAACTGGGAGAGATTGTTCTGAAGTTTTTTTTCGATGTGGCCCCAGGTCATGTGAAGAACTTCACGAAATTGGCCCAGGAAGGTTTCTATAATGGCACGACGTTTCATCGGGTTATTCCCGGTTTCATGATCCAAGGCGGCGATCCCAACAGTAAGAATCCTGACCGTGCGTCGCACGGCATGGGAGGGCCAGGACATCGGGTCAAGGCCGAGTTCAACAGCAAGCCGCACAAGCGCGGAGTGCTGTCGATGGCTCGCTCGAACGATCCTGACAGCGCCGGCTCGCAGTTTTTCATCTGCGTTGCGGATGCGAACTTTCTCGATTGGCAGTATACGGCATTCGGTGAAGTGGTCAGCGGGATGGACGTCGTGGACAAGGTGGTGAGTATGAAGCGGGACGGCCGAGACAATCCGCTCGAACGAGTCGAGATGACAGTCACGATCACGGAATAGCGTGAAAGGTAATACGTAAAAAGTGAGAGAAACGAGAGGCATGATCCGGATCGTCGTCTCACGTCTCACGGTTCATATTTTACGAGGCGCACTCTTGTGTGCGCTGCTCGTCGGCTGCGCCATTCCTCTGATGCCCTATCGCTCGGTCTATGAGGATCCGGTCAATTATGTTCGGCTTGAGCGCGACGAGACGGTGTTGCCGGAGTGGCCTCCCAGCGCGCATGCGCATCCTAAGGCCATGCGTATGGAGGACGTGTCTCGCATCCTCGGCAGCATCTCGGTGAAAGAACATCGGGTCTGGTTACAGAAAAAGCTTCAGGGCGAGGCGCCGCTAGTTCCGGCGTTTCGCCCTGAGGAACTCACGCTCTTGTCTCAGCAAATTGCAGCGGCCTTCGCCGCAGCCAAGCCGGACGAACGCGTGACGTTTTATCTCAGCCAACCGCAAACGTCCGTCAAACGCATCATTACCACAGGCGGATTATATATCCATGGCACTGAGCTGCATTTTATTTTGGGGAATTGGCAGGTCCTCTACGGCATTCCGTCCTATGGGATGGTCTACGATCGGCGCTATCCCATGCGGCCGACGGCCGCCAAAGGATTCCACTTGTACTTCTATCCAGCTGAAGCAACCATCACCCAGCAGCACAGTCTCTGGGATACGTTGTTGGCCAATACCACCGACGAACTCGTAATCGATTTGATGAAAACTGGCTCTGGCCCGCTCGCATCTCTAGCCGGCTATGGAAAAACTCAGTTGATGCCAAAAACATGGTTGGAATTTTCCGTATTGCGCTGAAGCCAGAATAATCTCAGGATGCTCAAAAAGGCCGGCCAGCAAGGCCGCAGCGAGCGAAGAGGCGAGGCGTACGCTTCGGTACGTTGAGCCTCTGAGCGATGCGAGAACGCCGCTGGCGGACTTTTTCAGCATCCTGCTAGGCGGGCGCTGGATCGTTCACCCGCGACATCCCCAACACCCGTAAAGCCGATCGTCTGCCGCGTCGTTCGTTTTTGGATTCTGGCGCTTCGCACATGATCGTTCGAGCAAGGGTGAAGGCGGTCTTTCTCTGCATTCTTCAGGGGTGCTCTTCCGCTGAGTAGGAAGGTCTCAGCTCGGCGTGAAGAATCCCTTGTCTCAATACAGACTTCGTGGATTTCGTGTGGGTGATTCGGTAAAATGGCACACTCGCAGAAATGATGCGGTTTACCCATCGAGGATGATCGATTCAGGGAGCAGGAGTGGTTCGAACTCGTGTCGTTGTCGCGCTGATTGTCATTCTGCTGATCAGCGGCGGCGCGTTTCTCATGTTCTCGACGTACTTGACAGGAGATGATTACGTCAAAAAATTTTTCCTCCAGCAGCTGGAACAGAGTATCGGGCGCAAGATCGATGTTCACCGCATCAAGCTGGTCCTATTCCCTCGCATTCGATTGGAACTGACTCAGGTCGCGATTCACGATCGAAATTCCGATCACATCTTGTTATCGGCCAAGAAGCTGGACTTGGTCTTGCGGTTTCTTCCGCTGCTGCGCAAGCAGGTGGTGGGGAAGCGCTTGCTCATCGAAGAGCCGACTCTCACGCTTCGACGCGATCGAAGCGGGCGCTGGAATTTGTTCGATCAAGTCGCTCAGGGTAAGGGGGCCGATCCGGATACCATCCAGACGATCAGCCGGATTTTCCACATCCGTGAAGCGACCCTGGTGAACGGGACGTTCGTCGTCATCGATGATGCGTCTCTAGGTGGGGCACGATCGATGACGTTCGAGTCGGTGGAGGCGTCGCTGGTTGTGAGAGCAGAGCGAGGACAGGCGGATGTGCGCGTCTCTGCCGGTCATGCAGGCGACAAGGGCCTCTCTCCTATTTCCCTAGCCGGGACAATCAGCACCGCCCAACGGCAGACGTTGGCGATAGACGATTCCTCGAGTGTGCCGGTTACCCTCCAATTCGACGGCACCCTCGAAGCGAGCCATCTCAATCTTCGGGAGGCGGCAGGGTTTTTCGGGCCCCGCCCGATTCCGGATCAGTTCCAAGGCGCCGTGAATATACACAGTCAAATTCGGGCCGTGCCTGGCGTCGCGGGCTATGATGTCGTGTTGTCTGATCTCTTCGTCAACCTCGAACAATTGACACTCACAGGCCAAGCAAGCCTCTCAGGACTGCTGACGCCTCAGTCCACATTTGCATTGACCGTTACGGCACCACCGATCCAGTTGAGCCAGTTGCTCAAGACCGTGCCGGCTGAGTGGGTGCATCCGCAGCTGCCGGGGGTGATGAAGGATCGGGAGATCGACGGGATGGTGGAAATGGTCTCTGCGACTGTCACAGGATCATCGGTGGAGGGGACACAGTTGTCATTGACGGGAGAATTTCGTGTGCGACAGGGGCAAGCCCTCATTGGAGAGAGTCGTGTCCCTGCCAAGGATGTGGCAGCGGTAGTGATGGTCGAAGCCGGGCGTCTCAAGATTTTGAATCTCAGCGGACTCTATGGCACGATTCATATGAATGAGAGCAAGGCGATGGTGTCATTTTTGGAGGCGGGGCCTTGGCTTGACATGGATATTGTCGGAACCATGAGGGCGGCAGACCTGGTGCAGTTTCTCACAACGATCGTCAAATCAGCGCAGCTGTCGCGTGTGTTGGCCGATTCACATGACGTCGAAGGTGATGCCACTCTCACGTTTCGTATGATCGGGCCGCTCAATCAACCAGCCGGCGTGACCTTTGCCGGGGGAGAGATTACGGTTCAGCATGTCAGTCTGACCAATCCGGTGTTGCCCGAGCGGCTGACGGGGTTGGTGGGCCGCTTCATGTTGTCCGATGGCGGGACTCTGTTCGATCAGGTGACGGGACACTTGGGCGATCTGGACGTGCAGATCAGTGGGGGCATTACGGGGGGCACTGTCAGCGTGTTTCAGGACTTTCAGATTCTGGTCAAGGGTGATGCGGACCACATGGCCAGGCTGCTGCCTTCACAAGCCATTCCAGCCAGGACGTTCGAAGGCCTGCTCAATGGTGCCGTGGTCTTAACCGGGCCGACCCTCTCGCCGCATCTGCGAGGTGAGCTTGTCCTGACAGAATCGAGAGTGACGTTTCCAGGGCTGATCGAGAAGCCGATTGGTGCTCAGGCGACGGTGGAGTTTGAGGGCATGATTCCTCAGGGATCTGGGGCCTTGCTCGATAAGATTGAGTTGATCGTGCCGCCCATCCGATTGCCGGTGAAAGGCAAGATCCAATTCGGTGAGCGATTCTCCATCGATGCGGCCCTTTCGACCGGCACGCTGTCGTTGTCCCGCGTGCCGGAATGGATTGCGAAGGGAGGGTTTGAGGCGGGGAATATAGAATTATCGCTCGACATGAAAGGCAAGGGTTTCGATTGGAAAACCTGGAAGACCACCGGATGGCTCGCGTTGAGTAACGGCCTGATGAGCGCAAAGGGAGTCGAAGGACCGATCCAGGACTTGTATCTGCGGGTCCGGTTTGTGAAGAATGGCGCGGACATCAAGCGGTTGTCGTTCCGCCTGCGCGATAGCGACGTGGCGCTGGAAGGGACGATTCGGAACTGGACGGCAAAACCGACGATTACTGCCAAGATTGAGTCCAATCAGATGGATCTCGACCTCCTGATTCCGAAAGGACACCGGTCGCCGATCCGAGAGTTTCTAGAAACCCTTGCTGCCACGAGCAAGGCTCAAGCCACCGTGTCGATCGCACGTGGCCGTTACAAGCATCTCAAGTTTGGGAGTCTTTCCGCTCGGATCACGATTCAAGACGGCGTGCTCGATGTGGACCGTGTGTCCGGCCAATCGACCAATGGAGAAGTCGCCGGACGTATGGTGGTGCAACTGCCGCGTATGCAACCGGCCGATGCTGAGCTCTCGGTCCGGGCAACGGGCGTATTGGTGGAAGAGGTGTTGAAATTATTGGGTCCAAAAGCAGGTGCATTCACAGGGGAAGCTCGAGTGACGGGGACAATCCGTGGCCATGGGAAGAACCCGCATGGGCTGTATCCCACATTGAACGGCAAGGTGGACGTCCTGCTTGAACACGGACGCATTTTCAAATCGCAGGAACGGGCGGTTTGGAAAATTGTCAGTATTTTGAATCTTCCAGCCGTCCTCCAAGGGAAGGTGGATTTGGAGAAGGATGGGTTGCCCTATAACAAGATTTCAGCGACGGTGCTCGCGCGGAACGGGCTTTTCGAGACTGAAAACCTGATCATCGATACCCCGATCGTCAAGATTACTGCGGCCGGTAACTATGATCTGCCGACGGATCAAGTCGATATGGTCTGGGCCGTCAGTCCGTTCGGGTCCTATTCGCAATTCCTGAAAACAATTCCACTCTTCGGACGGATTTTCGCTGGTGATCGCAAGGGTCTTGCCACTGCGCTGTTCTCAGTGAAAGGCTCGATCGAGGATCCTGAGGTGACGTACCTGCCGATGAAGTCGTTCGCCACCGGCGTGACAGGCCTGGCAGAACTTGCCTTCGACATTTTGAAAAATACGGTCATGTTGCCGATCGATCTGATAACGCCTGATGGGGAGAAAGATACCGTCAAGGACACCATGCCCGTGCCTGAACCGGTTCCCTCCTTGCCTTGACCGACCTCCCCCCCCGTGCTAGATTCCGACCAGCATTCACTATGGCGTTATCTACTCCGAACTCTCAACGTGCCACGGTCTTCATCGCTGCCAGCGAGACAGACTCCAATCTCTATTACGCCACGAAGTTTATGGCGCCGGACCCCTTTATCTATTTGGAAATTAAAGGAGAGCGGATTCTGGTGATGAGCGACCTGGAAATGGATCGGGCGAAGAGCCAATCATCCGTTGATCGGGTGCTCTCGTACTCGGAGGTGGAAAGCCGAGCCAAGACGCAAGGCATCGCCGAGCCAGGCACGGTCGAGGTGGTTCATATTCTCTTGAGAGAAGCCGGCATCACACAGCTCCTCGTCCCGGCGAACTTTCCCTTTGGCCATGCCGTCAAGTTCCAATCCTTGGGGTATCAGTTGCATCCGAAACGGGATCCGTTCTACGAGGAACGGGTGGTGAAGACTGCCGAGGAAGTTCGCTCCATTGAAGCCGCTCAGCGCGCGACTGAACAAGCGGTCGCGGCCGCCCACGATCTGCTGCGTCAGGCCATGATCAAGCAGGATCAGCTGTGGTTCGAGGGGATACCTCTGACATCGGAACGAGTGAAGAAGCTGATTAATGTGGCGTTAATGGAGTGCGATTGTGTGGCCCAGCACACCATCGTTGCTGGTGGGGAACAGGCCTGCGATCCGCACAACGAAGGCAGTGGGCCGTTGCCGGCGCATCGCAGCATTATCTTCGACGTATTTCCTCGTTCGGCGACCAACCGATATTTCGCCGATATGTCCAGGACCGTGGTACGTGGGACTCCGACCCCTGGACTGAAACGGCTCTATCAGACGGTGTTAGATGCCCAAGAAGAGGCCATCACAAAAGTCAAAGACGGGGCAGACGGAAAGAGGATTCATCAAGGAATCTTGGCCAGATTTGAGAAAGCTGGATATCAGACCGGCCTTGTGAATGGGCGCATGCAGGGGTACTTTCACGGTACCGGTCACGGGGTTGGGCTCGATATCCATGAAATGCCGCGCATCAGCCGCACCGGGTCACGACTTCAAGAAGGCCACGTCGTCACCGTCGAGCCGGGCCTGTACTATCCTGGTCTTGGGGCTATCCGCATTGAAGACATGGTGCTTGTCACAAAAGATGGGTGCCGCAGTCTGACGAACTTTCCGAAGATCTTCGAGTTAGGCTGAACAGGACGTCTCACGTTTTAGATTTCACGCCTCACGTCTTCCATGCACCTGACCTTCACCATTCAACGATTCAACCCCGAAGTCGATTCCACCGCCCATCCTCAAGAGTTCCGGCTCGACGTCGGACGCGGGATGACGGTGCTCGATGCGTTGATTCGCATCAAGAACGAATGCGACGGGAGCCTGGCCCTCCGGTACTCGTGCCGCTCTGCGATTTGTGGCTCTTGTGCGATGACGATCAACGGCAGTGAGAAGCTGGCTTGCCGCACCTCCCTCCGCAAAGAACTTGAGCGACATGGGCACATCACGGTCGCGCCACTCCGCAACTTGCCGGTGATCAAGGACCTGGTTGTGGATATGGCGTCGTTCTGGAAGAAAATCCACGACGTGCATCCCTGGCTGGTGTCGGCGGTTTGGCCTGCGCAAGAGGGCCTTCCTGCTCCGACGAAGGCGGAGGACCAGGCCAATCCGCAGTTTCACAATGTGGATGCCTGCATCATGTGCGGCGCCTGCGTTGCGGCATGCACCGTGCATGAAGTCTCTAAAGGTTTTGCTGGCCCTGCCGCGTTGGCGAAAGCCGATCGCTTTCTCTCTGACCCACGCGAGGCCCCATCGGCGACACGCGCCAGGTTGTCGGCGCTCCAAGACGACAATGGGATCTGGGATTGCACGCGCTGTAATTTCTGCGTGGAGGTCTGTCCGAAAGATGTCAAACCCATGGAAGCGATCATCCGGTTGCGGCGCGCCTCGCTCGAGCGAGGCTTCACGACGACCGGCGGTGCGCGTCACATCCTTGGCTTTACCGATCTGGTCGAACAGCAAGGGCGCTTGAACGAAGCGATCATGCCGCTAAAAGTGGTGGGGTTCGCACCGCGTGGCATGCTGCGTATCCTGCCTTTGGGTCTCACGATGTTACTCAAAGGGAAAATTCCCAACCCATTTGGACATGCGCTTCTTGGGCTCAGTCACTTCCAGGCGTTCATGCGACGAGTACGAAGTGCCAGGCCTCCAGCCTGATGCCCATGGCATGGACCGTTCGATTTCTGAAGAGATGGCGTTGGCCGATATCGCCTTCGAAGCCGAAGGGGAGTCGGTCGAGGAGGTCTTTCGTGGCGCGACGCAAGCGATTCTAGAGATTATGGCAAACCCTGCGACGGTGACGGGAGGATGGGAGCGTGTGATTGAACGGACCGATGTCGATCCGTCGGCACTGTTGTTCGATTGGTTGTCGGATATGGTCTACTGGAAGGACGCCGCAGGGGTGGTCTTCCAAGAGGCGCCACTCACCCTGACGTGGGAGGAGAATACCTGGCTGTTGCGCGCACGTCTGATCGGCGCGCCGGTGGATCAGCAGACACAAGAACTCCACGCCGAGGTGAAGGGGGTCACGAAACATTTCTACGAACTCAAACAGACAGGCGGTCGCTGGCAGGTGCGTGTGCTGGTCGACGTCTGATGGAACGTGAAGGTGCTGAGTGACGCATGATGCGGTAGAGACCAGACAGACGAGACCAGCCATGTACTCCAGATAGACCATCTCTGACATGCATCTCAACACCGACATGACGGTCAATCGGATTTCGGACGAGATTTGGGAAATCCCTCTCTCTGAAAAACCAGGCATGCTGGTGCCGGCCAGGATCTATGCCACCAAGGGGATTCTTCAGACTATGGATTCCGGGGTCTTCGATCAGGTGACTAATGTCGCCTGTCTGCCCGGCATCAGCCGATATGCGCTCTGTATGCCGGATGGGCATTGGGACTATGGATTTCCGATCGGGGGTGTCGCAGCCTTCGATGTGCAGGACGGAATTATTTCTCCTGGCGGTGTGGGCTACGACATCAACTGCGGCATGCGGCTGATTAGAACAGATTTAACGCTGGCGGATGTGCAGCCATATCTCGAGCAGCTCATGACCGAACTCTTTCGGAAAGTGCCGGCAGGCGTCGGGGCGAGCGGGTTCGTTTGGCTCTCACGGGAGGAATTTCGTCGCGTGATGACCCATGGAGCCAGGTGGTGTATGGAGAGGGGATAAGGGTGGCATCGGGATCTCGTCCGGATGGAAGAAGGCGGTTGCATCGAAGGGGCCAATCCGTCGATCGTGACCGACCATGCCATCCAACGTGGCATCAACCAGCTAGGGACCTTGGGGTCGGGCAATCACTACCTTGAAGTCCAGGTGGCCTCGAACGAGCGGATCTTCGACCCGGTGACGGCTGCGGCGCTCGGCATTACCGTCCCGAGCAGATCGTGGTGATGGTGCATTGCGGCTCGCGTGGGTTCGGCTATCAGGTGGCGAGCGACTATCTCAAGGTGTTTGAAAAATCTATGCGCCGCTACGGCATCAGCGTGAAGGATCCGCAGTTGGCCTGTGCGAAGTTTTGCAGTTCATTTTCTTCCATCGGCTGATCGGCGGAGAGGGCAGCATCGTCGATCTCTCTATCAGGGGTTGTCGCATCGAAAGCTCCATCGATGCTCAGCCAGGAGCCTCTCTGGATGTCCGGTTCCAGGCGATAGCGGGCGAATCCCCAATTCACATTTAGGCAGCGATTGTTCGGTGGAGCCGAGGGGGGAATTTGGCCTTGGGTTTGAGGTGATTGCTCCGACAGAATGGGCCCTCCTTCAGGACGTCGTGAAGCAGATAGAACTGGAGCCCTACGAACGGGACAAACAGGCGGCTGATGTCCCTGGTTCTGCGTAACGAGCCAATCACTCCTTCACCGCTCATGTTATTCTGACATCCTCGCAGCCCTGCTGCTACACAACGTTGTAGCACGTGTACAATCCCTTGTTATGCCTGCCGAGCTTGCTAGAGTCTGCATTACTCAGCAGGCAGCAACATAGGCCACACTTGGATGTCTGCAGAACGAGCGGACGAGTGCGGGGCGGCGTGCCATCTCGGCCAGTTGCGCGGTGATGCGATCGGCCAGGCGTTCACCCTTCTGCAACGGACGGCGTGCATGACCGGTACGCTTCGCGTGGCTCCAGACCAACTCATCGGGGTTGAGGTCCGGGCATAGCCGGGTAGGTAATGCAGGGTCAGTTTGCCATCGAGCCCTGCGATGTATTCCTTGACCGCGAGCGCCTTGTGGGCTGGCAGTCCGTCAAGGATCAGATGCAGGGGCTTGCGGTGTCCGCGCATCATCCGGCGTAGCAGGTCCACGAACAACGGGCCGGTCAAGGCACCCGCATAGGTGGCGAACCAGAAGGCACCGTTGGCACTGATGGCCGAGGCGGCGCTGATGCCTTGACGTTGGCCGGGAACCTGGACCACCGGGGTGTGGGCGCGTGCGGCCCACGTCTTGCCGTGAACTGCATCGGCGCGAAAGCCCGACTCATCCCAGAAAGAGATCTCGGCCTTGGTTCGCTTGGCGTGGCGCGCAATCGCGGGATACGTCTCACGCTGCCAGCGGGCCATCGCGTCGGGATCTCGCTGATACGCCCGCTGCAAGGGCTTCTGCGGCGTCAGGCCTGGTCGCGCCAGCACCGCCCCAATCGACGCGAGGCTCAACCGCACGCCAGATCGCTGGGGCATCAGTTCGCGCACGATCTGGCGTGTCTACAAACCAAACGCGAACCCGTATGGCCTCGGTTTTTCCCATTGATCCAGCGAAACGCCTGTCGTTCCTGGCCAGCGGCCAGAGTCCGTGGGCGGCCGGTCGCGGGGCGTGCCGCAAGCGCGTGGAGTCCCCGGCCCCGTCCGCGCGTCGCCGTAAGCCAAGGATAGATCGTGCAGCGGTGAAAGCCATAGCTCGCGATCACGTCGCTCGGGCGCTCGCCCTCGCGCACGCGCTCGACGGCCATCGTGCGGATGGTCTCCAGGGTGCCGTGATCCAGCGTCCGTCCGTCTCGCGTCATCGCAGAACGGAGCATGACACAATCAGTAGGTGTGGTCTCTATTACTGACCGCTGATTAATCTATTGGAGAGTGAACGAAACTACACAGGTCGAGTTGTCTCAGGCGAAAGAAGCCGCAGAAAGCGCTGCCCGCGCAAAAAGCGAATTTCTTGCAAATATGAGTCATGAAATTCCTACGCCGATGAACGGCGTGCTAGTACAGCAGAGCTGTTGCTGAACACCAGCCTCTCCGAGAAACAGCGACATCTGACAGAGACGCTCCATCAGTCCGGCATCGCGCTTCTTGAGATCATCAATCAGGTCTTGGATTTTTCGAAGATCGAAGCCGTCCGGCTTGAGTTGGAACAGACTGAGGTTAATTTACGTCAAATCGTGGAAGAGATCGTGGAGTTGTTTGGTGAACAGGTTGGGAGAAAAGGTCTGGAGCTGACCTGCCGGATTCCTGAAACGGTCCCACTGAGTTGTACGGTGATCCGGCCCGTCTACCCCAAATACTGCTCAATTTACTCAGTAAAGCTGTCAAGTTTACAGAACGGGAAGAAGTCGAGGTTTGGGTCGAGCTGGTACGGGAGACAGATGAGGATATCCCCCTCTGCTTCTGCGTCCGTGATTCAGGCATCGGCATTGCCCCGTTGCCCAGGCCAAGATTTTCAAACCCTTCTCGCAGGCCGATGGGTCGACAGCGCGCAAGTATGGGGGACTGGTCTCAGGCTCACCATCGTCAAGGAATTGGTCACGCTCATGAGGGGAAGTATCAGCGTCGACAGCATTCCTGGCAAGGGGACGACGTTCTCATTCACCCTGCGTTTCAGTAAACAAGCGCGGCGGACTTCCAGAGTTGTGCCGGATGTGAAGGGATTGCAGGACGTGCGGGTGTTGATCGTGGATGACCATGCAACGAACCGGATGATTCTGGAGGAACAATTGGTTGGCTGGGGAGCCGTCACTGTCAGCGTGGCCTCCGGTCCTGCTGCTGGGCAGAGGCTGAGAAATGCGGCCGGAAAGGGACCCCCTTTGAGTTAGTGATCCTGGACATGCATATGCCCGAGATGGATGGACTGGCGGTGGCACGCGCGATCAAGGCCGATCCTTCGATTCGTGCCGTCCGTCTCCTGATTCTCAGCTCTGTCAATGATGACGGGCACCACGAGGTTGTTGAGCAGTTAGGGCTTGGGGGGTGGCTGACGAAACCAGTTCGGCAGTCTGTCTTGCGCGCAACGTTGCTAGGAGCTGTACAGTCGGAGGTATCTCCGAGCCCGGGTGAGGCGTATCGACCTGATAGGAGACCGACTCCCCGGGCGATGAGTTCCCAGCGCATTCTGTTAGCCGAAGACAATCCGGTCAATCGTGAAGTGGCGCTTGAGATGTTGGAGTTGTTGGGTGACCAGGTCGATGCCGTAGAGAATGGACGGGAGACGGTTGCCGCGTCTGCAGGGGTGTCCTATGACCTGATTCTTATGGATTGTCAGATGCCCAAGATGGATGGGTTTGCTGTAGTCGCGGCGATCAGGCAATGGGAAGCGGTTCAGAATGAAAGTCGCCGGGTGCCTATTATCGCGCTCACCGCACTCGCGCAGATGAGCGATCGTGCTCGATGTTTGGCCCGTCGGCATGGACGATTACATGAGCAAGCCGTTTACGCAGCAACAACTTGGAGACAAGATTCAGCGACGGGTGCAATATGCCAATGGCGAAAGGGAAACGGCTTCTGACCGATCCGAGGCGGCGGGTGCCGAGCCGGTCCAGTCACGAACGGCGCTGACGGAACAGGAGACGAGCCGAACACCGGTTCCTGCAGCACTCGCCGATCAAGCCCTGGCTCAATTGCGAGCCTTGAGACGTCCGGGGCGGACGGACCCAGTTGCGAAAACTCTCACGAGTTTTATCAAAAGTTCGGCCAGACAGGTGAACGTCATTCACGAGGCGGTGATACATCAGGATGCGGAAGGGCTGTGTGAGCCCGCACATGCGTTGAAGTCGTCGAGCGCTATGATCGGGGCGCTGGCCTTGTCGGAATGTACGAAAACCTTGGAGTAAATGGGGCGACAGGGTAAGGTGTTACAAAATCAGGTGGAGATGACAGAATACGATGTGCTCTACGAGGCGGTGAGGCAGGCTGTGCTCGATGAGCTAGGGAAAGAAGCTGCGTAAATGGATATATCCGGAGAACGAATACATCCGCTCGCGTTGGTGGTGGACGACGAGATCGTCGTGCGGATCCTCGTTCGCAAGTCGCTCGAACTATCGGGCCACGAGGTCTGTGAGGCGGAGAACGGCGCGCAAGCTCTTGAGCAATTCATCGAGCATCGGCCCGACATCGTGCTCATGGACATCATGATGCCAGAGATGGACGGGTTCACGGCCTGCGTGAAATTGCGAGAACTGGTGGGTGGCTGCCGGGTGCCGATTTTAATGATGACAGGACTCGACGATACCGAATCGATTGCCAAGGCCTATGAGCACGGCGCCACAGATTTCATCACGAAACCGTTGAACCCGACTATTCTCGGCCACCGTGTCAAGTACATGTTTCGGAGCAGCCAGACGCTCGACGCGCTGCTCAAGAGCGAGTCGCGTCTTGGGTTGGCTCAGCGGATTGCCAAGATCGGAAACTGGGAATGGCGCCCCGACATCAATCAATTTACCGCCTCGTCTGAGCTCTGTCGTTTGATCGGAGTCAGGCCGCAAGACTTCGGTGGAACCCTTGATACGTTTCTTCACGTCGTCCATGCCGAGGACCGGGAACGAGTGGATGACGAGCTGAAGCGAATTCTCATTGAACGAAAGCCCTGCGATATCGAGCATCGGATTGTGCTCCCGAACGGCGCGGATTTCATGGTGCATCTTCAGGCCGAGGCGGTGTTCGACGACCAGTTGCAGGCGCTCACGATCATCGGGACAGCTCAAGACATCACCGATCGGAAACAGTCTGAGCGAGAGATTCATCGTTTGGCCTATTTCGACAGTCTGACCGGCTTGGCCAACCGTTCGTTGTTTAAAGACCGTCTCACGCAAGCGCTCTCCCATGCCGTCCGCTATCAATCTTCTTTGGCCGTGCTCTTTCTCGACTTGGACCGATTCAAGGTCATTAACGACACGTTCGGCCATAACGTCGGCGATTTGCTGTTGAAGCAGGTGGCTGGGCGCTTGTCCGATTCGGTTCGGCACAGCGATTCCGTCAGCCGGCCTGTGGGCAAAGAGGAGAGTCATTCACTTGCGCGATTGGGCGGCGATGAGTTTACCGTGCTGCTCACGAATCTGCGCGATGTCCAGGATGCCGGAACAGTCGCACGCCGAATTGTTGAAGCGATATCGAAGCCCTTCTTGATCGAAGAACGAGAAATCTTCATCTCGGTGAGTGTGGGGATCGCGGTGTTCCCGGTTGATGGAGAGTCGGTCGATGCCTTGATGAAGAATGCGGACAGAGCGATGTATCACGCCAAGGAACAAGGCCGGAATAACTTTCAGTTCTATTCCAGCAACCTGAACGCCACCGCCAATGAACGTGTAATCCTGGAAGGAGAGCTCCGCCATGCCGTCGACAGGGAAGAGTTTGTGGTGTATTACCAGCCGCAGTTCGATCTGCGGACGGGCGAGATGATTGGTGCGGAGGCGTTGGTGCGGTGGCAGCATCCCCTGCGAGGGCTCTTACTCCCCGAGAAATTTCTGCCGACTGCCATGGATACGGGCCTGATCAGAGCGATCGATGAGTGGGTGCTGCGAACAGCCTGTGGGCACAATCAAGCGTGGCAGCAGCGCGGCAAGAGGCCAGTGCGCATTTCCATCAATGTCTCCAATTCATTATTCCATGGCGATACGTTGCTGTCTGTCGTGGAACAGACGCTCAGTCAGACGGGCGTGACGCCGGCGTGTCTGGAGTTGGAATTGACGGAGTCGATAGTGATGCGCAACGTGGATGCATCGATCGCCATGCTGACTACCTTAAAGGCGATGGGGGTACAACTCTCTATCGACGATTTTGGGACGGGCTACTCGTCGCTCAGCTATTTGCATCGTTTGCCGATCAGCAGGGTGAAGATCGATCAATCATTCATCCGGGAAATCCTGACGCATTCCCGCCCACCCATGATTGTGCGGGCGATCATTGCCATGGCCCACAGCCTCGACCTCTTCGTGCTCGCCGAAGGGGTCGAGCAGGAAGGTCAACGAACGGTCCTGCTGGATGAGGGGTGCGACTACGCTCAGGGGTATCTCTTTGGGCGGCCGATGCCGACGGACGCATTTGCTCAGATGCTCCAGCCAGTTCCTCTCCGCGAAGCCAGTTAGCACGCCCTGCCGCCGTCGACTCAGCGCAGTATCCCTGTAGGTGATATCCATACATGAGTGTGATGGTGCTCCGTCGATGGAGAGAGTCCTGTGTGAAGGACGCCGCGTCGGTTTCGCGGAAAAGATCGGAATTCAATATCGCATTAACCGGATAGACGAGAGAAGCCAGTCGAGCTAGACCAACCAGATAGTTCTCATGCTTCACGGTCCATGTACGGTGACTTTCTGAAAGACGGAAGTTATACTCAGGAGGATACGCGTGCATCGATGAGATGGAGGGGATTGTTATGAGGAATGATGTGGCAAAGTTGTGGTGGATCGTGGGAATTACCTTACTCACCATACCCGTTGTCGTAGCGGCTGGAGCGCCGGATAAGCCGGTGACGGGGGATACGGTGATTCGGGAAACCCAGGAGGCGGTGACAGCCACCAAGGACTATACGATTCAGCAGAAAGATGCGTTTCAGCGAAAGGTTCAGACAGAACTGGATGAGATGCACGTGCGCATGACCCAGCTTCGTGGACAAGTCGCGCATGCGTCGGCGGAAGCACAAAGGGACATCCAGAATGCGTTTGTGGAATTAGAAAAGAAAAAAGAGTTGGCCCAGAAAAAATCGGAGGACATTCATTCCGCCACGGCCTCTTCCTGGGAGCAGGTGAAATCGAAAACGACAGCGGCGATGGACGATCTCCGAGATGCGTTCACGCGAGCCAAGTCTCATCTCCCGGAATGGTAGACCCATGAAATATGCCCTCTACCCCGGTTGTGCCGCGCAAGGGGCGACACCGGAACTGTATCAATCGACCAGAGCGATCATCGGCCGATTGGGAATCGAGGTCGTTGAACTCACCGCCGCAGCCTGTTGCGGCGCTGGGGTTGTGACGGAAGCCAACCCCGATATGGCACTGGCGCTCAATGCCAGGATCTTTGCCCAAGCGGAGGCGCTTGGCCTGGATGTCATGACGATTTGCGGCACCTGCCAAGGGGTGATGAGCGCAGCCAATCGACGATTGAAGACCGAGGCAGGGACTCTGGTCCGCATGAATGCCTTCCTTGAGCCTGAAGGTCTGGTCTATCACGGCCATGTCCAAGTTAAACATCTGTTGTGGATCGTGGTGCGAGACATCGGACTGGCTCGTCTTGGTGCCCTGGTCTCCGTCCCGTTGCAAGGATTCCACGTCGCCCCGTTTTACGGGTGCTATATCCTTCGTCCGTCGTGGGACCTGGGGTTTGACGATCCGGAGAATCCCCAATCCCTCGAGCGCGTTATCAAAGCCGTCGGTGGCGAACCGGTAGTCTATGCAGGAAGAACCAAATGCTGCGGGTTTCCCATCATCCTCGAAAAGGAAGCCATTGCCGTGGCCATGGCAGGGACGCACATGAAAGAGTCCAAGGAGCAGGGAGCAGATTTTATGGTGACGCCCTGTCCTCTGTGCCACATGAGTCTGGATATTTATCAAGAACGGGCTGGCCTTGCGGTGAATACCAAGCTCAACTTACCGATCTTGCATGTCCCGCAGTTACTGGGCTTGGCGATGGGAATTCCGGCCAAGGACTTGGGGTTCTCGCATCATGTGATCTCGGTTGAGTCCATTCTGGCGAAGTTTGAACATCGCCGAACGCATCCGCAACCATCCTGAAGGAGTTAGCGAATGAAGGTAGTAAATCTGTCAGACCTCCAGCTATTTAGCACTGAGAAGATGAAGAAGAATAACATGTTTCAGACGCCACGATTCTTCTGCGATATCTACTGTTTTGAGCCAGGGCAGGAACAGAAGGGTCATATCCATGGCGAGCAAGATAAGGTGTATTTCGTCCTTGAGGGGCAGGGCACGTTTCAGGTTGGTTCAGAGAAACAGGTGATGGGTCCAGGGCAGGGGACCATAGCCCCAGCTGGGGAAGAGCACGGTGTGAAGAATCATACAGGCCAGCAACTCAAAGTACTCGTGTTCGTGGCGCCGAATCTGGCGTGAGAGGTTAGCCATGAAACGTGCGATGTGTCCATTTCTGATGACTATGCGGTCGTTATGAGTTCAGTCCTCGCTGGCCACGCATTGTGGAGATCACACCAGCCGTCTTGCTGAAGGCGGGTGAAGAGTTCAACTCGGTCCTCGTATGCCCTCTCGCCTGTCTCGCGCGTTTCGCGTCACGTCCTCTGGGCGCTTTTGTATGAGAGGGAAGTGAAGGGGCAATCAATGACCAAGTGCTTCCCCTGAGGTCGTCTATCTGGTACGCGGGTCTGTCTTGTCACGCTTGTTCCGCGAACCACAAAACGCAATAAATAGAAGGGGTCTTTCCACCTTCCAGTGGGTCATTCCGTGGTCCGATCCTGCTGAACACCTGGTCTGAGCGGGGTTCCTGGTGTTCTCCCCCCGCTTGAAACTGGTGTAGGTTCTGGCACAGAGTCACTGCATGCACAACCCCACCTCACTCCGTGCCCTCTTCTCGCTGCCGAGCTTCGTCGCCGCCTCCCGGCTCCTCGGCGTCTTCGGGGACCGCTACGCCAGAGTGCTGGTGTTCCGGCGCCGAAAAAAAACAGCGATCTGCTCGCAGTGTGGTCACCGGTGCCGCGGGCGCGATGATACACGCACCTGCCGTGCCCGCGACCTTTCGGCTGGCGGGTTCTGGATCTCTGTCCAGTTCGAGCGGTTTCGAGTCCACTGTCCGAGGTGCCGTAGCGTGTTCGTAGAGCGCCTCGACTGGCTGGCGACGCACCCACGCTTCACGCCGCGCTTCGCGATGCATGTGGGGGCACTCTGCCGCGAGATGACCAACACGGCCGTGGCCAAGGCGGAGTGCCTCCACGACAGCACGGTCAAGGACCTCGACAGGATCTACAGGCAGCAGCAGGTGGCCCGTGCCGGCCTGCCCGCGGCGTGGACGAGATGGCCATCCGGAGGGGCACGACGACCGCATCGTCGTCAGTGACCTCAATCGAAGGCGGCCAATCTGGGTCGGCGGCAAGGGCCGCACCGCAGCCGACATGGACCTCTTCTTTGCCGCGCTGGGTGCCAACAAAACGGCACGCATCCAACTCGGCGCAATGGACATGTGGCAGCCCGTTCGCGCCTCGCTCAGGCGCCATGCCCCACAAGCGCGTGTCCTCTTCGACAAGCT
>JBBRRK010000020.1:0-28895 GCA_038200765.1 Nitrospirales bacterium
GAGCATATCAAGTTCGCGATCGTCCGGCAGCGGCGTGACCTCATGCGCCAACCGAAGCAATCGGTCTGTTTCGCCGCTCATCGCAGACAAGACCACCACAACGCGGTGACCATCCTTGTGCGCCCTCTCGATGCGGTCGCCCACAGAGCGAATCCGCTCTATCGTGCCCACGGACGTTCCCCCATACTTCTGGACAATCAAGGCCACGATCGTCAGGACCCTTTTGCAAACAGCCGCACAACGAATTTCGTCGCATCACGAGGGGGCACAATCGAGCCGCGGGCGTCAGCCTCGGTAAATCTCCGTCCGGCCTCGGCAGCGAGGGCTACGGCACTGTCACGATAGGCGAAGAATCCCGGGCCTTCCACCGCTTGGCCATGATTTACAGCGCCCCAGTCGCACACCGCCACGATACGATGGGGGCCTAACTGCGCCAGTCCTTCGAGCAGCGGCCCTACCAATTCGCGATCGATCACTTCGATACCCTTCACCTTGGCCGCGACGTCCGACCCGTAGACGACCTCGTCCGGTAACTCCACATGCACGTATGCAAAATCCTTCTTCTTCAGCTCCTCCAGGGCAACCGCCGCCTGGGCACGAAGATCCCCACCGGCCAATCTCGCTCCGTCCACGACTGCAAGCCCGGCCATGATGCCGAGTCCGCGATGAACATCGCCCTGAGAGACCACCACGCCGGACGTCTTCAATCGCTCGGAGAGACTTGGCCAAAGCACAGGCCGGCCTTGGCCCCAGAGCCAGAGACAATTGGCCGGCTTCTGCCCCGCATCCTGGCGTGCATCGTTAAGGGGATGATCCCGCAAGATCTGAAACGAGGTGTCCATGAGTTTCCAAAGAATGTCGGAGCCATCTCCTGTCGGCAATGCATCGGCGATCGGTCGACCTGCCAGTAATTGCGGATCTGTACAGACGGCGCGCGACTTCCCATTGACCCACACCATGAGATGACGGTGGCCTAACCCGGGATAGAACTGAATCATCTCCGACCCGAGTTGTTCATTGATCGCCTCGATCAATTCGCGGGCCTCTTCTGTCGAAATCAGCCCAGCGGTCGCATTGTCCATCACCACGTGCGGTCCGAGCTTCTTGATCTCGTTCAATCCGCCTTTACTCCCGGACTGGGCATCTGCCCGCAACGTGACCATCGTACAGCGATAGACCACATCATGCTCGCCGACGGCAACCCCCAGACTGGCCGCTTCGAACGGGCCAGGCCCCTGGTAGTATTTCTTGGGGTCGTATCCGAGGATGGCGGTTCCCATCAGACCGCTCCCCTGTCGCACGTTCTCAGGCGCCGCGGCCAGGAGCCCAAGCTCCCCACCTTGCGCGAGGCGATCTAGGTGAGGGGTCGAAGCCGCTTGAAGAGGAGTCCGTCCGCCCAATTCCTGCCGGGGATGGTCTGCCATCCCATCGGCATGGAGAATCACGTGTTTCATCGAGGCCCTGCTCGCATGGTGTCTACACCCTTAAAAGACGAGCGACATCCTCCCGCGTCGCTCTAACGGTTTTCGGTTGGGCCGATACACTGATGGCAGTGTCGGCATCTTTCAATCCATGACCGGTCAAGGTGCAGACCACGGTCTCGCCTTCACGCAGTCCGCCTTGCTTGCTCAACTTCATCACGCCGGCAACCGACGCGGCGGACGCCGGCTCGCAGAAGACCCCTTCCGTCGCCGCGACCGCCCTATAGGCCTGCAAAATCTCTTCATCCGTCACCGAATCGATCGCTCCCGCGGATTCCTTCACGGCATTCAAGGCCGCTTCCCAGCTGGCTGGATTGCCGATCCGGATCGCCGAGGCCACCGTCTGCGGATTCTCCACGATGCGGCCGAGCACGATGGGCGCGGCACCGGCCGCCTGAAATCCGACCATGCGAGGCAGCCTCGTGGATTGATTGGCCGCACGGTATTCCTGGTACCCCTTCCAATAGGCGGTAATATTGCCAGCATTCCCAACCGGCAGCATATGAACAGTTGGAGCATCGCCGAGCTGATCGCAGACCTCCATCGCGGCGGTTTTCTGCCCCTCGATCCGATAGGGGTTGAGCGAGTTCACCAGCTCGATGCCGTGGATCACTGACAATTCCTTCACAATGGCCAAAGCCTGATCGAAGTTTCCTTCGATCTGGATGACGGTGGCTTGGTGCATCATGGCCTGGGACAGCTTACCCATCGCGATCTTTCCGGCAGGAATCAACACATAGACCGCCAGTCCCGCCCGCGCACCATAGGCCGAGGCAGAGGCGGATGTATTCCCCGTGGAGGCGCAAATCACCGCCTTGGCGCCGGACTCAACGGCCTTTGAGATAGCCATCGTCATGCCGCGATCCTTGAACGATCCCGTCGGATTCATGCCTTCGAACTTGAGATAGAGATCGATACCGGGAGCGATCTGCTTGGCCAGCCGCGTCGCCCTAATGAGCGGAGTGTTACCTTCACCGAGTGTCACCACGGGGGTACGTTCGGTCACCGGCAGAAACTTTCGATATTCTTCGATCACACCACGCCAGCGATTCATCGCATCACTCGTCCTTGCCCTCGACCCGGATCAAGGTGGTGGGTTCGGAGATGAAGGCCATGCGATTGATCGCTCGCAATGCCGTTTGGACATCGCGCTCCGTGGCGGTATGGGTCTTGATCACGACCGGAACCGTTTGCCCTTCGCGTCGTCCCTGTTGGAGGACGGACGAGATACTGATACCGCACCGGCCCAGCTCCCCTGCGATTTGCGACAAGACACCGGGGCGGTCCAGCACCATAAAACGGAGGTAATAGAGCGAGCTGATTTCTTCCATCGGCCGCATCCGAAGCGGACGACGCTGGTCCTGCTGGAACGAGGCGGGCGGCACTCGCCCAACCGCTCCTTTCAACAGATTGCGCGCAATGGCGATGAGATCGCCGACCACCGCACTGCCGGTCGGCAGGGACCCCACGCCCCGTCCATAGAGCACCACGTCGCCCACGGCATCGCCGACCAGTTGAATTGCGTTGTAGACTCCTTCGACTTGGGCGATCGGAGACGAGGATGGCAGCATCGTGGGATGCACTCGGGCTTCGACTTCGTTGCCAACCAGCTTGGCAATGCCCAGCAGCTTGATCGTACAACCGAACTCTTTGGCGTACGCGATGTCAAGCGGCGTAATATGGGTGATTCCCTCGGTGTATACATCTTTAAAGTTGACCGGTATTCCATAGGCCAGCGCCACCAGGATCGCCAGCTTGTGGGCCGAATCGATACCGGCCACATCGAATGTCGGATCCGCTTCGGCATAACCGGCCTGCTTCGCTTCGTCGAGCACCTTCTCAAAACTCTGGCCCTCATGGGTCATACGCGAGAGAATGTAATTGGCCGTCCCGTTGATGATCCCATAAATGGATTGGATGGTATTACCCGCTAGCCCTTCCCTCAATGCCTGAATGACGGGAATTCCTCCGCCCACGCTGGCTTCGAAACCGAGGTCGACGCCCGTGCGGGAAGCCGCGGCAAAAATTTCTTCTCCGTGTAACGCGAGCAAGGCCTTATTGGCGGTGACGACATGTTTACCTGCCGCAATGGCTTCCAGGATGATGCGTTTGGCCGCATCGCAGCCTCCAATCAACTCCACGACGATGTCGATCGACGGATCGGCGAGAATCTCTTTTGCGTCGGTGGTGAGGAGGCCTGGCGGAAGGGATAGACCTCGGTCGCGCATCACATCGAGATCCGCAATCCGAACGATCTCGATCGGGACACCGACTCGTCGGCCGATTACGGCGGCATTCTCCAAGAGAATTTTGGCGACGCCCGTCCCGACCGTTCCGAATCCAATGATGCCGACGCCGACGCGCGAAATCATGCTTCCGGCCCCTCAAGCTTCAAGGTCTTGCGAATGCCTCGCACGGCTTGCCTCGTGCGATGTTCATTTTCGACAAGGCCGAACCGCACATATTCATCTCCACCTTCACCGAACCCAATCCCAGGAGAGACGGCCACTTTTGCCTCGCGGAGCAGGAGCTTCGAAAACTCCAACGATCCAGAAGACCGATAGGGCAGCGGAATCCTAGCCCAGACAAACATCGTAGCGACAGGCTTGGTTACCTGCCAGCCGATGCGATTGAGCCCGCTCACCAATACATCGCGACGTTTTTGATAGCGCAGCACGGTCTCCTTCACACAATCTTGCGGCCCATTGAGGGCAATGACACTGGCAATCTGCAGGGGTTGGAAAATACCGTAATCGAGATAACTCTTGATCTTCGCCAAGGCGCCGACAACTTCGCGATTGCCGCAACAAAATCCCACACGCCAGCCGGGCATGTTGTAGGCCTTGGACAGGGTGTAGAACTCGACGCCGACATCCTTCGCCCCGGGAACTTGCAGGAAGCTTGGCGCCTTATACCCATCGAATACGAGGTCGGCGTAAGCCAGGTCATGAATGACAATGACCTGATGTTCTTTGGCAAAGGCAACAATTTTCTTGAAAAACTCGAGGTCCACCACGGCGGTGGTCGGGTTATGGGGGAAATTGATGACCAAGATCTTGGGCCTCGGGAAGGTCTGGCGATAGACCCGCTGTAAATCGTCGAAGAAGTCGCTGTCCTGGCGCAGCTCAATGCCTCTGACTTCTCCTCCCGCAATGATGAAGCTATACATATGAATCGGATAGGTCGGCGTCGGTGTCAGCACGACGTCACCGGGCCCGATCAAGGCCAGCGCCAGATGTGCCAACCCTTCTTTGGAGCCGATCGTAACGATGGTCTCGGTCTCAGGGTCCAGATCGACATTATAGTTCCGCTTGTACCAACCGGCGATCGCATGCCGCAGTTTCGTAATCCCACGTGAGGCCGAGTAGCGATGATTTTTTCCCTTCCGCGCCGCCTCAATCATCTTCTCAACGATATGGCCCGGCGTCGGTTGGTCAGGATTACCCATTCCGAAATCGATGATGTCTTCGCCTTTTTGCCGAGCCTCAAGTTTGAGACTCTGCACCTGAGCAAACACATAAGGCGGTAGCCGTTTGAGACGATAAAATCCGTCGCCTAATCCCATGAGGTCCCCTGTCCGTCATCTTCGCACCCACGGAAACATCGAGTGATCTCCCGTCTCCGCATTCGGAGGCCTATTCTAATGGCGCAGAGTATATCGAGTCAAATTATGTCGTGATTCTATGGGGTTCGGTGTCCAGACCCTTTGGGTAGACTGGGACAATGCCCCCCCAATTTCACCTCCCGGTCCTTGCCCCGCTCTGTGAATTTCTGTTACAACTGCAACGCCACTCGCACTCGTCACTCAACTCAGTTTCTCCTTGCTCCACATAGCAGAACGGAGGGTTTGTGCCACGACTTGGGGTGAACATTGACCATGTGGCCACGTTACGGCAGGCCCGTGGCGGAACAGACCCGGACCCCCTTGCCGCCGCCGTGTTGGTGGAATTGGCAGGGGCCGACGGTATTGTCGTCCACCTCAGAGAAGATCGGCGCCATATTCAAGACCGCGACCTTCGTCTCTTGCGGGAACTCATTCGCACGAAGCTCGATCTGGAGATGGCGGCCGATGAAACGATGGCCAAAATTGCCCTGAGCATCAAGCCGGACATGGTCACGCTCGTCCCGGAACAGCGTCAGGAGCTCACGACTGAAGGAGGCCTCGACGTGGCCGGCCATAAAGATCGTATTCAGCAGATCGTGAACATGCTCCACGAGGCAAGCATACCCGTCAGCCTCTTCATCGAACCGGATTTGGGCCAGGTCAAAGCCGCGCACAGAGTCTCTGCGGATTTCGTCGAACTCCACACTGGCCGTTATGCGAATGCCACACGTTCGAAAGAAGCCGATGCCGAAGTAGACGCGATTACGCAGGCAGCGAAGCTCTCCTACAAACTCGGCATGGGCGTCAATGCCGGACACGGCTTGGACTACCGCAACGTGATGAGGTTGACTCACATTCCGGAAATCGTCGAATACAATATCGGCCATAGCATCATTGCCCGAGCGGTTCTGGTGGGCCTCGACCAAGCCGTGCGGGAGATGAAAGCGTTGCTGAGTTGAACCATCGCGCCGGTGCGACACGCTGTGTTTCTTTATGGACAACGCGAGGGGCCCTCGTCATGCCATTGCGCCGTAGACAAGAGAGCTCTTCCCATCCCACGCTCACCCCATCCCTCATGCGGTATCGATCCCGCACGCAAGGTCATCGATGAAGATTGTGACAGGAACCGAGATGCAGGCGCTTGATCGCCGCACGATCACCGAAGCACATGTCCCCAGTCCCGTCTTGATGGAGCGCGCCGGCGAAGGAATTGTCAGGCATCTGGAAGAGCACTGTGGACCGGCACGAGGCAAGACCATTACCATCCTCTGCGGAAAAGGGAACAATGGAGGAGACGGATTGGTCGTGGCTCGACTGCTGCACCGCCGACGTGCACAGATCCACGTGGTGCTCCTCACAGCAGTGGCCAACTTGGGTCGGGATGCCGCGACGATGTATCGTCGGCTCGTTCGAGTTATAGGACGAACAGCAATCGTTCACTTCCGGTCTGTCGATCAGGTACGACCCCTCCTGGCCTCTAGCGACATCCTCGTCGATGCCCTCCTTGGCACTGGATTGTCTTCCCTGGTGACCGGAACCTATCGTGAAGCCATCGAACTCATCAATAGTGCCGGGAAACCAATCATCGCAATCGATATCCCATCCGGTCTCCATGCCGATACCGGCACCACCCTAGGGAGCGCGATCCGCGCCACGTTGACCATCGCCTGTGGCCTCCCGAAACTCGGCCTCTATGTCAATGCAGGGATTGACCAGGCCGGCGCAATCCGCGTCGCCGATATCGGCATTCCACCCGCCTATGTGGATGCCATCGAGAGCCGAACTCTGCTCTTGACCAGCGACAGTGCATTTCAGGCTCTACCGGCACGTGCACCCTCCTCCCATAAGGGAACGTTTGGCCATGTCGGGATTATTGCAGGGTCCGTGGGGAAAACCGGCGCGGCGGCCTTGGCGGCCCGAGCGGCGCTCCGCGTTGGAGCAGGCCTAGTAACAGTGGCGACCCCCAGCAGCGTCAACGATGTACTGGAATCCAAATTGCTGGAAGCGATGACGATGCCTCTCCCGGAAACGAAGGCGCGTACACTGGCCCGCTCAGGACTCGATCGTGTCCTCGCATTTATCCAGGCACGCACGGCAATCGCTATCGGTCCTGGGCTCTCGACACATCACGAAACCATCGAGCTCGTGCAGTCGCTCATGAAGCATCTGGATCGGCCCTCCGTCCTCGATGCCGATGCACTCAATGCCTTGGCTGGTCGGGCCTCGCTGCTGACTGAATGCCCTACTCCACCCATCCTCACTCCACACCCTGGTGAGATGGCCCGGCTCGAAGTCGATGCCACGACGCACAGCGTCAATGCAGACCGAATCGGCACGGCCAGACGGTTTGCCCGAGAACGAGGCGTCTTCGTCGTCTTAAAAGGCGCACGAACCGTCATCGCCCGCCCCGATGGACTTGTCGCCATTTGCCCGACCGGCAATCCCGGCATGGCCACGGCAGGAACCGGCGATGTGTTGACCGGCATGATCGTCGGCTTACTGGCTCAACGGGTTCCCCCATGGGAGGCCGCCTGTGCCGCAACGTATTTTCATGGATTAGCCGGTGACTTGGCCTCCCAACAGCTCGGGCAGCCCGGAATGCTCGCCGGCGACCTCATCGCTCAAATTCCTTATGCGCTCCAGCGGACGAACACGACCTAACGTCACTCGGCCAGCCAAGGCGAAACAACCTGCCGCTCGCCGGCGCGACACGTTGAGCCTGCCATGGACACTGGTGTCCACATCGCATCAGCACACCGATCGGCTCGGCCAAGCGATCGGCTGCGTGCTTCGAGGAGGAGAAACGATCGCGCTCTACGGACCGCTCGGAGCGGGCAAGACAGCGCTCGTCCGAGGAATCGCGCAGGGCCTAGGCGCATCGCCAGCGGCAGTGACCAGCCCGACGTTCGTGGTGATTCACGAATACGATCAAGGGCGCCTACCGCTTGTCCACGTAGATCTGTATCGTATTCGCACACCTCGCGAGCTTGAATCGACAGGACTGGTCGAGTATTTCTCAGGCCAGACCGTGACGGCCATCGAATGGGCCGACAAGGGCCTTGCCGCACTTCCGCAGGACCGGATCGAGATTACGCTTGATCATCGTGCCACGCAGAGTCGAACGGTTCAGTTCCGAGCGACAGGCCCGAAGTCCGACGAAGTCATCACCCTCGTACGTAGGCAGTATCGCAAGACAGGCAGGACACCTCGAATGACACCGCGCCAGGCCTTGAACACAAAGGACACGACGAGACCATGATCAGACTGATTCTCGTCGGAGTGCTGCTGCTCCTCGCCCTGGCTTTTTTCCTTCAAAACCAGGAACAGCAAGTCACGCTCCGATACTTCTTTGGACTCTTCGAAGCCTCGATGCCGATCTATAAACCCATTTTGGCGGGAGTCGCGGTGGGACTGCTGGTCTCTGGGATTCTTCTCTTTCCTCCGTGGGTAAAGACCCGTATCGAACTCCGCCGAAAAACCAAAGCACTACAAGAAGCTGAAGTGGACTTAGAGCGGCTCCGCCTCTCACTCGATACAGCCACCGGACGTGTATCCCCCGCCCTCACCGGCGAAGCACATCGAGACCGACGCGATGAATGACGCTGACGCCTCACCCTTGATGCGGCAATACCGCGAGATCAAGCGCGGCTATCCCGACGCCATTTTGTTGTTCCGCGTCGGCGACTTCTACGAAATGTTTTACGAGGACGCGCAGATCGCCTCCAAAGTGCTCTCCATTGCCCTCACCTCTCGCGACAAATCCAGCGCCAACCCAGTTCCGCTCTGCGGAGTGCCCTACCATGCGGCGCAAGGGTATATCGCAAAGCTTCTCAAAGCTGGGCGGACCGTCGCACTCTGCGAACAGGTTGAGGACCCGAAACTCGCCAAGGGTCTTGTGCGCCGTGAAGTCGTTCGTTTGTATACACCGGGGACGCTGATCGATACGGAGTTCCTTTCGCCGGGAGAGTCGCATTTCCTGACGGCGGTTGCCTTCTCCGACGCCACGGTCCCATCTGCCAAGGGGCAATCCGTCATTGGACTAGCCTGCCTAGACGTCTCCACCGGGGAGTTTTGGATCACAGAGTTTCACGGGGCACAGGCAGAAATCCAGCTTATGGATGAACTGGCTCGACTGGAACCACGGGAAGTACTCCACCCCGACTCCCACGCGAATGTCGGATCGTGCCTGACTCGCCTGCATGGGCCACGCCTCTGTGCACGACCCTCGGCCTCTTTCAATCCCAAAGATGCCGCACAAGTACTCCAAACACAGTTTGCCGTGCACTCGCTCGACGGATTCGGCTGTCGAGGTCTGAGCAACGGGATCGGAGCCGCCGGGGCAATCTTGCGATATGTGCGTGAAACCCAGCCAACCGCCTCCCTCGCGCACCTTCGCCGCATACACACACGCTGGAGCGGCGACGCCATGCATCTGGATAGCGCCACGATTCGCAACCTCGAACTCGTGCGGCCATTAGGTGAGCACCGATCGGGACAGGACCAGCCCACGGTCTTGTCAGTGTTGGACCGCACCGTGACAGCGATGGGCAGTCGCTTGTTACGCGACTGGCTCGTCAGACCGCTCCTCGATCGTAGCGTCATTCACGCTCGTCTTGAAGCGGTTGGCGAGTTGAAAGACCGGATTCAACAACGCGTGTCACTCCGAACTGCACTCAGGGACGTGCAAGATGTTGCCCGTCTGGGCACCCGCGTGACGCTCGGCGTTGCAGGACCTCGCGAACTACTCGCGTTGAAACAGTCCGTCGGCAGCCTGCCTGAATTACGATCCCACCTCCAGCCGTTCGGCGCCTCGTTACTGGCTGCTGTCCGAGAGTCGTGGGACGATTGCGGCGATGTGCATGACGCGATTGAGCAGGCCGTCAAGCCAGATGCACCGATGGCACTCCGCGACGGTGGTGTGATTCGTGAGGGGTACCATGCCGGGGTCGATGAACTGCGCAAGGCGAGCACGGAGGGCAAGGGCTGGATCGCCTCACTGGAATCCAAAGAACGAGGACGAACGGGAATCGACTCGTTGAAGATTCGCTACAATCAGGTGTTCGGTTACTACATCGAAATTACCAAGACACACCTGTCCCGTGTCCCGCCCGATTATATTCGCAAGCAGACGCTCGTCAATGCCGAACGATTCATGACGCCGGAGTTGAAAGAATTAGAAGAACGTGTGACGGGCGCTGAGCTTAAACTGTTGGCACTCGAACAGGAGCTGTTCGAACAATTGCGCGTGCGTTTAGCACCCGAGATCCCTCGTCTTTACTCGATGGCCCAGGCCGTCGCGTTGCTCGACGTCCTCGCCGGCCTAGCCGAGACGGCCGCATTACATCGCTACGTTAAACCCCTTGTCGATGAGAGCAGCACGATCCTCATTCGAGAAGGCCGGCATCCTGTCGTCGAGCAGCTCAACAGTGATTTGACCTTCGTGCCCAACGACACATCCCTCGACTGCGACGCCAACCGGTTGGTGATCCTCACCGGGCCCAATATGGCAGGGAAAAGCACCTACCTCCGTCAAATCGCGTTGATCGTCCTGTTGGCGCAGATCGGAAGCTTCGTGCCGGCGGCCGAGGCCCGCATCGGACTAGTGGACCGGATTTTTACGCGAGTAGGAGCCTCGGACAACTTGGCTGCTGGACAGAGTACTTTCATGGTGGAGATGATCGAATCCGCTCACATCTTGAACAGTGCGACCGTTCGCAGCTTGATTCTCCTGGACGAAATCGGCCGAGGAACCAGCACCTACGATGGACTGAGTGTCGCCTGGGCCATTGCGGAGCATATCCAAGACCGTCGGCACCTGGGAGCCAGGACCCTATTCGCCACTCACTATCACGAGATGACGCAACTGGAAGGGTTACGCGAGGGGATCAAAAACTATTGCGTGGCGGTCCAGGAACGGGATGGAGACGTGGTCTTCTTGCGTAAAATTGTGCCGGGAGGCGCAGACCGCAGTTATGGCATTCATGTCGCCAAATTGGCAGGATTGCCTACCTCCGTGATCGAGAGAGCCCAGGAGGTGCTTTCGCAGCTTGAACAAACCGACTCGACGACCGCAACTCCCACTCTGTCATCAGAAAAAAGGCCGACTCAGGTTCCACTTCCCCATGCACACCCGATTGTAGATGAGGTCAGACAGATCAATCTCTTTTCGATGACCCCGCTGGATGCGCTCAACCGGCTTGCCGATCTACAGCGCAAGGTGGCTGACTCCGACAAGTAACTCATCAAACAAAAACGGCATCTCCTTTCGGAGATGCCGTTTTTACAAACAGAGACTGATTTAGCTCACTTGGCAGAGCCCAAGTTGTACTTTGCTGTCCAAGGGATCAAACCAGCGATGGGCTCTCCACCTGGGAGCAACACATCATACTGCATGGGAATAGCGGCCCCATCAGGAGACTTCGGTGAAGTATTGAGGCCTTGTTTCGCTGCTGCACATCCAGACTCACTTTCGTCCTTACCAGCACAATCCTTGAAACGAAGCGCAGAAATACTTCGTGGCTTGCTTGGCGTTCCGGCAACTTCCGGAAGCTTCTTGACGGAAGAAATCACACGGTGATTTTGCTCCGGTTCTGTTGCCACAAACTCTATCAGCACACCTTCGGATGATGGGGGAACTTCCTTTGCGGCAGCTGGTCCCGCATGAGGACGGGCCATCTTTTTCAGCTCTTCCCACGCTCCTTTGTCGGCATAAAACTTGAGGTTCTTACCCGGATGAATCTTTTGCCACCAGAGGCCGCTCTCAGCATTCCCCCCGAACACAGAGACATTAATCCAGACTGCCTCATCGTAGGGATCAAGCACGATCACTCGACCCTGTATGGTGGTCGGTTTACTCATATCGCCCCACTCGAACCGCTCCTGGAATGATTCGATCGCTAGTGCGGTGGAAGCAGCAGAGGCCACCAGCGCTACAGCCGCCATCACAGCCCAGCTCTTGGTTTGAAACTTCATAATCGCATCCCCCTTAACAGAACATGAAAGAATTAAATTATGTTAAGGCTTATTCCTTGATAATCTTAAAACCAGTGATCGTGCGACCATCCAGGCTTATTTCCATAGCAACAAGTTCCTGGGAAGCCTTGATAATCTGGTCCATGAGGGCCTTATCCTTCACCGACAACCGGACGGTCGAAGCGGCATGGTACCACCCAGAATATGGGCTGTTCTTATCCGTTCCACCCACAAAACCCCAGCCGCAGCAAGTAAGTAATGGATCAGGTGGTTTCACATCGAGATCAGAAGATGAACGACCGTTCGGAGTTCCAGATCCTGGTTCACCGGTGTTCCAATATTGAATCCCAAACAGCAACTCTTTGTCTGGATTATCGGCCCACTGTGACCATACTCGGCCCTTAAGAGTCTTGGTGATTTCACCCTTCATCGGCTTTCCGCCGGCAATGTTGTCAGTCGGACCAGTCGGACCAGGCGCTGCAGGCTCAGCACGCTCAGCAACGGCAAACTCGGTCGTCAGTAAGCCGAGCGCGGAAAAAACTGCCACGGCGGCGATAAGTATGACCTTTTGCATACCTCGTCCCTCCTTCATATAAAATAACAACCACAAAAATCGACGGTTACTTACTTCAAGAATGACGACGTCTTCTAAACAGTCTCAGGGATGATGCGGGCACGAGTGTTGGAGCTTCCGCTGCCTCTCTGTGCTTGTCTCGGGCTCTTTCCCTTCGAGTGCGAATCATTATCAAATTTCGGGGCCATGGTACTGAAACTATGAAACTGTGTCAAGAATTTGTTTGTCCTGTGGATAGATTCGAATATGATACGAAATATATTTAATAATCAATACATTGTGGGTAATCGCATCAATCTGTTTTATTTATATTTTAACGCTCGATGGGCTTATATTAGAACATTCTTATTTGTATGCTTGCAGACTGCGCGAGGCAAGAGGCCCAAGTCCGGTGATCGCGAGGGAGTCCAGTCCAAAGTATTGGCGGCTCACATTGAAGACCTGCTCCACATTCACGCGATCGATATGAGCCAACATGTTATCTAGCGACGTATGCCTTCCGTATGTGAGCTCGTCCTTCGCGAGTTTGCTCATGCGGCTGTGCGAACTCTCCAGGCTCAGCATCAAGCTGCCCTTCATTTGAGTCTTCGCTCGCTCAAGCTCGTTTCGTTCGACACCCTTGATGCCAATCTGCCGAATCTCTCGGCAGACAAGATCCACGACGCGATCAACCTCTTTCGGCCTCGTCGCCGCATACACCGTGATCATGCCGCCATCCGAATAACCGGACAAGAAGGAGTAGATCGAATAGGCGAGACCCCGCTTCTCTCTGACTTCCTGAAATAATCGCGAACTGACACTGCCGCCCAATGCGCTGTTGAGCGCATACAACGCATACCGATCCTGATGTCCAGCGGCAACGCCTTTGAGCCCGAGACAGAGATGCACCTGCTCCAACTGTTTCTTCTTCAATAAGACACCGCCATGCACGTCAGGAGGGCGGCGCCCGTTGGTGGGAGCCGACTTTGCAGCCCGGCCCTTGCCGAAATACCGCGCGACCAGCCGATCTAACTTGGCCTGCTCGAAGTTCCCGGCAATCGACACCACCGTCTTCCCCGGATCGTAGTGGGGCTCGATATAGTTCAGCAGGTCCTGGCGGCGCAGCCCTCTGATCGTCTTCTCTCGACCAAGAATAGAGCGACCGAGTGGATGACGCCCCAGCACTTGCCCCATATGGAGCTCTTGCACGAGATCTTCTGGATCATCCTGGACCATGCGAATCTCTTCCAGGACAACCTGTTTTTCTTTTTCGATTTCTTTGGGTGCAAAACAGGAATAGTGGAACAGGTCCGAGAGGAGTTCGAGCGCTCGCTCTAATTGCTGATCCAACACCTTCACGTAATAGGTCGTCGTCTCACGCGAGGTGAAGGCATTCATCTCTCCGCCAAGCGCGTCGATTTCGCGTGAAATTTCTGCGGAGGAACGATTGCGCGTCCCTTTGAAGAGCATATGCTCGATAAAGTGGGAATAGCCCGCTTGGGAAGGCTGCTCGTCCCGTGACCCAGTGTTGACCCACACGCCCACGGTGACCGACTTGAGCGTCGGCAACCGTTCGGTCACCACCCGTACCCCGTTGTCTAGGACAAGCTTGCGATACAAGACAGTTACCTGGCTGGCTGATCCGGCGCACCAGCCCCGGTCGGAGCCGGCATGGCTTCCTTGCGACTGAGGCGGATTTTTCCTTGCCGATCCACTTCCAGGACCTTCACCAGGATTTGATCGCCTTCCTTCACCTCGTCGGATACCGCTTGGACTCGATGGTGCGCCAGCTGCGAGATATGCACCAGCCCGTCGGTTCCCGGCAGAACCTCGACAAACGCGCCGAAGTCCATGATCTTCCGAACCGTGCCCATGTAGATCTTCCCAATCTCGACCTCTTCGGTAATCCGGCTGATCATTTCTTTGGCCTTCTCGGCCGACGCTCCATCGACCGATGCGATCGTGACCGTTCCGCTGTCGTCGACATTGATCTTGACCCCACAATCCGAAATGATGCCGCGGATCGTTTTGCCGCCGGGACCGATGATCT
Organism: Nitrospirales bacterium; assembly: GCA_038200765.1. Lineage (GTDB taxonomy): Bacteria > Nitrospirota > Nitrospiria > Nitrospirales > Nitrospiraceae > Palsa-1315. The sequence goes on from JBBRRK010000020.1 coordinate 14,661, forward strand.
CGCGGATCTTGTCCTGCTTGACCTTCATCGTGAAGATCCGTGGCGCATAGGCAGACAGCGTGGTCCTTGGCGCTTGGAGCGCCTTCTCCATACAACCCAAAATGTGCAAACGCCCGGCCTTAGCTTGTTCCAGGGCCTTCTGCATCAAGGTCGACGTAATGCCGCCGATCTTGATATCCATCTGCAACGCGGTCACGCCCTGCTTGGTGCCGCAGACCTTAAAGTCCATGTCGCCCAGGTGATCCTCCAACCCAAGAATATCAGAAAGGATCATGACCCGATCGCCTTCTTTGATCAGACCCATCGCGATCCCAGCCACGGCTTCCCTAATCGGCACGCCGGCATCCATCATAGCAAGGCTCCCGCCACAGACGGTCGCCATTGAAGAGGATCCGTTAGATTCGAGGATGTCGGACACGATGCGAAGCGTGTAGGGAAAGGCCTCCTTGCTGGGCACAACCGGAGCCAATGCCCGTTCGGCCAATGCGCCATGGCCGACTTCCCGGCGTCCCGGCGAGCGAAGCGGCCGCGCCTCGCCGACGCTGAACGGCGGGAAATTGTAATGGAGCATGAAGGTCCTCATGTACTCCCCTTCCAGCGCATCAATCCGCTGCTCGTCGTCCGTGGTCCCCAACGTCACGACGGCCAAACTTTGAGTCTCGCCCCTGGTGAAGATCGCGGAGCCGTGTGTCCGTGGCAGCGCGCTAACTTCGCAGGTGATCGGACGAATGTCAGCCGGGCCACGTCCATCCGCCCGCGACCCTTTCTCCAGGATCATGTTCCGCACTTCCGTATATTCCAGCTCGTGGAACACCAGCTTGACGTGCCGCTCCCGATTCGAGTCGTCTGCGCTCTTGAGTTTCAGAACGGCGTCATTCTTGACCTCGTCCAATTTCTCCTGTCTGGCCGACTTGTTTGGAATCATGATGGCATCGCGGATCCCTTGCGCCACCAACGCCTTGACTTGAGCGGCGAGTGCAGAGTCGATTTGCTCCTTCACCACCTTCCGCTTGGACTTGCCGGCGACGGCTTGCAGTTCGCGAATCTTGGCCACAATCTTTTTGATCTCGGCATGGGCAAGCTCGATCGCCTCAAGCATGATGGCTTCGGACAGTTCGTTCGCCCCTGCTTCGACCATCATGACCGCATCGGCCGTCCCCGCCACAACGAGCTGCAACTCGCTCTTCGCCACTGTCTCAAGGTCCGGATTGACGACAAACTTGCCGTCCAGCCGACCGATCCTCACGCCTGCAATAGGATTGTCGAACGGAATATTCGAGATGGTGAGGGCAGCAGAGGAGGCAATAATGGCGAGGATGTCGGACGAGCCCGTCTGATCGGCCGAGAGGACTGAGGCGATGACTTGGGTCTCGAAGTAATAGCCCTCGGGGAAAAGCGGACGGAGCCCTCGATCGATCTGCCGGCTGGTCAGCACCGCTTTTTCCGATGGACGCGCTTCCCGCTTGAAGTACCCGCCTGGAATCTTCCCAGCTGCGAAGGATTTCTCTTGATAATCGACCGTCAGAGGAAGGAAATCGATCCCCGCCTTGGCGACCTGTGACGCGACGGCCGTTGCCAATACGACCGTGTCGCCGTACGTGGCCCAAATCGAACCATCTGCTTGTCGTGCCACACGACCGGTCTCAAGTCGCAGGGTGCGCCCGGCAATCTCTATTTCAACTGTGTGTACCATCTGGGTCTCCTCTGGTTAGGCCCCACAGATGCCCACAGAGAGAGACTCGAGCGATGTGTGACACTCCAGCCTCTGTCCGTGTTCACCTGTGCGACTGACTACTGCCCGCTGTTGCGCCCCCTGGCGCGACAGCGAGACGGGATGCTACTTTCTGATGCCCAATCGCTCGATCACCGCACGATAGCGTGCGTCGCTGACACCACGAAGATAGTCGAGTAAACGCCGTCGGCGCCCAACCAAGAGCAGCAGACCACGCCGCGAGTGATGATCTTTCTTGTGGAGCTTGAAATGTTCCGTCAAATACGTGATACGGTTCGTCAATACTGCGATCTGAACTTCCGGCGAGCCGGAATCCGTCTCATGTTGCCGGTACTGCTTGATCAACTCGGTCTTTGCTTCTTTGAGTAATGCCATGGGCTCTTTCCTTCCTGTTCCTTTCCTTCATCCGCAACGAAGTCTCATACGTCCTGGTCGATCAACACCTTCTCAACCGTGAGCGCGCCGCCCGAAGTCTCCGGATACTTCCCGATCGCCAGCAGATATCCGTCGGTATCGTGGATACGGACCGGCCTGCGTGACCCGCGCTCAGCATCGGCCACCCCCTCCCAACGAAGAATCTTGGCCGCAGGCACCGGAGCCCCGTGGCGCACGGAATCGGCGGTCCGTTCATCCACCACCGCAATCGCCAACTGGTCCAATGCACGATCCAGCGACAGCAAATCGTTTCCCAACTGGCCAAGGGCATGACGGGTGACCGCCTCATCAATCGTCAGCGCTTGCTCGATCAGTAAGGGACCCACCCGCCTTCGTTCTAACGCCAGCATATGCCCGCCAACACCCAACACTTCGCCCATATCGGCGCAGAGCGTCCGCACATAGGTCCCCTTCGAACAGACAATGCGTAACGTCACATCCCGTCCCTGAATCGCCAACACCTCAAGGGTATGGATCACGACGGTTCGCGCATCGCGAGCGACCGTTTTGCCAGCACGGGCGGACTTATAGAGCGGAACCCCCGCGATTTTCACCGCCGAATACATCGGAGGAACTTGCTCAATCGGCCCGCGAAATCGAGCCGCCGCCTCGTGGATCGCCTCTGCTGTCACCCGGTCCGTCGCCTGACTCATCAGGACCGTTCCCGTCGCATCCTGCGTATCGGTGGTTTCGCCGAGACGAAGCACGGCACAATATTCCTTATCCCACTCAACGAGATATTCGGCAATGCGAGTTCCCCGCCCGATGAGCACAGGCAAGACTCCCGTTGCGGCAGGATCGAGAGTGCCGGCATGGCCGACCTTCACTCCGCCAAGAAAATGGCGCACCTTCGCGACGACATCGTGGGAAGTCCAGCGTGCTTCTTTCTTGATGATCAGCACGCCGTCGACGACGGCACAGCTCTGTGCGAGATTCATCATCACGTCCCCGAGACTACAAACCCGCCTGCTCTTCGGACGATCCGCCCTCGGCCTCCGTTGTGACGTGGAGCTCGTCCAACAACTTCAACACGCGATCGCCTCTCGGCCCGCTAACATCCTTAGCAAAAACGATCTCAGGCAAATACCGGAGCGAAAGCCGACGACCTAGTTCACCGCGCACAAACCCACTGGCTTGAGCCAACCCGGCGAAGACGTTCCGCTCTTCTTCTTCCGTGCCCATAGTCGTCACAAACACGCGAGCGATCCGCAGATCGCTGGTTAGCTTGACGTCGGTCACGGTAACAGCCTGCACGCGCGGATCTTTGATCTTCCGCATGAGGATATCGGCCACTTCCATGCGGATTTGATCGGCCACACGATCGGCCCGATGATATCCCGTTTTGGCCACCGCGCTCTCCACCTAGCAGGGTGCTGAAAAAGTCGTCCTTCTCACCCGCCCAGCCCCGGCGCGCCGAAACGCGCCTTTTCCCAAGCTTCGTTCTCGCTTCACTCAGAGGCTCATCGTACCGAAGCGTACGCCTCGCCTCTTCGCTTGTTGCGGCCTTGCTGGACGGCCATTTTGAGCATCCTGCTGAATATGCCGCCGTCACAACAATTCCACTCGAGATTGGACGATTTCCACCGCCGGGACGCTCCGAATCAAGTTTAGCGCCTGATCGCACACTTGGTTGACATATCGTCCTTCGTTGGCCACACAGGCCATCCCCAAGACGGCCTTCTGCCACAAATCCTGTCCATCGACCTCGGCGACGGAAAGATTAAACTTTTCCCGTAGCCGATCCTTGAGACTCAAGAGCACCTGCCGCTTGTCCTTCAACGATTGACTCTCTGGAATGAACAGCTCGACCGTACAGAGTCCGACGATGATACCCACAGGACAGACTCACGCCTTAGAGCTTTGCGGCGATTTTGTCGACCGCGTAGGCTTCGATGATGTCCCCAGCCTTGATATCGTTGAAGTTCTCGACGCTGATTCCGCATTCGTAGCCTTGCTGCACTTCACGGACATCGTCCTTGAAGCGACGCAACGACCCGAGCTTCCCTTCATAGACCACCACATTGTCGCGAAGCACTCGTACTCCGATTGCCGCACGGGTGATCGTGCCATCCACCACATAGGCCCCTGCAATGACGCCGGCCTTGGATACCGTAAAGACCTGTCGCACTTCCGCTCGCCCCAATGTCCGTTCCTTGAGCGTCGGTTCAAGCAGTCCTTCCATCGCCGCCTTAATCTCGCCCAAGGCATCATAAATAATGGTGTACAGACGGATATCGACGCCTTGCTGTTCCGCCAGAGCAGCAGCCTTCGGCTCCGGCCTGACATTGAACCCGACGACAATGGCGTTCGACGCGGCAGCCAGCAGCACGTCGGATTCCGTGACCCCACCGACGCCGCTATGAATGACCCGCAGCTTGACCGCGGCGGTTGCAAGCTTTTCGACGCCCGCCGTCAGGGCTTCAGCCGACCCTTGGACATCGGACTTGATCACCAGTGCCAGCTCCTTGACGGATCCTTCTTTGATCTTGGCGAACAGATCGTCCAACGTGACCTTTGCCGACCCGGATAAATCAGCCGTTCGCTGTTTATGGGCTCGATCTCCCGCGATCTCTCGTGCGACCCGCTCGTCAGCAACGACCTGAAATACATCCCCCGCAGACGGCACACCGGGAAGTCCAGCTACTTCGACTGGGATAGAAGGACCTGCCTCGAGGACTTTTGCGCCCGTATGCGTAATGAGCGCGCGAACTTTCCCACTAAAAATCCCGACGACGAACACATCGCCGACACGGAGCGTCCCGCTCTGAACCAGCACCGTCGCGACCGGACCGCGCCCCCGCTCCAACTTGGCTTCCACCACCACGCCCTTGGCCATGCGGTGAGGATCCGCCTTGAGTTCCAGCACTTCTGATTGCAGAAGAATCATCTCCAGCAGGGTATCCAGGCCGGTCTTTTCCTTGGCCGAAACCTCAACCATGATCGTGTCGCCGCCCCAAGACTCGGAAATGAGTCCATGTTCGGACAGGGCGTTCTTTACACGATCGGAATTGGCGCCGGGCTTATCGATCTTGTTGATGGCCACAATAATCGGAGCGGATGCGGCTTTGGCGTGATTGATCGCCTCGATCGTTTGAGGCATCACTCCATCGTCCGCTGCGACGACCAAGATGACGATATCGGTGATCTTGGCGCCGCGGCCCCGCATGGCGGTGAAGGCTTCGTGGCCCGGCGTGTCCAGGAACGTCACCTGCTTCCCTCGCACCGCAACTGTGTAGGCGCCGATATGCTGCGTAATCCCGCCGGCCTCGCCTTCCGCCACTTTCGTTTGCCTGATAGCGTCGAGCAGCGAGGTCTTGCCGTGATCGACATGGCCCATGATCGTCACGACCGGCGGCCGTGGCTCGAGCTGAACCCCTTCCTCCGTCTGCACGACGGACTCCAGCAACTCTTCTCCGGCCTTCTCCGTCGACACGTCGATCTTGATCCCGTTCTCCTCCGCAATGATCACGGCCGCATCGACGTTCATCGTCTGGTTGAACGTGAGCATCTGGCCCATATCCATGAGCTTGCGCATGATGTCGGCCGGGCGTTGTCCGATCAGCTCGGCGAACTCCTTCACTGTCATGCCGGGCGTCAGCTTAAAGCTCTTCCTCCGCGGCTTGGTGACTTCCCCCGGCGTGCTGTGATGCACATGCTTGTTGCGGTCATCTCGGCGCTGCTGCACCGGAATGGCTCGAAGATCCTGCCAGCGAGCCGCATCCTCACGAAGCCGCAGCTCTTCTTCTTCGCGCGTACGGCCGGGCTTACGAGCCTTCTTCGCCTTCTCTTTTAGACCCTCGGCTTGCATCTCTTCCAAAGAGAGGGCTTTCTTTTTTCCTGTAATCACATCGACGCTCGGCACGACGGCAGCTGTGGGGGCTGGAGCAGTCGCGGTGCCTATCGCATGCGGCTGGTCGGACGTCGCCGACAGGTCAATCTGCGCAATGGCTGGGGCCTCAGCTTGAGAATGCACCTGCGGCGGGCTTACGAGGGAATCGATGAGCGGTCCACTTGTGCCTGTCGATTCAGCTGAAGACAGAGACACGGCCTCTTCCCCTGGAACGTCATCCGTTCTCTTACGCTTAATCAGAATGCGACGTTTGTCGGACCTGGACGGCTCCTCCGCCGCCGAAGCGGCATGGGCCGATCCGGCCTTCGCTCCCGCTGCATGGTCGGACGCCAGACCGGCCTTACTCCGATCACCCCGACCAGCATCGGCCGCTGCATCCCGAGCCATCGCCTTGAGTTTTGGGCCGAGCTTCTCCAAGACCTTCTGCACCACATCGTCATCCAACACGCTACTGTGCGATGCGACGGTGATCCCTATCCGCTTCAATTCCGGGATAAGATCACGGTTTTCCATCCCGAGTTGCTTAGCCAAGGCATACACACGCATGAGAAATTAACACCTACTCCTCTGTATCCAGTTTATCCGGCATCCGATTCTGCCCGGGCTTTGAGTTCTTGCTCTCGGGCTTCTTCTTGCTGATGCAGCGCTTCGGTTTCCTCCGCCAACGCCGCTTTGATTTCTTTATCCCGCTCCGCCTTTTCTTTTTCATATTCCGACGCGCTGATGATATCGATCTTCCAGCCGGTCAGACGAGCCGCCAATCGCACGTTCTGGCCATTCTTCCCTATCGCTAACGACAGCTGTGAATCTGCCACGACGACCAACGCAGACTTCTTTTCCTCATCGACTCCGACCTTCTCAATACTCGCAGGGTTCAACGCCTCGGCGATGAAGACGCGCGGGTCGGAGGTCCAGGTAATGATGTCGATTTTCTCTCCACGCAGTTCACGGACCACCGCTTGAACCCGCGATCCCTTGATTCCCACACAAGCTCCAACCGGATCGACTGCTTTTTCGCGAGACGTCACGGCAATCTTGGTCCGATCACCGGGCTCCCGCACGATGGACTTGATTTCCACGATTTTTTCGAGCACCTCGGGCACTTCCAACTCGAAGAGTTTTGCCACAAACTGCGGATGGCTCCGCGTCAAAATGACCTGGACATCTTTCGGAGTCCGGCGCACTTCCAAGAGCATAGCCTTTACCCGATCGCCGGAGCGGTAGGTTTCCCGTGGAATCTGCTCCTGAATCGGCAAGACCGCCTCCGTCTTGCCCAGATCCACTAAATAGTTTCGACGCTCCACGCCGAGAATGATACCGTTGACCAGATCCCCCTGCCTCGTGGAGTATTCCTTTTGAACCGCCTCCCACTCGGCCTCCCGAACCTTCTGGAAAATGACTTGCTTGGCAGTTTGCGCGGCAATCCGACCCAAATCACTCATCTCGATGACCGAGCCGATCTCGTCGCCGACCTCTGCTTCGCTGTCGAACTGGCGAGCTTCCTGAAGGGAGACTTCAGTTTTGGGATTAGCGACCGCATCGACGATGGTCTTCTTCGACACGACGGAGATCTCACCGGTCTTAGAGTCGATCTCGACTTGAATATTCTCCGCTTGCCCGAAACGTTTCTTCGCAGCCATTTGAAGGGCTGCTTCGATCGCCCCGATCACCCGGCTCTTGTCGATACCCTTTTGCCGACCAAGTTCGTCGATGACTGAAATCAATTCTCGATTCATAGCTCACTCTCCGGCGACTGCCTCTGCAGCCACACTCCGATGCGGCGGTCTGTTCATACCGCGGTGATCGATTCCAGTATGGCCTAAAACGTGACGGCGCGCCGTGCTTCAGCGATTGAGTCGAACTCAAGGATGAGCATCCGCTCAGAGCGCGGACCGTTCACCACAACCGTGACTCCTTGTTCATTCACTTCCTTAAGCACTCCGACCACACGCCACTGTCCGTCGATCGGCTGCCTGAGCTTTACATTCACTTGCTTCCCCAATGCCCGACGATAATCTTGAGTCCGTTTGAAGGCCCGATCCAGACCAGGCGAGGAGACTTCAAGCATATAGGCATGGGGGAACGGATCAGCCACATCCAAGGCTGGACCGATCGCGAGGTGTGCACGCCCACAATCGTCTACTGTGACGCCGCCTGGCTTATCGATATACACGCGCACGACTGACCGCGCACCTTGCCCCACACACATGACGTCGACCAATTCCAAGCCCAATGCCCAGAGGATGGGCGAGACCACTTCACTGATGCGATCGACGACCGGTCGGGATTCCTTCACCGATACCCTTCGCCCTGTATCGTTGGATGGCCCATTCAAGAGATTAAACAAAAAAGTGGGCCTGAGCCCACTTCCAGCCCGCGGACCATAGCATGCCATTTATGCCAAAGCAAGGGGCTAGCCGACTCGACGCGTGAAGCTCGCGGCGAGCTGCTGAGTGATCGGGCCAGGCCGTCCATCTCTAATAACTTTTCCATCTATACGGACGACAGCTAGGACCTCGACTGTGGTCCCTGTGAGAAATACCTCGTCGGCTTCATAGAGATCTCCCTGAGAAACAAAACGCTCCTGAATCGGCAATCCCTCGCCCAGCGCCAGATCTAACACGACGGCTCTCGTGACCCCGGACAGAATGCGCGGCCCTTCGGGAGCCGTCACCACCGTTCCCCCCTGGACCACCATCACGTTGCTAATCGCCCCTTCAGTGACCAGCCCCGCGTTAACTAAAATGGCCTCGAAGACCCGGGCTTGCTTGACTTGTTGGCGTGCAAGCACGTTCGCCAACAGATTCACGCTCTTGATGTCACAGCGCCCCCATCGAATATCCTCGGTCGTCATCGCGTCCACACCGATTGCTTGCACAGATCTGTCGAGCGGGTGGAACTCACGAACCGTCATGACGACCGTGGGCGTGGCTTCATCTGAGTAGGCGTGATCACGGGGAGCGACACCCCTGGTGATCTGAAGATAGATTTTGGCTTCGGGATAGGCGGCCCGCTGAATCCCTTCCAGAATATGAAGTGTCCACTCGGCACGGGAATAAGGTTGCGTCAGTTCAAGCGCTGTGGCGCTTCGATCCAGCCGAGCCAGATGGGCCTCGAGTGAGAACGGACGTCCCTTGTACGTGCGGATCACTTCGTAGATGCCGTCGCCAAACTGAAAGCCTCGATCTTCGATCGAGACTTTTGCCTCGGCTAGCGGCACGAACGCTCCATTGAGGAAGGCCACATTCGGCACGATTACGCCCTCCTCTGAGACGAGGAATCAGTGGCCTTCACATCAAAGACGCGCCGATCTTCGGCGGTAAATTTCCACCCCATGCGTTTTTCAAACAGGACTCGATGCGTGCCTGGCTTGACTGCTTTAAACTCGAACGTCCGCTGCCCATTGTCGACCGCATTATTTCCGGCGATGCGAAGGTAGTCGTCGGCCAGTAACTCCAGCCCCGTAGGATCATAGGTTGGAACCCAGAGCTCCCCTCGTGTTCTGTCTTCCCAGAGATGAATTTGGATAGGACACTCAAGGGTCGTCTCAATAATCTTGGCTCCTTCCGAGAGTGTGGCCCCATCATGGTCGTGGCTGGCTGTCGTATGGATCGTCATTGACGCGATACCCCGCGCCGTATTCGTTGGCTGACCATGCTAGGGTTTTCGCCGAGGCCCGACAAAAACCTCCGCTCCTTCCACCTGCACATCATAACTCCCCACACAATATCCACCGCCGTCCGTCCCTCGCCCGTTTCGAACATCGAATGCCAAATCATGCCACGGACAAGCCACGACAAAGCCCTTCACACGCCCTTCACATAAAGGACCACCTTCATGCGGACAAATATTATGGATCGCGAAATACGCCCCATCAATGTTAAAGAGCGCAATCTCCCGGTTGTTCACCATCACGGCTTTTGATTTCCCAGGCGGCAGCTCAGCGACCAAGGCAACAGATTGAAACCCCTCTAGCATGCTGCACCGACTCCTCTCCTCATGCGGTAGACCCACATCTCCCGCACGCATTACATTCGAAGCGTATATTTCAACTCCAGCCCGATAGTGATCCCTTCCCGCTTGATGAAACCCGCTTCTGTTTGAATCGCATAGCGGACCGCCTCGGGAGAAGAATTATACTTGGGGCAATCAGCTTCCAGGCAAGGAGCGACATTTTCCTTCAGCCCCACAATATGATGGCTTTCATCAACCCAGATCATGTCCACTGGAAACCGATACTCCTTGGTCCAGAGATGATTCTGGCCGGTCGACTCGAAGATATACAGCAATCCACCATTCGTCGGCAACGCCTCTCGAAAGGCAAGACCGACGAGCAGCTTCTCCGGCGTATCCGCCACTTCCGCCTCAAGCTCACGACCGTTTGGAAAGGAAACAATAATGATGGTCTCCTCTTTTCGATCGATGAGAAAGAACGACGCGCTCATCAAGAAAATCGCCATGAGGGCGAGCGTGACGATGCGCTTCTTTTTCTGCCCCCGATCGCTCGACTGCACGGTGGCCATAGACATTCCTTGCCACGACTCTTCACAGTTTCCTGGGCCCAAAGGCCCATTAATACAGGGGATCTAGGCCTTCTGGACAAGCGCCGTTCTGTTGACTTGGAAAAGAGCGACAGACTAGAATGGTTTTTACATCACGGCACTCATAATGGTCGTGACGGGGCGGACTTGTCAATCATGTGTATCTCTTTTTTGTAGTGAGAAGGAGGCGAAGGTCATGGCGTTGCTGATTACTGATGAATGTATCTCCTGTGGGGCCTGCCTGCCCGAATGTCCGAACGAGGCGATTTTTGAAACTCGTAGCGACGCGGAAGCGAAGGGCAATCATGTGGGCGACGGCCAGGGAGTCGGCGATAGTATTTATATCATTACGCACGACCGTTGCACCGAGTGCGTCGGACACTTCGACGAACCACAGTGCGCCGCTGTCTGCCCGGTCGATAATTGCTGCATTGCCGATCCTGTGTATCCGGAAACGACGGAAGTTCTGCTCGAAAAGGCACGGACGCTCAATCCGGATAAGGCGATTGATCCGGCAAAAATCTGGAGTGGTGTCCGCAATTAATCATCGCTCCTATTCCACAATGAAGGCCCTGCTTTTTTCACAAGAAGCAGGGCCTTCCTGTTTCTTGCAGGATCCTGAAAAAACGATCGCCCCCTCCGCGCGGTCGCAGAGAGGGCGATGGTCACTCACATCTGTCAAGAACTCTTACTTGAGCATAAGAATCTTGCCGCCGACATGCCCCGGATGCAGGTGGCAGCGATAGATCAGCGTATTCCCCTGCGTGGCATAGAACATGTCGCTGGTCGGAACACCGATGTACTTGGTTTCTCCCGGCTTCAATACAACTTGGGCCTTCATGACAGTCGGGGCCCCAGCATTCGTCGTGTCAGTCATTTCAAACCCATGCTCAGCAGTCGAATTATTCGTCACTTTGAGCAGGACGGGACGACCTGGCCGAACTTTGAAGTCAATGATCGTGACGGGCGGATACCATGTCTTGAGGTTTCCAATCTCAATCGCGAACAGCTGAGCATCGACATCCAACTCCTTGAACGACTGACCCACAACTGAACCAGTCTCCAAATCTCCGATTTCGACTCCACCTGCCTGAAGCGCAAACGCGGCAGATGCCCCAGCCACGACCATCACGAGGCCGAAGAAGACTCCTAACATCGTCTTGCCCATGACCTACCTCCTTAAGGAAAAAAAGAAGAGATGTGATTAGATTGGTAATCACTTACCACTACGCCCACATAACCCTGACCTTGCCGGCCACTGCGTCTATCCATCGTACCCTAACTGTATGTATGCTCTGCGAGAGCAACCGTATAAATAGCATTGAGACGAAATCGGAAGCAAGAACGTTATTCCAGATCTTTTCCAAAGCATCTTCGATGAACGCGCTCGTCGCAACAAGTTAGTCGGAATTATTTCAATAGTTTACCCGCCTCAGGCAGCACTTCTTGAACCGTAGCCCCGATCAAGAGATCATATGGCGCATAGTTATCGGTTAACACGACACCTGCCTCCCAAGGTTGCGTGCGCTGGGCAGCCAGCAAGGCAATGGCCTCGAATGGAAGCCGCTGCTGCTCAACCAGTCTGCGTGCATTTGCCACCATGGTCGAGAGTGTATGCGCTTCGAGCGGCGTCCCGGCAAAAAAAATCAGATTTTCCGATCGCGTCTGAGGAGAGGGCCACGGTCCCTTGACCGCAAAGGACTCGACGTGTGGAAACGATCGTCTCATCGTCTGCACGACCGCATTGGCCCGCAACAGATCTCCCTCCTCACCCGACGAGGCCAAATTCACGGCCAAGATACCGTTCGGCGCAAGATGCGCGCGCAACTCTGCGAAAAACTCCACCGTAGTCAGGTGAAACGGAATCATGTGCCGGGCGAATGCATCGACCCAAATGAGATCGTACGTCCGCTCCGTGGAATTCAGAAAGACCCGGGCATCTCGAACGTGCACATGATGCTGGAGCGGCGGCCGATAGGAAAAATACTCCTCGGCCATACGGACGACCACGGGATCGAACTCAACCACATCCAGCTCGAGTTCAGGCCATCGATGGGCGAGCCACTTCGCCAGCGATCCGCCTCCATGACCAAGAATCAGCCCCCGTTTCGGTTCTGGCGCCAACGCCAGCGACGCGACCATCAGTTGGCTATACGGGAGAAACAGGGCGACAGGATCCGCCTTCCACATGACCGCGTGGAACGTCCGGTCCAGGACAAGATAGCGAAACAAATCATCATCGCGAATTCGTACTTGTTGGTACGGGCTGTCTTCTTGATACACCGGCGCATTCAACATCTGGATCGGAACCCACGCACCTGCACCCAGACCTCCCATGAAGAGAACGAGTATACCGATCACCAAGGGTCGAACGGCCGTCCTCCCGATTAACCACCAGAGACCAAGCCCCACTTGAATGGTGCCAAGCCATGCGACAAGTGCCTGGCTTCCGATCCAGGACAAAAAGAAAAACGCCGTTCCCCACGTTCCCACCAAACTCCCCATGGTCGAGAGCGCGATCATCCGACCGGTGTGCCGGCCGAAATACTCAAGGTCCGACACGGCCAATCGCAACAGGGTCGGCAGCACGCCGCTCAACCCAAAGGCCGGCGGGCCCAGGAGCAGCGCCGCGGCAACACAGGGTCCCCACCGAGGGTCCTCAATCACTCCTGCAACCTTAAAGAGCACCGGCTGGCCAAGCCACGCGACAAGAAACGTCCAGGCTCCGGAGAACAGCAGCAGACCGGCCAGCACCTGCGCGCCGGGATACCGGTCCGAGACCCAGCCTCCAAAGACATACCCGCTGCTCATGGCAGCAAGAATCACTCCAATCAACGCGCCCCAAACAAACAGGGAGCTTCCGAAGACGGGAGCCAAGAGCCGGCTTCCCACAATCTCAAGCGCCATCACCACCGCACCGGTCGCCAGCGCCGTGATCAGCAGAAACCATTGAGGGGGATGAGCCGGCCGATTCACAACACTCGTGCAGAAACATGACACAGGGTGGGAAGACGATCCGCTGCCGGCCCGCGAGAGGGCACGATTACAGACCGCCCCAGTTTTTGAAATACCGCAAGAGATCGCGGACGGAGATCATTCCGACGATCTGCCCTTCCTCAGTGATAGCCAGATGCCGAATCCCATGTTCCGCCATCTTCTCACTCGCCTCATGGGCCGATCGTGTAATCTCTATCGACAGCAGCGGGCGGCTCATGACAGCACGCACCAACGTCTCTTCTGCCGGACAGGATTCGGCCATCCCCTTGCGAACCAGGTCCGCCTCGCTGACAATACCGCTATAGTGACCGGCCTCATGCACCAATACGGCTCCGACCTTCGAGTCACGCATCAGCTTCGCCGCCTCCAACAATGTCGCGTCCGGACTGATCGTACACAAGGTCCGGCACATCATCACGGCAAGAGGTCGCTGAAGGGGTCCGCTCTGAATTGCCATACGACAATCCCCGTCCGATTGAGGGGGCAAATAGTACTCAGCCCTTGCACCCATGTCAACGAGCAGTCTTGTCCAATGACACATGAGCCTGAAGGGGTGGAAGTTGGGATCATGGAGGCATGATCGTGACAGTACACACCCAAGGATTACACACACTGGAACAGGTGCGCGCCTTCATCGCGGGCAACGCACCAGTGGCCTTCACCCTCACCGACCACGCCAG
>JBBRRK010000021.1:0-28307 GCA_038200765.1 Nitrospirales bacterium
GGCGGGGTCTTTCATTGCTTCTCAGGGGATGCGTGGCTGGCAAAGGATGCACTGGACTTAGGATTTTATCTTTCGTTCTCCGGCATTCTCACGTTTCAGAACGCGACGATGCTCCGAGACATTGCGAAGACGGTTCCGCTCGATCGACTCCTCATCGAAACCGATTGCCCCTATTTGACGCCGGTGCCTCATCGAGGAAAGCGCAACGAACCGGCCTATGTGTCCTCCGTTGCACATAAGTTGGCAGAGATTCATGCTGATGCGCCAAACATGTCGGTCGACACCATCGGGCGCATGACAACCGAAAATGCAAAACGCCTGTTCAAAATCGCTTAAGCTTCCGGCTGCGCTGCCGTTGGGACTTCGGTAATTTGCGAGGGTTCCCCTTCTTGTCCGGCCCACGCTTCGGTCGAATATCCTCTCCCGTATCCAGTTCTTTGTGCGCCGACACGCCGGTCAAACCTGGTCCGTCACGCAGTTTCATGACAAACTCCTGAGCCTTCATCACAAAGGCCCCCTGCGCCCTCGCAAAGTCCATAATCTCACGGTCGGAGCTGACTACCGCGCAGGCGGACCCGAATTCTGCAGCCAGACGTTGAATGACCTGATCGGCTCTTTCTCCTCGCCGAGAGAAAATGACCTCAAGACCGAGCCGATGCTCTCGGTGTTCCGTGCCCCATCCCTGTTGCCATCCATCGAAGATCACAGTGATCGCATGGGATTTTCGTTGACGATACGCCGCCAGATCACGCAACAAGGCCTCGCGCGCTGTCTCGGAATTCAGGTTCGCCCCTGCGCCGACACGGCCAGTCTGAGCCAAGAGATTGTACCCATCGACGATCAGGTGGAGTGCCATGGGCGGAACCCTATCGTTCACATCGCCCACTGTCAATCGGTTTCACCGCACGTTCAAATGGCCAATCCTCTTGACAACTGCGCGAACTTCTGAGAAATACACACTATCCCGGCAACAACGCAGTGAACACCCATGCGATCAGCCCTGTGGCTCATCCTTCCCCTCGCCTTCCTGGTCGAACTTTTCGACCTTCCTGGCTATGCCCTCAATCCGTTTCACGCCGACCAGGCCTATGCCGCAAGTGCAGCCCGCCAGGAGCGTCCTGCCAAATCCAAGCAGCGACGCACCTCCCCGATACGGCTCGCGCCTTCAGCGCTCGACCTCACAACGGTTGAGAACTTCCGGACGGCCTATTCACCCAGGATGACGAGGCTCGTGCTCGACCTCGATTCGAAGGCCCACCCCAGTACACGTCCCCTACTACAAGCCGAGGGGGTGACCATCGAAATTCTCAACACTATTTTAGGTTCATCCGCCAAGACGAAGCTTGCAGCCGGCAGGATTGCCAAACCGTTTATCATTACCCAGCCATCTGAGAGATCCGTCCATGTCTTGCTGCCGACTGGTTCATATACCAGCTATAAAATGCTCACGCTGGCAAACCCTCCACGGCTTGTGATCGATGTCGTGCCTCCCACTGAAGCTCGGTCGATTCCGCGCACTGACCCCTCGCTTAACTTTTCACCACCACCCTCGACGCCCCAGCAACCGCTTCAGCCGCGAACCAAATCCTTTGCGACCATCGTGATCGACCCAGGTCACGGCGGGAAAGATCCTGGCGCGCGTGGGCGCCGCGGGACAGAAGAAAAAGACATCACCCTGAAGGTCGCGTTGAAGCTGCGCGATCTCTTGAGACAACAACGTGGAATCCGTGTACTCATGACACGTGAACGGGACGAATTCATCGAGTTGGTAGACCGGGCGAAGTTTGCCAATGGGCAGGAAGCGGATCTCTTTGTATCGATCCATGTGAATTCGCACCCCCAACGCTCCGTGAAGGGAATTGAAATCTACCATTTTGGAGAAGCCAAGGATCAACGGGCGCTCGAAGTGGCGGCTCGTGAAAATGGCACCCCACTCAACAACACCGGCGTGGGATGGGAATATCTCGTCGCCGATCTCCTGACCGCAAAGAAGATCGAAGAGTCCCTCGAACTCGCCTGGACCGCGAAAGAATCCATGGTCACCAGCCTGAACAGCCACTATAACTTAGTGGATCATGGGGTGAAGACCGCACCTTTCTATGTGCTCCGCTTCACCAGCATGCCCAGCATCCTGGCTGAAATCGCCTTCATCTCGAACGCTGACGAAGAAGACCTGCTCCAAACCACCCGCTTCACCACGCGTGTGGCAGAAGCACTGCTGGAAGGCGTCACATCCTTTCTCGCTTCTACGAAGACCGCTACCCGATGACCTCGGCACAGTTCTATCTCCCACGTCGATGCCTACGATCAAGTTAGTCTTGGAGTACGACGGGACCTCCTACTCCGGGTGGCAACGCCAACCCAATCACCCTACGATCCAAGAAGCCATCGAGCGAGCCATCCACCAAGTCAGCCAGGCCACTGTATCTGTCATCGGTGCAGGACGCACGGATTCCGGCGTGCATGCGCGCGGACAAGTGGCGAGTTTCCACACGGAGCTCGATTGGCCCGCGCCCAACTGGATGAGAGCGCTCAATGCCGTGCTACCAAAAGACATTGCCGTTCGTTCCTCCACTCTCATGGACCACAGCTTTCATGCCCAACATGATGCACGAGGCAAACTCTACACCTATCGAATCCTCCATCGCCCAGCCCGTCCCACCATCGATCGCGCGTTCGTCTGGCACATCTACAAACCGCTGAATGATGCGGCCATGCAACAGGCGGCAGCGACGCTGATAGGATCACAAGACTTTTCCTCCTTCGAGGGGAGCCTCACGGACAACACCAATCCCATCTGCCATCTGCAACGACTCACTGTTATCCGCCACGACGACCAGATCCACATTGAGGCCTACGCAGACCGGTTCCTGAAGCACATGGTCCGCGCGATCGTGGGAACAGTGGTCGAAGTGGGGCTGGGCAAGCGGACTTCCGACAGTCTCACAGAAGTCTTGCAGGCTCGAGATCGGTCTGCAGCAGGCCAGACCGCCCCCCCCCATGGACTCTGTCTCATGCGCGTAGACTACGAATAACAGAATGCGAGCCACATGCTGAATCAGCATGCCAGCAACCGCGCCAAGTTGACTTTCCAGATGCTTCACACGTGCGCCTCATCGTTCAAAAGACAGGACCGAGAATGTTTGCTATGCTATGCAGATACTGCTATCCCTTCATTTTCACCACAGGAGATCCATATGACAAAGACAACCGGTATTGTAGTGGGATCCCTCTTTGTACTCAGCCTCTGTGTCGCGCCGTTTGCCATAGCGGGACCGGCTCAGCCAAGCAAGATGAAGACGTGTAACGCAGACGCTACGGCCAAGGGATTGGGTAAAGGGAAGGGCGATGAGCGAAAGGCATTTATGAAAGAATGCCTCTCAGCACATCCAGCGAAAGCAGTGAACGCGGCGGGTGGGGATCAGAAGAACAAGATGAAGTCGTGCAATAAAGAAGCAGGCACAAAGGGCCTCAAAGGCGACGAACGCAAGACGTTTATGAGCACCTGCCTCTCAAGCTAAGATGATTGCCCCGTGGCCCGTTCGGGCCGCGGGGCGCATTCCCACATCCTGCACACACACCAGGCCGCGGTTCATCAGACAACCAGATGTGGGATTGCAAGGCCATGCCCATTTTCATGGGACTGACAAGGCGACAAAGTACGAAGGGCGGGCATGGATTGAGATTCTAGCAACTCGGAAGATCTTGAGAATCACTGCGAAGGGAGGTGTCAAGTCAAGCACCTACCCCATCGGGTGCCGCAAGCCGAATAACGCCCCTGCGGACACTAACCACGCGCGATCCTCTCATTTGGTCCAACCATGAAAAGATGGGTAGTTTTCGACACTAGAGAGAGAACCGATAAACCCAATAATCGCTTCTCCAAAAATAAAGAAAAGGAAGAAGGCAGGGATTAATCAGTTGCGATTCACAGAAACATAACTATTGAGTATGCTGAATGGCATAGCAGGTTTCTGTAGCATGACAATCAAGGGTTCCTGGAGCTATTCCCCGCCACGGACAAGCGGCTGGAACACCACACATGTGGCACGATCGGAGAGCACCCCTCCAGGATACTTAAAAAGGACAGCCTATGATCCGTGAGACATGAATCGTCAAACAGAAAGGTTTCGGAGGAAGAGCACTCGGCAATCCTACGTTTTACTTTTCACGTCTTATGCTTCACGGTTCCTAAATCAATGCGAGGATGCTGCTTGCGAGCTTTTTCAGCATCCTGCTAGAACAGGCGGGGGGAGTCTTGATTCTCCAGCTTCTTGCGCAGTTCGATCAACTCCTGCTCGAGCGCCAAGAGCCGGTCACTGACTGGGTCCGGCAGGTTGCTGTGGTCCATGGTGGCGTCGGGGAGCCGCTCGCCTTGGGTTTTAATGACGCGGGCCGGCACGCCGATGACGGTAGAATTGGCAGCAACATTTTTGAGTACAACCGAATTGGCACCGATCTTCACATTGTCGCCGATCGTAATCCCACCAAGGATCTTCGCTCCGGCCCCGACGACGACGTGATTGCCGAGCGTGGGGTGGCGCTTCCCTCGCTCCTTCCCCGTCCCTCCAAGCGTGACGCCCTGGAAGAGGGTCACGTAATCGCCGATCTCCGCCGTCTCCCCGATCACAACCCCCATGCCATGGTCGATGAAGAACCCGGCGCCGATCTTCGCCGAGGGATGGATTTCGATCCCCGTCAGCACACGAGCTATCTGAGAAATGGCCCGCGGCACGAACGGCACGTTGTAAGACTTCAACCAGTGTGACATACGGTACGCCAGCAACGCATGGAAGCCGGCATAGGTCAGCACGACTTCGAGCCAACTGGTCGCAGCTGGGTCTCGGTCGAAGACGGCGCGGAGATCTTTTTGAATGGCTTTCAGAACCATGATGGAAATATCTTACGCTGGCTGAGGCCGTTCGATCAAACAGACCGCCTTGGCGGCGATCCCTTCCTCCCGCCCGATCATGCCGATTCCCTCTCCACTCTTGACCTTGACGTTGACGAGGTCAGGATCAACCTCCAGCACCTGCGCCATCTGCTTCTGCATGGCTGCCAAATACGAACTGAGTCGAGGGGCTTGCGCGATGATGATCGTGTCGACATTCACAATGCGGTACCCCTTTGCCTGCATCTTCCCGACGACGTCCTCCAGCAGCTTCAGACTCGAAATATCCTTGAACCGCTGATCGGAACTGGGATAGTGCCGGCCTAAATCTCCTTCACCCATCGCTCCGAGCAACGCATCGCAGAGGGCATGGACCAAGGCATCGGAATCGGAATGCCCCAATAAACCCTTGCTGTGAGGCACCTCAATCCCGCCGAGAATCAGTTTTCGCCCCGGCCCTAACGGATGGATATCGTAGCCGCAACCCACTCGCATCGTCATAGGCTCTCCTTGTCATTCGCCACACGCCGTCCGTCAGCGATGCGTACGGGACTGGCGCGACTTGCTTTTCCTCATTTTCGCGCTCTTCTCATCCCCTCAGGTCCCTTCATTCGTGACGCCAGAATCGCCTCGCCGATCACCATGTCTTCAGGCCTTGTGACTTTGATATTCTCCCCGCTTCCCTCAACCACCGCGACCGAATACCCCAGCCATTCCACCAGAAACGCGTCATCGGTGGCCCGAATCCCTTCGGCATATGCTTTCCTGTGGGCGGTCTCGATCCAGTCCAGTCGAAAGGCCTGAGGAGTTTGAGCGAGCCACAAGGAGGTACGATCGACTGTTCGCTCAATCATCCCATCCGTCCGTACCTGTTTCACGGTATCCCGCATCGGAAGCGCGATAATCGCCGCGCCCTCTTTCCTTGCCGCAGCCACGACCGCGGCAATCATCCGAAGTGTCACAAATGGCCGTACGGCGTCATGGATGAGCACAATCTCAGTCTCTGAGGGGACCTGAGCGAGCGCGTTCCGCACCGAATCCTGGCGCTCAACACCACCCGCCACCACCTTCGTCACTTTGGTAAACCGATGCCGCAGAACAATCTCGTTTTCACAGTATGCGACGTCAGCAAGCGGAACGGCCAGCACGATCTGGTCGACCACAGGGGCAGCGTGCAACATCCGCAACGACTGAATGATGAGCGGCTCACCACCCAACGACAGAAATTGTTTGGGGACAGTGCCTCCCATTCGAAGCCCACGCCCGGCAGCCGGCACGAGCGCCACCACCAACGGAGCCTGACGAGAAATCGGTTCGATGCGGGGTGCGCGAATTGTTCTCATAGGCAAGACTGTCTGTTAGACCGCCAGCCTATTTCGTTCATGTGGCTTGTCGGACAGGCCCGCCCATCTGGCCTGTCCGATCTGTTGAGTAGACCTGATGATTGGTTCATTCAACTACATACACGAGACAGACGGACCAGACCAACCAGATACTTCTTCCGCAGCCGGTTAAGGCCGGAGCGTGAGATAGATCGTTTGGCCTTTCCGTTTGAGCAGCAAGAGGACTGCTTGATCTTTGGTAAAACCAGACGCAGCTTGCTCATAGGACTTGAGCGAGCTCACTGTTTTGCGGTTGACTTCGAGAATAATATCGCCTTCACGCACACCCATTTCTTCTGCCGTGCTTCCGGACTTGACCCCGACCACCACGACGCCGCGCTCACTGGCCCTCAATCCATATCGAGAAGCCAGTTCATCATTCAGCTCACGGACATCGAGATCCGAGAGAATCCCTGTCGTCGCAGCCGATTCCCTGCTCTCCTCTGCGCCAGGCTGTCCTAACGATTTCGGCTGCTCCACAATCGTCACATCGATCGTCTTGGGCTTCTTGTCACGAAGCAGCTTGACCGCGACTTTCTTCCCGATCGGAGTTTGTGCCACCGCATTCCGCAAATGCGTCGGGGAATCCATCGACTTGCCGTCATACTCGACAATGACGTCTGCACGCTCGACCCCCGCTTTTTTTGCAGGGCTCTCCGCCATGACATCGCTGACGAGCACGCCCTTCGTGTCGGTAATCCCAAACTGGGTGGCCAACTCGGGAGTCAAATCTTGAATCGCGACACCGAGCCAACCACGGACGACCTTCCCCGTCTTGACCAACTGGTCCATGATGGCACGTGACAAATTGCTGGGTACCGCAAACCCGATACCCATGCTGCCGCCGCTTTGACTGAAGATCGCCGTATTGATCCCGACCAATTCGCCACGCACATTGACTAACGCCCCTCCGGAGTTGCCTGGGTTAATCGCTGCATCGGTTTGGATAAAGTCTTCGTATTCGGCAATGCCCATACTGGCTCGTCCGACTGCACTAACGATTCCCATCGTCACGGTCTGGGTGAGTCCGAATGGACTCCCCACAGCCAACACATACTCTCCGACCTCCAGCTGGTCGGAGTCGGCCCAGGGAATGGTCGGGAGCCCTGTCGCTTCGATTTTTACGATCGCAATATCAGTTTTTGCATCGGTGCCGATCAGCTTACCCTTAAACTCCCGCTTGTCCGACAGAAAGACCCGAATCTCGTCGGCCTTGTTCACCACATGATTGTTCGTAACGATCAACCCATTGGATTCAACAATGACCCCGGACCCTTGTCCCCGTTCTTTTGGTTCTCGCTGAGGAGCATCACGCTTAAAGAATTCATCACCAAAAAATTTCCGAAAAAATGGGTCGTCGAGCGGCGAGCCGTGCGGACCTTCTCCAGATTTTCCGCTTCGCGTCGCTGCAATGTTGACCACCGCCGGTTTCACCGATTTGGCGATCTCAACGAAGTTTTTCCCATTCCCTCCTGCCATCGGCACCTGTGGTGCGGTCGCCACCGGGTGCGCAATCGGGTTGGTAATCTGGCTGGGAATCGGCTCAGGACCGGCCGTGCCGGTGGGCAACCAACCCATGTTGGACGCCACCACAATCCCGATAATGATCCCTCCTGTGACCAAGGCAAGCGGAACCAACCCTGCACGAACGAGCTTCATAGGTGATCCTTACTCTTCATCCGTTGTGACCTGTGCGATTCACACACTACCACTGTTTCTCGGCGCATCACAGAATTTCGCCGGAATAGATTCCCATGATGGTATGGAGAAACTTCATCGCATCCGCTTTCGGCCGCTGGAACGAGTTCCGCCCTATGATGGAGCCGAACCCGCCGCCGTCACGAATGGCACGCCCCTCCTCAAACACATGCTGGTCCTCGCTCTTGGCCCCTCCGGAGAAAATGACAATCCGACGCCCATCAAACGAGCTCTGGACCACATGCTTCACTCGCTCCGCCAGCGTGGCGATTGGAATTTTCGCCGATTCATAGACCTTCTTCGCTGCAGCCTGTTCAAGGTACGCCGTTGGAAGCTTGACCTTAATGACATGGGCGCCGAGCTGGGCCGCAATCTGTGCCGCATAGGCCACCACATCGATCGCCGTCTCCCCCTCCTTACTGAGTACCGACCCGCGCGGGTACGACCACACCACGACCGCCAACCCGTAGCCCTTAGCCTGTTCCGCAATCTCACGCAGCTGTTCATACATTGCGTTGCAATGCGATGACCCTGGATAGATCGTGAATCCAACCGCCGAACAACCGAGCCGAAGCGCGTCCTTTACACTGCCCGTCACGGAAGGCAACGGATCTTTTTCGTCGTGCAGCGTATCGTGGCTATTGAGCTTCAGAATGAGCGGGATTTGCCCGGCATACTGACTCGCCCCGGCCTCCAGAAATCCCAGCGGAGCCGCGTAGGCATTGCAGCCGGCATCAATGGCCAATTGAAAATGATAGAGGGGATTGTACCCCCCGGGATTGGAGGCAAAGCTCCTGGCCGGACCATGCTCGAATCCTTGATCCACCGGAAGGATGACCAATTTCCCTGTTCCAGCAAGCTTACCGGACCGCAGCAAGCGCGCGATATTGGTTTGTGTGCCCGCATTGTCGCTGCTGTACCAGCTGAGAATCTCTTGAACCCGATCAGTCATGCTCAACCTCCTGTGGATTCATGGAACGTGAGAGGTGAACTGTGAAACGCCCGAAACCTAGCCGCTCCCCCTCGTTTCACGCTTCACCTTTAATGCTTGACGGTTATCGTCTGCTTTGAATGAACTCCTCTGCGTCGCGCACGTCGTCCGCACTACCGATGATCAACGGCACTCGTTGATGCAATCGCTTGGCCTCTACGTCGAGAATGCGCATGGTGCCGGTGCTGGCCTTTCCGCCGGCCTGCTCCACGACCCACGCCAAGGGATTGGCTTCGTACAACAGCCGAAGCTTGCCCTCCGGCTTATCCAGCTCACCAGGGTAGAGATAGATGCCTCCCCCGAGAAGAATCCGATGCACGTCGGCCACCAGACAGCCGGAATAACGTACACTGTACGGCTTCCCTCTGGCTTTATCCGTGTTTTTCAGGTCGTCCACATACTTCTTTGTGCCCGCCGTCCATTTATGATTATTGCCTTCGTTCACACTGTAGACCTTGCCACGAGCAGGGATGCGGATCTGCTTGTGAGACAGGAGATACTCGCCGATACCAGGTTCCAATGTAAACCCATGGACTCCTTGTCCAACCGTATAGACCAGCATGGTGCTTGACCCGAACAGGAGATAGCCGGCGGCCACCTGCTCTGTTCCCTTGTGGACAAGATCATCATCGGTCGGCATCCGATCTTCGCGCTCAAACTTCACAAGGGAAAAAATCGCGCCGAGCGGCATGTTGCAGTCCGTGTTCGATGAGCCATCGAGAGGATCGAAGAGCAACATGTACTGGGCCTGCGGCCAACGCTCCGGAAACAGGACCGGGTTTTCCATCTCTTCAGACGCCACGGCGCACACAAGCCCGCTCTCGTGAAAGGCCTTCAGAAAAGTCTCGTTCGCAATCTCATCCAGCTTCTTGACTGTTTCCCCCTGGACATTGATCCCCCCGGTTGTTCCCAGGATATCGATGAGTCCTGCGCATCTGAGATCCTGCGCAATGAGTTTCCCAACCAAGCCGACCTGAGCCAGAAGACGGGCAAGCTCCCCTGTCGCTCCCGCATGGGTCGCCTGTTCCTGGGCGATAAATCTGCTTAAAGTGAGAGGAAATTGACCCATAGTAGTGGTAAGTATAACTGTTTTGAGCAGGGTGGGCAACGAACGGTTGATCCCCTCATTGAGGGGATGAAGCACTCGGCAATCCGCTGACAAGATCGGCCACGATCGATCCGATAATGACCTTGGCCTTCATGCGAACCGGAATGCGCCGATCATCGTTGGTCAACCAGACTCGGATATTGCCGTGGTTGAGAAAGAGACCTTGGAATGGCATGACGACCAGCACACGGGCCGTTTCACGGTCTCCCCACGGGCCGCTGATCGTCTCAATCTCCTCAACGCGCACGTCCACTTTGCGGTTCTTTTTATCATGATACACGTTCATGGCCAGAGATGAGCCGGACTGTAGCGACAACTCACTACGCGCAAAATAGAGACAGGAGATGACGTCTTGGGTGCCTGGCGGCATGTCTAATATTTCGGTTGCCCCTCTTTTCACAACTGTGACAGTCCCCTCTTTCTGATGAAATGTGTACTCGATATCTTCTTTCTTCTTCCCTTCTCGCCGCTTGAAGAGTAAATGTTCCGGAAGCAGCGTGGCAAGATCCACGATCGACTCCACCCGGTTATCCACGGGAAAGAATGTGGTGATCGCGGGCCTCGACTGCGCCGTCGTGATCAATTTCGCCAGCGGCCGATTTCCGTCCATACCGGCATCACTGACAGCCATCACCGCTGTCCCGGCTGTGATATTCAGCCAAGAAATCTCATAGGTGAGCTGTTCCCCGACGTGGAGGGATCGCGCCGAAGAAAGGTCGCTGGCATCAGCCCACGAGACCGCCCCGCTCATGGCGCCCAATATCAGACAGACCAGTACGAGCCAAGTGCGAGAAAAAAGAGTATGCGGCAATAGATTGCCGCGCTGATGATGACGAAGAAGAAGAAGAAGCTGCTGTAAATTCACTTGAGAATAGGCTGAAGGTGAAAGAAAGGTTCAACGAAGATGCGACGCAATCGTCTCAGTCTCAGCCTCGGTCTCGACCTAAGAGGCTACGAAAACATTCTGTGGACACGTCGGAATTTCACTGGTCTGCATGCCTGGGATAACAGGAACAGACTCCAGCAGGATGCTCAAAATGGCCGTCCAGCAAGGCCGCAGCGAGCGAGGAGGCGAGGAGGCACCAACCGCACTTCGTGGGGCCGTTCGCCCCTAGAATGGATCTTGGCGAACGGAAAAGCCCCTCCAGTGCTTCCGATTTCCGAAACACTCACGTTGAGCCTCTGAGCGAAGCGAGAACGCTGCTGGCGGAATTTTTCAGCATCCTGCTAACAGCCAATGGCCTGTTTGGCCGCAGTGAGCTCGCCTTCGATGACGGTGCGGATCACGGCCAATTGCGCCGGCGAGGTGGCTTCAAACCGTAGCACGAGGGCCGGCTGGGTATTCGAGGCTCGGATCAGACCCCACCCATCGTCGAAGATGGCACGGACCCCATCGATGGTGACGACATCGCGGACCACCAGTTTGGCCGAACCAAGCTCTTCGCGGGTCTTCACACAATCTGCCAACCGTTCTTGTACATGTCTGACCAATTCGAATTTGATGGCATCCGACACGTCAACCCGAATCTCCGGGGTGACGGACGTTTTCGGAAGATCCGCCACCAACGAGGAGAGCGACTGAGAGGTCTTGGCCAGAATCTCCACCAACCGGCACGACGCATAGATCGCGTCGTCATACCCAAAGTACCGATCGGCAAAGAACATATGGCCTGACATTTCTCCGGCCAACACAGCATGTTCGAGTTTCATCTTCGCCTTGATCAGGGAGTGACCGGTTTTCCACATAATCGGTCGCCCCCCCCGTTTCGCAATATCGTCATAGAGGCTCTGCGAGGATTTAACCTCTGAGATGATGGTACTCCCCGGTTTTGCCGCCAGAATATCGCGCGCGTAGACCACCATCAAACGATCGCCCCACAACACATTCCCCTGCTCATCGATGGTCCCAATGCGATCGGCATCTCCATCGTAGCCAACCCCGACATCCGCTTTGTGCTGGGTGACGGCCTGAATCAAATCGCCAAGATTCTCTAAGACCGTGGGATCCGGATGATGGTTCGGGAATCTCCCGTCGAGATCACAATAGAGCCCTGTCACGCGACAGCCCAAGAGCTCCAAGGCTTCTTTGGCCACCAAGGCCGCCACTCCGTTTCCACAATCAATGACGATATGTAGACGCTTGGCGTTGACGTGAGTGAAGTTTTTCTTGATATAGGCCAGATAGTCTGGAATGATGGGATGTTCCGATAACTGTCCAGCTCCAGAGACAAATGAACCGGCCTCCATCACCGCCCGAAGCGCCTGGATCTCCTCTCCATAAATCGCATCCTTCCCGATGCAGATCTTCAATCCGTTGTATTCTGCCGCGTTGTGACTCCCGGTGATCATGATACCGCCGTCAACCGGTAGCTGAAACAGAGAGAAATACACCAGTGGTGAAGGGCAAATCCCGATATCCACCACGTTCAATCCGCCGGCGAGCAGACTCCGCACAAGGGCCTTGTGGAGACTAGGGGAACTCAGTCGGCCATCTCGCCCGACCGAGATCGTCTTCACCCCACGGTCTTTCACATAGGTGCAGTAGGCGCGCCCCACCTGCTCCACGATCGAACCGGTCAGTTCCTGCCCCACGATGCCGCGCAAATCGTATTCGCGAAAGAGTCCCATTCCTCACTCCTATGATGCGTAATGCGTGATCAGCCATGCGAGACTACGAATATCCCCACCCATCACTGATCACTCCTCACGGTTTGACGTTTCTCCCATAGTCATCCTGAAACCGGACGATATCGTCTTCCCCAAGATAGAGCCCGTTCTGCACTTCAATGATATGCAGGGTTTCTTGACCGGAGTTTTCCAACCGGTGTCGGGTTTCGACAGGAATTTCTGTGCTATGGCCGATCTTGAGATCGAAGACCTCGTCGCCCCTGGTCACCCGCGCTGTCCCGGCAATCACTACCCAATGTTCGCTCCGTTGATGGTGCATCTGTAATGAGAGCCGCCCTCCCGGCTTCACCGTCACACGCTTCACTTTATAATTCAGTCCTTCTTCGAGGATCGTATAGGATCCCCAGGGCCGATGCACGGTCAGATGCTCCAGATGTTCCGGCGCTTTCTGCTTCTTGAGAATCTCGACCAACTGCTTCACCTCTTGCGCGCGGGACTTTGGACAGACTAATGTCGCATCCGGCGTATCGACCACCACCATATCAGTGAGCCCGATCGTCGCCACGAGACGACGATCCCCATAGACGATCGACCGGCGGCTACCAAGATCGAGCACGCGACCGACAACGACATTGCCGCCCTTATCCTTTGGCGCCACTTCATCCAAACTTCCCCAACTCCCAACGTCAGACCATTGAAAGGACACCGGCACGATCGCAGACTTCTTCGACTGTTCCATCACGCCAGTATCGATCGAGATTGGCGTGAGAGTCCGGTACCTATCGTCGATGGCCTGCCTGGATGCCCCGGTCTGCATTAATTGGCCGATCTGTTCGATCCCACGAGAGAGGGCGGGTTGATGGCATCGAATTTCATCGAGAATCGTCGCGGCGCGCCAAATAAACATGCCGCTATTCCAGTAGTAGTCCCCGGCCTCGAGATATTGCGCAGCTTTGGTGGCAGTGGGCTTTTCAACGAATCGGCTGACCGGATGCCCCTTGAGCGCCCCCTGTTTTCCCAACATGACTTTCCTATTTGGCCTGATGTACCCGTAACCGGTTTCTGGACGAATCGGCTGGATACCGAACGTCACCAGATAGTCCTGTTTCGCCAACGTCATCGCTAATGAGACCGCCGCATCGAATGCGCGCTGGCCTTTGACGATATGATCGGCCGGCACCACCAACATGATCGCATCAGGATCCCGACGGACCAGTTCCAATGCCACCAAGGCAATCGCCGGAGCGGTATTGCGTCCTTCCGGTTCGAGCACGAAATTATCTGTGAGCGCGTCTTTCCATTCGCTCAGCTGGACGCGAATGGGCTCTGCTTGGGCCGGATTCGTAGAGATCATCACCCGGTTCGGCGCCGACACCCCGACCACTCGGCGCATGGTCTGCTGAATCAACGTTTCATCTCCCATAATCCGCAGCAGCTGTTTGGGAAACAACTGACGACTGAGCGGCCAAAATCTGGTGCCACTTCCACCAGCCATGATCACGGGATACAGATGGGAATGCAGTTCAAGATTCGAGGTTCGTCGTTTAAGAGAAGCCATACACAGAGCCTCCTACCCTTATATCTACGAGCGTTTCCCAGAACTGGGAGCATGGAATATGGAACTTCTGCCTTGCGCGTCGAGAATCATCTCAATGATTTCCCGAACCGCCCCCTCCCCGCCCTTCTTCCGACAAACATAGTCGACCGCCGCAGCAACCTGGGACATCCCATCGGCCGGTGCGGCGGAAAATCCAACCGCCTTCAGCGTTTCAAGGTCGTTGATATCATCTCCAATATAGGCGACCTGCCTGAGTGTGAAGCCATAGCGGACCGCCATCTCACGGACGAGCGACAACTTATCCATCACCCCTTGGTGCAACTCGGGAATCATGAGCTTCTCGGCCCGCCTCGCCACCAGCTTCGTCTGCTCCTGCGTCACAATGGCGGTGATGATCCCTGCCCGCTGTAACAGCTTGACCCCCATACCATCGCGCGTATTGAATTTTTTCCACTCATCGCCGGACTCAGCATAGTACATCCCTCC
This sequence comes from Nitrospirales bacterium, assembly GCA_038200765.1. Taxonomy (GTDB): domain Bacteria; phylum Nitrospirota; class Nitrospiria; order Nitrospirales; family Nitrospiraceae; genus Palsa-1315. Next base: position 14,743 of record JBBRRK010000021.1, read on the forward strand.
ATCCGTCAAGACACCGTCGACATCGGTGGCAAACAGACGGATGCCTTGAAGCACCTTGCGCGAGACCTTCTTCGATCGAGCTGTTTTTTTTGTTGATACTCGTGGAGCCAACGTGTGCCCTCCAGATTTTCACTTTTGCATATTACTCATCTTGTATCGCGCTGCACACAAAAAACTGAAATAAGAGAACCCAAGGGGTCGGCGAGCATGATCCGCATCCCATTAACGTGAGGCAGACGCGAGGCGTGGAGCGTGCCTCATAAATCTGGCGAGAGCATCCTGCCAATGGGGCAGGGGATCGCGCACGGTACCCAATCGGCCTGGGGCAAGAACGGAATACGCGGGACGCCTCGCGAGACGTCCAGCCTGCGCGGTCGTAATAGGCCGAACCGGGGTGGAGAGGCCCATAAGGCTGACGATGGCCTCCGCGAATTTATGCCAGGTGCAATCGCCGGTATTCGTCACATGACAGATGCCTCGCAGGTCACTCGCGAGTAGGTCTTTCATCGCGAGAGCCAGATCATCCGCATTGGTCGGACAGCCTCGCTGATCTCCCACCACTTCGAGGAACGGCTTCTCACCCGCCAACCGTATCATCGTCTTCACGAAATTATTTCCCGCATGCCCATAGAGCCAGGCCGTTCGAACTACCAACGTGTTGGGACAGCCCGTCAATGCGGCGATTTCCCCCGCTCGTTTGGATTGCCCATACACATTGATGGGATGGGGCACATCCTCTTCACGATAGGGAGTCGACTTGGTTCCATCGAACACATAGTCCGTCGACAGATAGATCAGTCTCGCATTGAGCGTTGCGGCAGCGCGGGCCACAAAAGTGGTGCCTTGAACGTTCACCGCCAGTGCTCGATCAGGCTCGCGCTCAGCCCCATCAACATTAGTGTAGGCGCCGACATGTAGGATGACAGACGGACGGGCAGCCACGATCTGAGATTCGCTGTTACATTGCGTGAGGTCAAACTCCGGCAGATCTTTCAGCATGAGATCTTCCCCCGAGAGGGCCTGCTGGAGTGCGTGGCCTAGCTGCCCCTGTGCGCCCGTGATTAGAATCCGCATATTACAATAACGTTCGAGGCTCACAAGCTACTCAACTTCGAACCTTCGAACCTTCCTGAATTCGTTTTCCATACATCTGTTCGTAATACTGGAGAAATTCTCCTGACTTAATTTTCCGCCACCAGTCCTCATGCTCTCGATACCATTGGATAGTCGCGCGCAGCCCCTCATCGAATGGCACAGCAGGACTCCACCCCAATCGATGCAACTTGCTGCAATCCACCGCGTAGCGGCGATCATGTCCCGGCCGATCCTGCACCAATCGAATGAGGTCACGGGATTTGCCCAGATGGCCGACAATCTGTTCGGCGACGGTGATATTCTCCCGTTCATTGCCCCCGCCGACGTTGTAGATCTGTCCTGGCTCACCATGTAGAAACACATGCTCGATGGCCGAACAATGGTCCTCCACCGCCAGCCAATCGCGGCGTTGACGTCCATCTCCATAGAGCGGGAGGGGTTGGTTGTCGATCGCATTGGTGACGAACAGCGGAACGAATTTCTCCGGATACTGATTCGAGCCATAGGTATTGCTGCCGCGCGTCACCATCACGGGAAACCGATAGGTCGTCCAGTAGCTGAGGGCCAAGAGATCTCCACCTGCCTTGCTGGCAGAATAGGGACTCCGCGGAGCCAGACAATCGCTCTCAATCGACATCCCAGTCTCGACACTCCCATAGACTTCATCCGTGCTGACTTGCAGAAATCGCTGCAGGTCGGCGCGACGGGCTTCTTCAAGCAACACACCGGTGCCCACCACATCGGTCCGTGCAAAGACTCCCGGGTCAAGAATGGACCGATCGACATGGGTCTCAGCCGCAGCGTTAATCACCCCTTCAATCTGATGCTCACGGATGAGACGCTCGACCAAGGGCTGATCGCTGATGTCGCCGTGAACGAATCGATACCGCTGGCTTGACTCGAGATCCGCGACATTGGCAGGATTTCCCGAATACTTGAGGGCATCCAGATTTACGACGTCATGCCCTCCCCCTGTCACGAGCCGCCGCACCAAATGCGAGCCGATGAATCCGGCTCCGCCTGTCACCAGAAGCTTCATCTACAGCTCTTTCTTGTTCGCTCCCGTCCGGCTCACCAATTGGTTGGCGAGGTGGAGGGATTCGATCGTCCCCGCATCGGTCCACCAGCCCTCCAATATATCCCAGGTCAGCGTTCCGTCCGCGATATAGGCATTGTTGACGTCGGTAATTTCGAGTTCGCCTCGTCCCGACGGCTTAAGCGTTTGGATGATGTCAAATACGCGCGCGTCATAAAAATACATGCCCGTGACCGCGTACGGCGATCGCGGACTCGCCGGCTTCTCCTCAATCTTCACGACGCGGTTCCCTTCGAGGATAGGCACACCGAACCGTTGCGGGTCCTTGACGTCCTTCAAGAGAATTTTTGCCCCCTGCTGCTGCTTCCGAAACGCATCGGCGGCGCGGGCGATGTTATCCTCGATAATGTTGTCGCCTAAGATCACACACACAAGCTCACCATCAACAAAGTGTTCGGCCAATCGCAGGGCGTCGGCAATGCCGCCCTCTCCTTCTTGATAGGAATAATTGAGCCGCTTCAGGCCGAAGGCTTTCCCATTACCCAGTAGTTTCAGGAAATCTCCCGCGCTGTTGCCTCCCGTGACCAGCATGATTTCATCGATCCCCGCATTGGCCAATGCCTGAATGGGATAGTAAATCATGGGCCGATCGTAGACCGGCAGCAGATGCTTATTGGTGACTTTGGTGAGCGGGAGCAACCTGGTTCCTAATCCGCCAGCCAGAACGACGCCTCTCATCCTACGCACACTCCTCTCATCCTACGCGACGGATTAGTCTGGTCTCTCTGGTTTCTCTGGTTCAACCAACCAAACAAACAAGACCAACGAAACTCACCAAACAGACTGGCGGACTTTTTCAGCGTTCTAACAGGCTGCGGAAAAACTCAGTTTACGCTCAAATCCCGCTGTGTTCTTACGCGTGGTGTTGACGCATGAACAACTCGCCGGACGCTCAAAGAGGCCGTCCAGCAAGGCCGCAGCGAGCGAAGAGGCGAGGCGTACGCTTAGGTACGTTGAGCCTCTGAGCGATGCGAGAACGCCGCTGGCGGACTTTTTCAGCATCCTGCTAAGTCTTTGAGCGACATCACTCAATGGATATGCTCAATACTGCGTGGCGACATCGGTGTATAGGTCGGGACAGCCTCATTGAGCCGCCGAATCAGTTCATCGTCATCGCCATGACTCACGGCAGCCTCAAGATGCGCGATCGCTCGATCGAGGCGATCCGATTGAACCGCTGAAGCACTGATCGCGCGACGGATCTTTGCGTGCTGCGTGGGCTCGACTTGCTCCGTCTCTTCAAAGAGTTCCTCGTACAGTTTTTCTCCTGGCCGCAAACCGCTGTAGGCAATCTGAATATCCTGGTCCGGCACAAGACCTGACAGGACAATCATATTCCTGGCCAGATCGACCACTTTCACTTGCTCCCCCATATCCAGCACAAACACCTCGCCGCCCCGTCCCAAGAGGCTGGCTTGCAACACCAATTGCACCGCTTCCGGAATCGTCATGAAGAACCGTTTGATATCCGGATGGGTTACCGTGACCGGTCCTCCCATTCGAATCTGCTCCGTAAACAGAGGAACGACACTGCCATTACTGCCCAGCACGTTCCCAAATCTGACCACCGTAAATTTCGTCTGTCCTCTATGACTTAGACTCTGCATCAGGTCTTCGGCCACCCGTTTTGTGGCGCCCATGACACTCGTCGGATTCACCGCCTTATCGGTGGAGATGAGCACAAAGCGATCGACCCCATGAGCTAATGCCGCCTCCGCCACAGTCTTCGTTCCAAACACGTTATTGCGAACAGCCTCTTTCGGATTCGACTCCATGAGCGGCACATGTTTGTGCGCAGCAGCATGAAAGACAAGCTCCGGGTCCGTCTGCTGCAACACCTCTGCCACTCTCTCTGCGACCGTTACATCTCCGATGGCCGGGATGATCGTGACGTTTGGAAACTGTCTCCGCAGCTCAAGATCTAACGCATACAATCCGTTCTCATAGCGCTCGAAGAGGATCAACGTAGCCGGATGGTATCGGGCGATCTGCCGACAAAGTTCAGACCCGATCGACCCTCCGGCGCCGGTCACAAGCACGCGCTTCCCTTCGAGCAACGGACGCAACTCCTGCCGATCCATCTGGATAGGTTCACGCTGCAGAAGATCCTCCAGACTCATCGGCCTGACCTGTCTCAGCGCCTCCGGATTCGCCAGTAGTTGTTTCACGTTCGGTAAGGTCTTAATGGGGACCTTACATCCCTCCGATGCGGCGAGGATTCGCTGCTTCAGTGTGGTCGAAGCAGAAGGAATCGCCACAATAATCTCATGCGCAACGAGACCTCGCGCCAGACTTGTGATTTCTGCAATAGTCCCCACAACAGGAACTCCGTGGATCTTCATCTTCCGCTTGATCGGGTCGTCGTCCACCAACCCGACCGGTCGGTAATGAGAGCCCGCGCTGCTCAGCATGTCCCTGATCAACAACTCACCGGCATTGCCCGCCCCAACCACCAACACTCTGCGAGCCGTAGGGCTCAATACGTGAAGCCATTCGCGGAACCAGCGCACCACCAACCGGATACCAGCGAGAAAGAGTCCACTCAGCACACCAGTAAGAATAATGACCGAGCGAGGGTAGCCGACCCATCCAAGGAGACCATGCACCACACCATAGAACACCGCAGAACTGCCGACGGAAGCCCAGAGGATACGGCCTAAATCATGGAGCCCGACATAGCGCCAGAGCCCGCGCTGAATGCCGAAGGCGACGAGACCAACAACGTAGATGGCCAAGACGAGAGGGAGGCCCCGTAGAAACAGTCCTGCATGATCGGAGGGAATGTCCCCATCAAAACGGAGGAGAAATGCCAGGAGGTTGGCCGCAATGATCAGCACGAGCTGGGTCCCAATCACGAGCAACAGGCGATGCCGAATCAGACGATGTCCAAATCGGCTGGAGAGAAACGTGAACATTTTCAGGACGTATGATCTCACTGGCGCGTCTCAGTGGTACATATCGCTTGCATGAGGCAATCAGCGACTTGGGCGACCTGGTCCGGTGTAATGGTCGTAAAGAACGGGAGCGCAATTGTTCGTTCACAGATGCGTTCGGTAACAGGAAAATCTCCCGGCTTAAAACCAAACAGCTCAACATAAAATGGTTGCAGATGGATGGGAGAAAAATATTTATTACAGCCAATCCCGTTTTCTCGCAAGGCAAGAAGAATCCGATCCCGATCCGCGCGGGTAAAGCGATCAGCCAGTCGCACAACATACACGAACCAACTAAGGCGTCCCTGCCGCGGGGTTACTGGTAGCAGTAGGGTGTCAAGATGGCCGAGCCGCTCGCGATAGAGATCAGCTACTGCGGCACGTTTTTCCAGTAAGTCCTCAATCCTCGATAACTGAGCAAGCCCGAGGGCGCAGTGGATGTCGCTCAGCCGATAATTGAATCCTAGCCTCGCATGTTCTAGCCAGCCTTCGCCTTCGTCACGCCCCTGATTGCGCATACTCCGACACAGAGCAGCCACATCGTCCCGATCGGTGAGAATCATCCCACCCTCACCCGTTGTCATTTGTTTATTCGGGTAAAAAGCCAGGCACCCTGCATCACCGAATGATCCCGCCATCTTTCCAAAGGCCTCGGCTCCAATGGCCTCGCATGAATCCTCAATAACTGCCAATCCTCTCCGCCGTGCGATTTCTCCGATACGGTCCCACTCCGCACAACGGCCAAATACATCCACGCCAAGGATCGCCTTTGTTCGTGGCGTAATGGCAGCTTCGACTTTATCGGGATCGATATTGTACGTCTCAGGGTCGATATCGACAAACACCGGGCGCGCACTCTCCATCAACACACAATTCGCCGAGGAAATAAAGCTGAATGGCGTGGTAATGACCTCGTCATTATGCCCAATGCCTAAGGCCCGCACGATCAGATGCAGCCCGCTGGTCCCACTGTTTACTGCAATAGCATGCTTCACACCAATATATTGTGCCATGGCCCGCTCGAACTCAGGCACCTTCGGCCCCAGGCTGAGAAAGGTCGATTCGAGCACATCCAGAACAGCCTTTCGCTCTAGCCAGGTCAGATCAGGCTGAGCCAGCGGTATTTTCATTCCGTCAGACCCCAAGAGCTACCTCATTCAGTTTAATAATTCTCGCGGGATTCCCGGCTACGACCATCCCATCTGGCACGTCTTCTCGCACGACTGAACCAGCTCCGACAATACAGTGGTTTCCAATAGTACGGTTCGGCAGCACAACAGCACCAATTCCAATATGCGTGAACTCCCCTACCGTCACTCGCCCCGCGAGGCGTACGCCGGGTGAGAGGTGGACATGCGCCCCTATCCGGCAATCGTGGTCCACCGACGCACTCGTATTCACAATGACATTGTCACCGATCTCCGCATCGACGTTCACAACAACTCCTGCAACAAGCACACTGCCGGCCCCAATTCTGACGCGACTACCCAGAAACGCTGAAGGGTGAATGGCTGCAACCAGCTCAAACCCCGCGGCGCGAGCCAAATCAAACACCGCTCGACGGCGCAAGTTATCGCCGAGTGCCACGATCATACCCTTCACACCCTCCTCAATCAGCCCCTGGAACAGGGCGCTCCCGCCTAACACTCGGTATCCCGAACGAGTGTCACCGGCAAGTTCCGCACTGTCGTCCAAGAGACCGACGATAGCGACGGTTCCAACTTTTTCAAGCACATCCAGCACGACTTTGGCGTGCCCGCCGGCACCGTATACAACGATCTTCATTGTGAATTCAGAGGTTTCTCTTGGTTCCAAAATCGTCATTTACTCCGCCCTGACCGTACAGACCTTCCCGACGCAGAAAAACTCCAACGGTACGAAGCAAGATTTTAGCATCAAGACACAAGGTGAAATTGTCTACGTACCAGATATCCAATTCGATTCGACGAGCCCAGGGTAACGCATTACGTCCATTGACCTGAGCCCACCCTGTAATACCAGGTTTTACTTCAAGCCTGCGACGCTGACGGGCGGTGTACTGACTTACTTGGTACTCTAGCGTAGGGCGTGGGCCAACCAGGCTCATGTCTCCCTTCAGAACGTTCACGAGTTGGGGGAGTTCATCCAAGCTCCATTTGCGGAGAAATGCACCGACTCGGGTGATTCGATCATCATTCACAGCAACCGTCGTCATCAAACCCTTATCTGATGCACCCTGGACCATGGTGCGGAATTTGTAGACCTTGAAAGAACGACCGTCTCGCCCAACCCTCGGCTGAACAAACATAGCAGGCCTTCCAGATTCAAGGATTACCGCTAGCGCTATACCGAGGAGCATAGGCGCGAGTAGACCTAACATTAGTATCGATAGCAAGCAATCGCACACATTCTTGACAGCCAACTGTAAGACTCTGCTTTTCACACACATACTTTCTTGGCTTCCAGCAAATGCCGGTAGTGCCCCTCAATGGAATCGCACATGCGGGTTTCGTTAAAATACTGTTCGACGCGCCGCCGGCCTGCCATACCAAAATCCAGTCTTTTCTTCTCATCCGCGAGCAACCCCAGCACCCGCTCAGCAAAGCCCTGCGCATCATCAGGGAGTACCAGATAGCCCGTCACACCGTCCTCAACCACTTCGGCCACCGGCCCGATTCGGCTGCCGACCGTAGCTTTGCCCATCGCCATCGCTTCCGCAAACACAACACCAAAACCTTCCCGCTTCGTCGGCAGCACAAACACATCCATGGCTTCCATTAGATCCCGGATATCGTCTCGATATCCAAGAAACAAGACATGTGGCGCAATCCCAAGCTCACAGGCACGTTGCTGCAAGGTGGCTCGAATCGGACCGTCACCCACAATGAAGAATTGCACGTCCTTTCGAACTGCCAGGATCTGAGCCGCCATCTCAAGAAAGCAATCTATGCCTTTGTCAGGAACCAAACGAGCAACGGTCCCGACAACCAGACTCAGCGGTCTCACACCCAGCGCCGCACGAAGATTACCAGGTCCCGATTTCGAAGGCGAGAACTTCTGCAGGTCAAGTCCCATCGAAACCGTGACAAGCTTTTCAGGGGCATTCACCACATGCTCCCTTAATCCATCAGAGCGGACACTTTCCGTATCCACAATAATCAGATCGGTGAGACGAGCCATCCCTCGCTCAATGACGATATAACACCAACGTACCGCGGGAGGCAGATGTGTGTGGAAGGGAAATGCATGAGCTGTGTGGATCACTATCGGCGTGCCCGCAAGGCGGGCAGCAAGTCGGCCAACCACCCCAGCCTTGGAGGTCTGGGTATGAACAATGTGCGGCCGAAGCCTGCGAATCAATCCCCACAACTTAACAATCGCCACGATATCCTGGATCGGCCTTACAGTTCTTGCAATCGGGACGTGGTGAATGCGCGCACCAGAAACTTCTCGGCAATGAAGGTCATCCGGAGCATCCGGCTGAGCTCCGGTTGAGCAGGCGATCGCCACCTCATATCCGCGATGATGCAGAAACTTTGCGAGTGGCGCGATAAACGCGTGGGCCGTAAGCGCGATCGTACAAACGTGCAACACTCGCACCCGACCTATCGGAGACATTGATCGTACTAGAACTCCTCTTTCGTCCAGAACAGAAGCAGCTTTGCAGTCTCTAGAAGAACTTCCCTTGCTGAATCCCGGTCCTTCCACCATTGATCAGCGATGAACCCGTCATACGGGCTGCCGACAGTCAGAATGTGAACAGGAAAGGCGGACACGACGACTCGATCGAATATGGCCTGTGCGCGGCGGACATGAAAGCGGCTGGTGATGAGCAGTAATGAATGAATTTCCGGCTGCTTCTCAAGGAGACCGGCCACAAATCTCGCTTCAGCGATGGTACTGACCATCCCATCGCCGATCACTTCGATACGGTCATCAGGGACACCTTTTTTCAACAAGACAGCGCGACTGATCTCTTCCTGGCGCGGGTACGGTACCCCGATGGAATCTAATTGCACCAAGTATTTTTCACGCTCAGGCCGAGAAATCCATATTCTGGGGATGAACCCCTGGTGATACAAATCGGCTGCATACAAGGCACGGCCAAAGTGACCGGCAAGGACAAGTCCAACATCGGCGCGTTGCGGCGGTACCTCGACAACAAGAAGAGAGCCTGCGTAGATGAAGCTGACGGTCAAAAGCGCAACGAGGGCAAGATACGTCGCGGCAACGAATATGATCTTCTTTCGTCGCGTCCACACAGTCAACACTTAGCACTGCCAACTTCAGAAACACGCCCTAGCGGTCTGAGCACATTGATTTCGGTCCATTTACAGACTAAAATGAGCATAACGACCATATTGGTAGAGATTGTTACTTTAGTGATAGCCCGGAACAGGAAAACGCCATGCCACTAGGCGGTGTCTACCGGGACTCGAAGGTTCTCGACCTGTAGTAGATCGGCCTCCACGTTGCGTGATCTCGTCCACACTATTTTCAGATCAACTCGTTGTCGAGCGCGAACCTTTTGGTCTTGACATGCGGTGCCTCAATAGGTCGCGTTGACCTGCGCAATGTCACGAGCTGATCAAGCGCTGACACCCACCTGCTGCCACGATCGCCATTGAGCCGACAGCAAAATCAACATCACGACGACCGCTCCGGTAGCGGCAGCACTGCTTCGATAGTACAAGCCAACGCTAAGCCCCAGCATGATGAGCCAGCTTCCCTTAAGCAGCAAGACTTGCGCCCAATTCAGGCCACAATGTTTACGCATCACGATGATCAGATATATCGCCGAAATGGCAGACGCACCCACGGTCGCAATAGCAATTCCATATACCCCATAATACGGCACCAACAGGATATTGAGCATAACATTGACTGCAAGGCCCAATCCCACTGCAACGACCGCCCTCAACGACAATCTGGAAACGGCGGCGAACTTAATGATCAACGTAATGACGACGATAAATGGCATCTGCAAACTGCCCAAGCGCAGAATGGCCGCGAGGTGCCGTGCCTGCAATTCGCTGACTTCGTCACCTTGAAAAACCGCCACTACGATAGGCTCGGAAAACGCAAAAATGACGAGGGCGCCAAAAATCGAAACCCAGGTGCCAATTATCAATATGAAATAGACATCGCTAACCAGCTGCGAGGATCGTCCGAGCGCCATCAGCCTGCCGAAGTGAGGAGTAAGCACTGCAGCCGAGGCGACCGCAGCCAAGCCCGTCAACAGTTGCACGAGCTTTCCGCCGAGTGCCCACGCCGTCACCGCTCCTGGCTCAAGCCCGGCCGCAAAGGCATAATTAATCGGTATAGTCAAACCAATCAGCAAAGCCGCCAGCGCCAGCAACGCGTAGTTCCGGTACACCAACGGCATGTCGAACCATCTACCGGGAAATACCGGTATCATTTTTACACCGGCACTGCGAGTGGAATACGCCACGACCACCACATTGGCAAATGTCCCTACGACCATGCCCATTATGGCGGAACGCAGTCCTATCGTTTCGGTGAACACCATAATAAACGCAATCGCCACAACCGGGACACAAAGCTGAGCAGTGGCTGCTGCCAGCGGACGATGCACCGCATTCAATACGCCGTTGCCTACAACCGTCCAGGCAGACAACGCAAGCACTAGAGAAAACCATCGCAACATCGCTACCGTATCATTCAGTTGCTCAAGCGTTCCGCCGGGGACGAACAGTGGCACCACCCAGTCAGCCACCAGCATCAAGCCGACCGCAGCCGCGATCACTATCACGCAGGCAAAGGATATTAACGATCTGGCGAGTTTCACGACGTCTCCGGTGACGCAGCCGCCTCCTGCTTTAATGATCGGTGCCATCATTGCATCCGCCAACGGCAAAACAAGGACGGTCACGAGAAACATCGGAATCATTGAAGCCGAGAAAAACCCGTCCAACTGTCCACCCATCCCATATATCCTGACCAGCAGAAGGTCACGCACAAAAAACCCGAAGTATCCTACAGCGGTGAGAAGAACCACGGTAATTCCATAGGCCGAAACATCGCTAATTGTGGGTACTCCCGGAGCTTCACGGGTTCTCGCGCCCCGTGGCGAATCATTCAGGCCTCGCCGTCGCGCAACTGAAAGAAGCTTCAGCGCGACACGCGCCCATCCGATCGCCCCGCAAAGAATGAAGAAGGAAAACGGTCCGGCACGAACACGATAGAGTGAACCGACATTAGGCTGGACATAGCTGTAGAAGGTGATCATGATGCCACACAGGATCATGCCGATAAACATCGCCGGACTCGGACGCAGTACCAAAGCCAAGATCACTCCTGGGACTAGCAAGTACCACAGCATCGTTTCCATGGCGCCCACGACGCGAATCAGACTCATTTTTTCCGTCCATGTCGAGGGAAACGGTGCAAACAATCCGACCATTGCGGCTCTCGGCACGTACGCAATTGCGGTCAACGCACTGTCAGGCAAATAACCGGCATCAATCTGCGAGCCGGCGCCAACTAAGTCGCCATGGGCCGCGAGTCCCATACGAACGATCGACATCCGCTGAAGCGTTTTATCAATTGGCACAGGAACCCACTCGGACGATTTCCACTGCCAGTCTTTGAATTTATCGGTCGCGCTTAGCTTGGACATATACGCAGCCGTGGTCGTCTCGATGTTGAAATTTTCATCGCGCTCTTTCGGCAACCAAACAGCCGCGGCTGATATCAGCACAAGGCAAGCCGCCCCAAATACCATTGCCTTCCATTCGCTAATGAATCGGCGACGAATGACGGCAAGGGCTGCAACAATAACAAGGGTTAACGTAAGACCACCCGTTAGCACTAAGAGCAGGTACGGGCGCACGCACCACACCAAGGCAATCCCGATCACCATCGCCGTCAATAACCGCCCCCAACGCGCAGACACACCGGGAGAGGCCAAGGCGCCCAGCCAGACGTACACGATAATCAGTGTGCCGGCGATCGAAAAGGCATCTTTGTAGTTCTGTCCATACGCAAGCAGTGCCGACGGGAAGACAACAAACAGCGTAGCCGCCACTAACCCGCCCAACCGGCCCACGCGTCCGGGCCATAGCAACGGTCCGAGCAAGTAAATCACCGTCGCCCCCGTCGCATGCGCCGCCGCGGCAAAAGGGATGAACCATGCCGGGTTGGGACCAAGCAACGCATACAGCGCCGCCAGCAATCCAACGTTCCCGGTCCCTCCGCTTCCCGGAAACAACTTCCACTCTGACCAGCCTATGGTCTGAATACGCTCGGCGAGTAGCACAGCGACGGTGTGAAAATGAATTGCGTCTTGTTGTAACAGGCCGTGTTCAGCGTGCAGCGACGGCATTAACGGCAGTATAAGCTTCTGGAGTGTGAGACCTAGAACAACGGCGTAGATAAATGCTATCCCCCATACCAAGAGCGGGTTCGGAAAAATGGTCGTGTGGGCGGCCGTGAAGAAGGCGGTGCTTTTCTTTGCTACCTTGGGTCCTTGCGCCGCAACGTCATGCTTACGAACAGCGCCTTCTATGCCAGAGGCGGGCAACACGAGTCTCAAGAAAAACCTGCTGACTTGTCGGTGATGCTGCTGGCAAAAATCCGAATGAGTGGGTCTGCTTTTGTCATACTTTGTCCGGCATAAAGTCATTTCTCAGATATTCTTCGATGCGCACAAAATCATCATCTGCAAGTCCGCGGAGTCGAGTAATATCTGCCCGCGAATACTCAGCCTCCTCTATCTGGGCATTCCGAATAGACAGATCAGAAAATCGCTTGCCAACCAATTCAACCAAGGCCGATATTTTCGTGGCAATGCCGGTGCCAATGTTGAGATGTGTATAGGGAACGTTCTCGCTCAGTAATGACAAAACAACTCTTACGACATCTGACACATGAATAAAATCCCGCTGCGCTATTCCCCTGTTATTCAAAGTAAATGGTACGCCATTTTCTAACGCTCGTTTCATGTGGCTAAAAACAGAGAAGTGATCCTTCCCCCCATACATATTAAAAATCCGCAGTACTTCGTACTTGATCTTATTCTCCGTACAAAATTCAGCAATCACCTTCTCACTTAGTAACTTGCCGATTCCATTTATACTGGTCGGACAACACTTACTCTCTTCATTGGTGCGCATATCTTCCCCATATACGGCACAACTACTGAGGAAAATTAAACGAGGGACCCGGTACTCTCGCACAGCCTCAAGCAAGCGAGCTGTTGTAATGATATTGGAGTCAAACAATTTCACTGGTGAAGCTGCCGCGCGAGTACGAAGATCCCCTGCCGCATGAATAACCACATCGACACCGAGCGCCAATTTCGCCCCCAGGTCATCCCAATCATCACGATTAAGTTGAACAACATCGAAATCTGCCCGCTCAAGAAACTCATGCCCGAAATTGCCGCTAGCTCCAGTTAATAAAACCTTCATTGAAAATTCTTCCCGTTATAACTCATGCTG
>JBBRRK010000022.1:0-28185 GCA_038200765.1 Nitrospirales bacterium
ATGTCCGGCATCGAAGGGATGTCTATCGCCGGCTTCCTTAGCGGGGGTGTAAGCTGCCGAAAATTCTCATCGCCTCGTCCGCGCGTGGTGATGTCAATTGCATCAAAAGCATAATCGGAGGTAACGGATGAAATCTGGAGAGAACCAAAAGGCTGAGCCTATCACAGACTTTCTTGTGAAAGACCACGGGCGACTGGAAGCGCTGCTGCAATCGGCTGTGGCGCAGGCGGGCTCTGTTGACCAGAGAGCGTATGACCAATTTCGAGCCGGGCTGCTCCGCCACATCGGCATGGAAGAAAAAATTCTTCTGCCAGCCGCTCAGCGGCTGCGAGGCGGGGAGCCACTTCCCATCGCGGCCAAGCTTCGGCTGGATCATGGGGCCATCGCGTCGTTGCTCATGCCGCCTCCCTCGGCCGCTGTCATTGCGACGATCTGTGCTGTGCTCAAGGTCCACAACACTATAGAGGAAGGTCCGGGGGGCCTGTATGAAACTTGCGACGAACTGGCTGGCTCAGAAGCGGCGCAGCTTCTGACTAAACTTCAGGCTGCACCGGAGTTGGCTGTGCTGCCCTGCTCTGATAGCCCCGCCGTGATGCCCGCTGTCCAGCGAGCACTGGAGCGAGCTGGTTATGATTTCATCGACGAGACAATGTGAAAACCGTTGCCGTGTAACAGCATTCCCGATAGGGCCTTGGTATGTGTTCATAGGAGGTTACCGATGACCCCATTGTTGCCGACCATACAATCGCAGTGGTTCCTCGTCCGGGCTGTGACATCACTGGTGGTTCTTCTGTCGCTCGTCACGAGCGGATGCATGACGTATCGAGTCAATAGTCTGGTGGATGCGCCGGATGCGAATCCCGGTGATTGCACATGTGCGCGGGCGGTTCCTCCTGGAACGGAGGCTGGAGCGCCGGGCGGCCTCTGTACGCTGCGCGCTGCCGTGATGGAATCGAATGCCTCGGTGTGGAAAGATACGATCGAAGTCCCCAGCGGACTCTATCAGCTCACCCTTCCGGCGGCAGCGGGTGGAGGGCGTCTTGCAATCACGGACGGCGTCAAGATTCAGGGTGCCGGTGCAGCGAGCACGATCATTGACGGCAACCATGCCGATATTGTGTTGTACGTCCAAAGCGAGGGCCTCGAACTGAATAACGTGACGGTGCAAGGAGGCAAAAGTTCAGGAGGGGGAGGGATCCGAGTCGATGCTGGTACGTCTGAGTTTACTAACCTAGTCATTCGACAGAACGAGGTCATGACGGGTGGCGGCGGTCTTTACGTTCTTGATGGTGCGAAGCTCACAATGCGGAAGAGTGCGATTATCGACAATTTCGCCACCGGTGCGTTTGGCGGAGGCATTTGGAATCAAGGTGAACTGTGGGTGTATGACTCGACGATTGCGAATAATAATTCAAATCGAGCTGGAGGGGTCCGCAATTCAGGACAGATGAATCTTCGCAATGTGACCGTCAGTGGCAACATCGCCCATTCACCTGAGGCGGGGGTCGGAGGAATCTCCCAAGAGGGATTTGCCGTGCTGTATAACGTGACCATTACGAATAACACCGGCGTGGGGAATGATGCGGGGAGCTTCCGTGGTGGCGGCATCCAAATCGGAAATGGCAAGACCACCGTGGTGAAAAACAGTATCATCGCCGGAAATCACGGCGGACTTGGGCCCAACGATTGCGTGGGACAGGTCAGCGGCGACAGCAAGTACAACCTGATCGGGGACACCAACGAATGCACCATTCCTTCGTTCGTGTCGACCTTTCTGCTGAATGTCGATCCTCTCCTGGGACCATTAGGGAACAATGGAGGTCCCACGCAGACGCATCTTCCCGCGGCGAATAGTCCTGTTCTTGAGGCAGGCTACCAGTTTCCGCCCCCTGCCGCCGACGGTTGCGAGGTACGAGATCAGCGTGGGGTGCCGAGGCCACAAGGTGGAGGTCGGTGCGATATGGGTGCGGTCGAGGTCACGAGCGCTAACGCATTCGTGACAGGTTTTACTCTCGTGAATGCGGCTTCGAACACCGACATTCGTCCGGTGCTTCACGGAGATACGTTGGTGCTGTCCGAGCTTCCACCTGAGTTATCCATCAGAGCGGTGGTGACGGGCGGAGTTGGAAGCGTGATTTTTGACTATGATGACACGTTATCCATTCAAACGGAGAATATTGCTCCCTACGCGCTCGCCGGAGATAGCCCTGCTGGTGATTACAATCCATTCGGCTTAAGCGCCGGAACCCATACCCTCACCGCGACACCCTTTGCCGCGGTAGGGGGAGGCGGGGCCGTCGGTGGGAGTCAGACAATTACGTTCACGGTTCGCAATAATTGAAGCGTAGGGAACGGATGATCAATTCCAAAATGGGCTGTTCCGCCACATCGGCATGGTGGGAAAGACTCTCTTGCCTGCCGTCCAGCTGGCGGCCGCGAACGCGATGGAGAAGCCTTTTTCGTAGATAGGGAGTCGGGTCTTGCAACCCGACATGGATGAGACTGCCGGTCTGCGCAGCTTCTTTCCCGTCCCTAGGAATACCATCACGGTTTATGACTGATTCGATTGGTCGCGCGCGAGCAGTGGTTGTGCGTCTCGCTGCCCGCACAGAAAAACGAAAGGACTGGCCGTGGAACTCGGTGGGGGCTGAGCGGCGATGAGTGTCAGTTTTTCTGATCGGGCGAGGGATTTGATCGCGGCCTCACGTGTGAGTGCCGCGCTTTTGGTCCGTCGATATTCAACATATCGCACCCTCAACGGGCTTCGGTATTTCGTGTATTTTGCGCCTCGGCCAGACCTGTGCGCTTCCAGTCGCCTCTCCAGATCATTGGTCATGCCGGTGTACAGGCTGCTGTCCGAACACTCCAGGATGTAGACGACCCACTTCATTGTCGTGACATGGAGGGCGGTGTCAGTGCGGCAAGATTGAGCCTTCTCGCACAGTCGGCTCGCGTGATGGTTCATTCGTAGGAAGCGGCAGTCACTCAGTGTCACGCCACTCCCTCCCGTTCACCTCTGCCCATATTTCATGTACCATTTGTTGCTCGAACACAAACCATGATGGCTTGTCGCGCAGACCCTGCAGGAATTTCATATCAGCAGCCTTCAGCGTTTTGGGGCGTGGTTTGAGCGCGAGCAATTGGTAGATCGCTTCTCGCTCCTTCGACGAAGGGCGCACGATCTGTGAGCCTCCCAGGAACGGCCCTTTTGGTGGTGCCTGGTTCATCTGTATCAATGACATCGGGATACGTGACGCATCTTCAGCCCGCACCACCGATATCGCCGTCGTCACAGGCATCATGACGACCAAGAGAAAGGCCATCAAAATCCTACAGCGGGTGAGAAGACTTCTTCCCGACGAACGACCAACCAACGTCAGGTGGCGAGATATTTCTTCGGGGTCACACATAGGCGAAGGTCAATAGGTCATTCCGTCTGGTGTGCACACCATGCTCACGAGGCGAGCTCTATGGCTGACGGAGCACGATCAAAACGGCTGCCGACAGGCAGCAGGAACGCTTGTAGGATACGATTGATCCAACCGTGAAACGGGACGATTTCATAGGATCGTATCTCGAAATACCCGTTGCCGGTTTGTACAAGGAGCTTCCCCGATTGCTTGGAGATGATTTCTCCAGGAGCTCTCCCTGACGGAGGCCCCTCTTGAGGCTGCGCATCGTAAATCTTGATGGTGGTCCCGTTGAGACAGGCGATGAGAGGTTCATACGGTTGCAGCGCGCGCCAGAGATTGGCAATGTGTTTCGCGGACCCGTTCCAATCAGGAATCGTGTCGGCGGCTTTCTTCTTTCCAAAATAGGTACGTTCCGCCATATGTTGCGGCTTGGGAGTGAGGGCTCCTTGCGCCATGGCATTGACGGCTTCTGTCAGGAGCGCCGCGGCTGCATGGTGTTGTCGCTGCGTCAATTGCCCTGCAGTTTCATGCTCGCCGATCATCAGTTCTTGGTGGGCGACAATATCTCCCGCATCGATATTTTCCGTCATCACATGTACGGTGAGCCCCGCAAGCGATTCTCCATTCTTGATCATCCAAAATGCCGGATGCGGTCCTCCATAACGAGGGAGCAATGAAGGGTGGCAATTCAAGACGCCTAACCGAGGAGTGTGGAGCAGTGCCGTCTTTAAAATCTGAGGGAAGAAAAAGACCACGATAAGATCGACGTTCAAGCCCCGTACATATTCAACAAATGTGGGAGAGTTCACGTTGGGGGAGGTGATGCGCAGGATCTTTTCCTTATCAAGCCATCTCCAGGCATTGAACTTCGGCGTCATCATCCGTATCGGTTTAGATCGGCACAACATCGCTCTGACGAAGGTCCTGATCGTATACCCAAGACCGTCAGACTTTGAGTGTCGCTTCCAGATAGGGCGAGCCCACGCGACAATCTCATGACCGCTCGCTTTCACTTGCCGGCCAAAATCCCAGTCGTCAACCTCCGAAAGGACTAAGAGCCGTAGCCTGGAGGGTGGAGTAGCCACGTTCGTAGAGGGGGAAGGGTTCATCGCGTATCACACCAACGTCACGAAGAATCAGCGACCATACC
The DNA here is from genome assembly GCA_038200765.1 of Nitrospirales bacterium. Taxonomy (GTDB): domain Bacteria; phylum Nitrospirota; class Nitrospiria; order Nitrospirales; family Nitrospiraceae; genus Palsa-1315. The sequence goes on from JBBRRK010000022.1 coordinate 4,564, forward strand.
ACAGGAGGTTTCCTGTTCAATATATCAGATATGGCTTCAGGTCTTGCACTCCAAACAGTGCACTCCTCTGCGATCGTTCACAGCCGTACGGTGACGGCTTTCACCTCGGTGTACAGTCCCAGCGCGTCGTGGCCATCTCGCGGCGCCTCTACATCGGTGTCGCTACAGACGATGTTGGATGACTTTCCACCGAGCTTCAGCGAGACTTTTTTGAGATTCCCTGCCCGCCACCGTATCCACGTCAGGGTGCGATGTCAGCGCCGCGCCGGCAATCTCTCCGAATCCTGGCACAATGGTGACCACTCCATCCGGGAATCCCGCTTTTGCCGTACTCATGCAGTTCCTCCTCTCTCTGGATGTATAGTGAGGCGATGTCGGATGGGTAGAATCGAACGGAGAGACATCCCGTTTTACATGAACGGGAACACGGTGATCATTGCGAGAGGGTGTTGAGCCTTTACGACGAAGGTGGATGGGATGGCCGCTCAGTCGGTCAACATACTGTGTGATCAACCACCTGTTGACAGGGTTGCTAGCAGCACGTAGCTTGGCAGGAAATCCACCGAGTGAGCCTTTCTTACCGATTCGGGATGCCTCCGAAATGAGGAGCCGCTTGTCGAGGGAAGACACATTCATCACCGCCGGGCTTCCCATTTGTTGAGCATTGAGGACCGCATCGATGACTGACCAGGCGAACGCAAGCCCCAGCTATCAGGGGCCTGCGCTCTTTTCATATGGGTTCAGACCGTTTTTTCTTGGCGCCGCGCTGTTTGCCGGTGTGGCGGTTCCTGTCTGGATTCTTGTCCTTGCCGGAGTCGGTGACTCAACCTTTCTCTATCCGGCGCGGGATTGGCATGTGCATGAGATGGTCTTCGGTTTTCTCCCCGCAGTGATCACAGGGTTTTTGCTCACGGCCATTCCCAACTGGACCGATCGTCCGCCGATTCGAGGGTATGAGTTAATGCTGCTCTCTATCCTGTGGCTGGCCGGACGTCTGTTGATCGCCATGCCATGGTTCACGCCGCTGGTGTCCTCCATCGTCGATGCGGGGTTTCTTGTCGCGGTGGCAGGGCTCGTCTGGCGAGAAATTGCGATATCGAAAAGTTGGGACCGTGCGCCAATGGGGGTGTTGGTGAGTCTGCTGGCCGGCGCCAACATCCTGTATCACGTGCTGACCCTGAGTGGGGTGGAGACGGATCGCCCTGAACGCATGGCGCTCGCGATGGTCATGATGTTGCTGACGCTGATCGGTGGGCGCCTCATCCCCACCTTTACCGGCGAACTCCTGACGAACGCCGGCAGGGCAGAACAGCCAGCTTCATTTTCGCGCTACGATGGCCTATCGATCGCGCTTGTAGGATTCGCCGTTCTATCCTGGATTATTCAGCCCGACTCCATGGTGACAGGATGGCTGTTCGCAATTGCCGGGGTGGCCAATTTGGGTCGACTGGTACGCTGGTATGGTTGGGTCACATGGCGTGAGCCGTTGGTGCTGATCCTGCACATTGGATATGGCTGGTTCGCCTTGTCACTGTTCATACTAGGAGGCTCGATTCTTGGAATCGGTCTGGCGCAAGAGGATGCGGTGCATGCGTTTACGAGCGGCGCGGTGGGCGCCATGACTCTGGCGGTGATGACCCGTGCCAGCCTGGGCCATACGGGACGCGCCCGGCACGCAGGCCCTCTGACGGTCCTCATCTATATCCTGGTCAATGTGGGTTCCGCGCTGAGGGTGTTCGGGCCAATGACGGGTCTCCCGACCAATCTCGTATTGGGTGTGGCGGCAGGGAGTTGGAGCGGAGCCTATCTCCTGTTCGCTATGGTCTATGGATCTTTCCTTCTTCGCCCGAGCCTCGACGAGTGACAGTCTGGCAGGATGCTGAAAAAGTCGCCCTTCTCACCCGCCCACCCCGGCGCGCCGAGACGCGCCCTTCCCCAAACGGCGTTCTCGCATCCCTCAGAGCCTCAACGAGAGTTGTTCGGAAGTCGGAAGCGCTGGAGCTCCGTAGCCTTGGCGAAGGAGGGTGGTGGCTTCGGCACGCCGCTCAAAGGCTCTGGCCGACGGGTCGGAGAATTTCGCAGGATACCCCGCAGCTTCCAGCCTTCGTAGCCGAAGTGACTACTTCGGCGGAGTAGACTGCTGCGGGGAGCTTCATTTGGATGGAGCCCTCGGCAGATTCAGCCTATTGAGCCTACGCACGTCCGAATCGATCTGCTTGAGGGTACTGAGCTGATCCGTTAATTCCGCGATCCGTTTATCGCGATCACGAATCTGCCGCTGAAGAGTGTGGACTGCGAGCTTTGGATTGTTGGCAGTGTCCACAGCCCGCAATGTGGCAGCCGCACTTGCCGTACGCTGTTGTCCCAACCATGTGCGCACCAGCCCCTTCATCACCGCGAACGGACCATTGGGCTCGTCGGCGGGAGTGGGGTGGGAGGTCCGGTTGGTAAGAAACCGAACCCAGAGCGCGCTTGAATCCGCGAATGGACCATTCGGCGCAACGGCAATCGCCTGCTGAAAGGAGGCCGTTGCCACCTCTCCATTCTGGAATAACGCGATCATCGCCCGTGTGAAATGGACCTGATCGCAGGACTGACGTTGTGCACAGGTGGTCAGCAGCATGTCGTGTTCTCGCTGTACGGCTTGCACAAGTACGGTGTCGTTCGCGTCGGCTTGAAATATCGGCGCAGAGCTCGGCGGCGGTAAACCATTCACCATTGCACATCCCCCAAGCATCCCCGTCAGCAAGAGCCAGGATCCATGACGAAACCACATCGTAATACCCCTCTGTGTGTCTAGGTCGTAGCGCCTCTCCTCAGATAAGTTTAGCAGATGGTACGGATTTTGACGGTTCAGAGGGAGAAAGTCGACGAAAGTCTGGACCTGTTGTTCCCTCGACCGCCTTGTCCTTGCGCAATGAGCCCCTACCGTGCCGATTATTTCCATCGTCATCGGTGAAGGCGGCAGCGGCGGGGCGCTCGCATTGGGCGTCTGAGAGCGCGTCCTCATGTTGGCGCATGGGGTCTATTCGGTCATTTCGCCCGAGGGCTGCGCCCCCATCTTGTGGGACGATCCGACAAAAGTGCCCGATGCTGCCGCCGCCCTGAAAATGACGGCAAAGGATCTGGTCGACCTCCATTCATGTCTCCGTCCTGCCGTTCGTGCCAGCCTGAATCTCAGATACGACAGCCAGGTTCTCTCGCAGCCTCAACCTGACTGTGCTCCGGCCTTCTCCGCGCCGGCAAACGCCTTCAGCCTCCTGCCTGCGTGAGGCCTTTCGGCCCCATTGCATTCTCTCAATCAGTACTCTAGGGTAAACGTAGCATTCCTCTCTCGATCCATACGAAAACAAATATATTCTATGGATTCCAGACAACAACGTCTCAAAAAGTCGACCCCTCCCAAGAAAGACGCGAAGATCGCGCGCGCTCAATCCAAACGTCGATCGAAGCGACCGCCCCTCCTTGCTGCACCCCTCAGCTCTCCCGTCTCGCCAGGGCCGCCCAATTTTCTGATCGTCGGGATCGGCGCCTCCGCCGGTGGGTTGGAGGCCATGGAAGAGTTCTTCCGCCATATGGCGCCCAGCCACGGGATGGCCTTCGTGGTGGTCTCGCACCAGTACGCCGGCGATGTCAGCCTCCTGCCCGGTCTGCTCAGCAAATGCACGGCGATGCCGGTGATAGAAGTGAAGGACGGCATGCGGGTGGAACCCGATCACGTCTACGTGTCGGTGGGCGGCACCAATTTGGCGATCCTGCACGGCATCCTGCACCTCATGGAGCCTCCCACAGAGGAGCGGGTGCCGCTGCCCATCGATTATTTCCTCCGTTCGTTGGCGGGAGATCAGAAGCAGAACGCGGTCGGCATCATCCTCTCCGGAACCGGCAGCGACGGCACTGTGGGCTTGCGCGCGATCAAGACCGAGTCCGGCATGACGATCGCGCAGGCTCCGGAGTCGGCCAAGTACCCGGGAATGCCGTGCAACGCCATCACCGCAGAGGTGGTCGATGTGGTCAAACCATCGGACCAGATGTCGGAGCTGTTGCTCGATTATGCGAAGACCCTGACGAAGCCGGTTCTGCCGACTCACGAAACCACGACCTCTCAGACATTGAAGAAAATCTTCATCCTCTTGCGCGAACGAACCAGGAATGATTTTTCGCTCTATAAAGAAAGTACGATTTACCGGCGCATCGAACGCCGGATGCATGTGCACCAGATCGAGAGCCTGAACCACTATCGCCGATATCTGCTGGAAGATCAGCATGAAAGGGATGCGTTGTTCCAGGATCTGCTCATCGGGGTCACCAGTTTCTTTCGGGATCCTGAGGCCTTTGAGGCCCTCGCGCACAAGGGATTCCCAGGGCTCTTTCAGGACAAGCCCGAGGGTACGGCCCTGCGAATATGGGTAGCCGGCTGTTCCACCGGAGAAGAAGCCTATTCGCTGGCCATCCTCATGCGCGAATACCTGACGCAGCAGAAGCTCCACTACACCATCCAGATTTTTGCGTCGGATCTCGACAGGAAGGCCATAGAGGTGGCGCGGGCCGGCCTCTATCCAGTCGGCATTGCCGGCGATCTCACCCCGAGCCGCCTGGTGCAATTCTTCACCAAGGAAAACAGCCATTACCGGATCAATAAAGAGATTCGTGATCTTGTCGTATTTGCCGTGCATAATGTCTTGACCGATGCGCCCTTCACAAAGCTGGACCTCTTGTCGTGCCGCAACCTCCTGATCTATCTGAACGCGCAGGCCCAACACCAACTCCTGCCGCTGTTCCATTACGCCATGAAACCGAACGGCATCCTGTTCCTTGGCACATCCGAATCGGTCAGCAGGTTTGAACATTTCTTCAGCATCATGGACCGGAAATGGAAGCTCTTTCTCAGGACGGGTGAGCTCAGCACCCTGATGAATCTAAAGATGTTTCCGGCAGGATTGATGACACCGACGACCGAGATCCCCCAGATGCTCAAGGCGCCCCTCCAAACGACCAGCCCGGTTTCGATTCCCCATCAGATCCAGGAGCTGTTGGTCTCGCGCTACGCGCCGGCGGCGGTCGTCGTCAACAGCCGGGGCGAGGTCGTCTACATTTACGGGCAGACCGGCGACTATCTTCAACCGCCGCCAGGATCGCCGACCAACCAGCTGATTGAGATGGCGCGGGAAGGACTGCGGCATGATTTGGCCCAGGCGCTCCATCAGACGGCGCGCGAGGAGAGCGATGTCGTGCGCCGCGACATACGAGTCAGAGCCTTTGGCCACGTCATCCTGGTCGACCTGACCGTCAGTCGCCTTATCGAGCCGGAGTCCCTCCAGGGGTTGTTCCTGGTCACGTTCAACCATGGGCAGACGGACAGGCCTTCCGGAGCGAAGGCCTCGACGCGCGCGGGTGTGCCGCTGAAGAAAGGGGAGTCCGCGATCTTACGGGAACTGGAGTTCACCAAGCAGCGATTGAAACAGACGGTGGAGGAGCTGCAAATCTCCAACGAGGAATTGAAGTCCACCAACGAAGAACTGCAATCCACCAACGAAGAGTTGCAAAGCATGAATGAAGAACTGGAGACCTCGAAGGAGGAACTGCAATCACTCAATGAGGAACTCATCACGGTGAACGCCGAACTCCGGGGTAAGCTCGACGCGCTCGCGGAAGCGCACGACGATTTGCAGAATCTCCTGAACAGCACGGAAGTCGCCACCATTTTTCTGGACAACGACCTGCATATCAGGCGGTTCACTTCAGAGACGAAGCGGGTGAGTCACCTGACCGCCGTCGATATCGGGCGCCCGCTGGCGGCCATCGCCTCGAAGTTGACGGATACCCGGATGATGGACGATGCGCAGGAGGTGTTCGAGACGCTCGTCGTCAGGGAACGGGAAGTCCAGGCCACCGACGGGGGCTGGTTTCTCATGCGGATCATGCCCTATCGGACCGCCAGACGCACCATCGATGGGCTCGTGCTGACGTTTCTGGACATCTCCACGATGAAAGCCGCGAATGAGGTCGTCGAAGGCGCGTACAGCCTGGCCTCCGGCATAGTGGACACGGTGCGTGAACCCCTGCTGGTGCTGGACGAGCAGGGCTACGTGGTGACGGCGAACCTGACCTTCTACCGGACCTTTCTGGTGACGCCGCTCGAGGTCGAGCGGCAGCCCCTCTACCACCTCTGTCACGGATCCTGGGACATTCCAGAATTACGCCGTGTGCTGGGTGAGGTGCTGCCGAAACACAGGTCGTTCCAGGACTTCATCATGGACAAGACGTTTCCGAAGATCGGACGAAAGGTCTTCGCGCTCAATGGCCGCATCATACAGCAGGAATCGACGAAACCAGGCCAGATCCTCTTGGCGATGGAAGAGGTGCGGGGGCCTGAGGGGAAGGCTATGGAATCGGCTGAAGGCTGAAAAGTTCGGGACCTCGATCCAATTACCCCCGTCAGCCGCGAGACGGGCATTCTTAAGAAGGACAATCTGATGGAGAAGAAACCTGACGGACCCAGCAAGAATACGTGGCTCCACACGCAGGCGAAAACGTTGCTGCAGGCGACCAGGCAGGACATTGCGGCCATGCCGGTCAGGGACGTGCAACATCTCGTGCATGCCTTGCAGATCCATGAGATCCAACTCGAGATGCAGAACGAGGAGCTGCGCCGAACCCAGGTGGAACTCGAAGCAGCCCGTGACCGATATGTCGAACTGTATGACAGCGCGCCGACCGGCTACCTGACTGTCAATTCCCAGGGGAAGATCCTGGAAGCGAATCTGCCGGCCTGCACCCTGCTCGGTGTGACGCGAAACGATCTGATCGGAAAACTGTTGATAGCGTATATTCCGGATGGAGGTCAGGCGGAGTACCGCCGTCATGTTCGCGCGTTGTTGCAGTCACCCAACAGGCAGACCTGCGACCTGGACCTCATACGGCCAGACGGCGCCGCTATTTCGGTGAGGCTCGAAAGTGTGGCCATTCACAATCACGTAGGGGACGAGACCCTTGTGCGCACCGCCCTGATCGATATTACAACGCACAAACAGCTGGAGGTCCAATTCAGGCAGGTGCAAAAGATCGAGGCGGTCGGCCGTCTGGCGGCCGGGGTGGCGCACGACTTCAACAATCTGCTCACCGTCATCAACGGGTACAGCACGTTGCTCATCGACCAACTGTCTCCGGAGGACCACCGGTATGCGCTGGTGGTCGAGACCTTGCATGCCGGAGAACGGGCCGCAGAGCTGACCAAGCAATTGCTCGCCTTTAGCCGCAAGCAGATCTTTATCCCGCAGCAGCTCAACCTCAACGAATCGCTGCAGGAGATCAGCTCAATGCTTAGGCGGCTGCTGGGCGACCGTATCGCGCTGACGATGGACCTTGCGCCGGATCTCTGGCCGATCTCCGGCGACAAGGGACAACTCGACCAGGTCATAATGAATCTGGTGGTCAATGCCCACGACGCGATGCTGCAGGGAGGCACTGTGACGATCACCACGCGCAATTTTTCAGTGACGCCGGAGCAGCCGGATCCTAATGGGGTTATGCCGCAGAGTGACTATGTGGAGGTGAGCGTTTTCGACAACGGCCAGGGAATGAGTCCTGACACGCTCTCGCATCTGTACGAGCCATTCTTTACGACCAAAGAGGTGGGTCACGGCACGGGCCTGGGGCTGTCGACGGTCTACGGAATCATCAAGCAAAGCCACGGCTACATCTTTGTCAACAGCGCGCTCGGTCGTGGAAGCACGTTCGCTTGCTATTACCCGCGCCTGATGGCGGCCTCGGTCCAGGCCCCGGCTAAAGCACCGCAGGACACTCGACGTATGACCGGCTCTGAAACGTTGCTCCTCGTCGAGGATCATGACTCGGTTCGCGCGCTCGTCGCCCAGGCATTGACGGGGTACGGGTACCGGGTGATCGAAGCGGTAGATGGCAAAGACGCCTTGCGGGTCGTGGCCTCGTTGTCTGAACCGATTCAGGTCTTGGTGACCGACGTGATGATGCCGAATCTGTCCGGCCCCGAGCTGGCGGAGCGGCTACGGCGTACCTGGCCCGGCCTTCGAGTCCTGTTCATGTCCGGCTATACCAATCCCTTAAAGCCCCCCATTCTCGATACACCTGGCACCGTCTTTATTCAAAAACCGTTCGGGCTCGACACTCTGGGCTCGCGTCTGCGCGACCTCTTGGACCTGTCCATCTGAACAGAAGACGATAGGCCGCTGGATCGCGATGAAGGAGCCGAGAGGGGCCGAAGGCGACGTCTTGCGAAATTCAACGCCTCCCACGTCGGGCCCACCAGTGTAGCTCATACAATCAGACAGACCGAACAAACCAAATGAACGAAGCAGGCTCACGGGCTATTTCAGCATCCTTCCAGGCTATGTCTCAGTGAAACACCGCAATGGGCATCGTATCTGGTGCAACACAGCATGCGACAGGCTGCCGAACAGCCGCCCCCCGTCTTTCCGCATATTCTGCGCAAGAGCCTAAGAGATCTCCTCCGCCGATTCCAGCACCATCATGGGGTATGCCGGTTTCTTCACATAGATGCGAGGCGCCCGCGGTACGATCACCAGCTGGTGATCGTCGGCAACGAGCGGTATATCCAGGAAATAATCCAGCGCGGGGCAGCGTGCTCGGCGCATTGGAGTATCTGGCCACAGGTGCGGTGTTGAGCCTGAACTTGGATAGGGCCTCGGACAATGGCTGTGGGTGACATTGGCCGCCGGTGTCGGCGGGTCGCGGTTATTCCATTGGGCTGGCAGCGGGCGTGGCCCTCATGGGGCAGGCACGGGGATAGAGGCGATTGCCTAGGGCTATCGAGTATTGCCGGTCATCGCGTGATGCATGGCGCTCGCTGTCGTCGATCGTGATTCTCCTTCGCCGAATACCCCGTAGCTTCCAGCCTTCGTAGCTGAAGTGACTATTTCGGCGGGGTAGGCTGCTGCGGGGAGCTTGATCTTGTAACCGAAGCTGCGAGCAGCGTACTATAGCGGCGAGTGTCGTCGTTGCGCCACAACCGCGATGGGAGCCGCCTAATCATTCAACCCAACGTAGATTGACAACCTCGTCATCCTCGTGTTTTTAAAGGTGCTGTGACCACGATTCGTCCATTTTCCTCCATTCTTGTTTTTGTGCTGCTTCTCTGCACCCTATTCCCGGCTGCGCAGATCGGGTGGTCGTTCAATAGCCTGTGCGGGTCGACCGGCGATACTGGGAGTGGGCAAGCCTGCGATTTCAGTGACGCCGGGGAAGCAACCGATTCCGAGGACGATTCGCCGCAAGAAATGCCGGAGGATTGCGTCACGTCTCGTATGAGTGGGTCAGACCGCGAATCAAGCCGCTCGCATGCCTGGGTAGACGAGATTCCTCCGTCCGCTCTGCTCGTCTCCCAGTTGTTACATCCTCCGACCGCACACAGTTAGCCCAACGTCGAAGGTGAGTTCCGCCTTCGATCTCGACCGGACAACCTCATCGTGACTCCGAAGGAGGCAGCACATGCTGGCTCGGTTTTGGGTTTTTATCGTACTGATGACTGTATTAGTGGCGGGGCCAAGTGGCGCGCTGGCGCCGTCTTTCGCCCAGGCGAAAGACCAGACGCCCACATTTGATCTCGACCGCATCATTGATTTGGCGCTGGAACGGAATCCGGTGATCCTGAGCGCAAAAAGCGTCATCGAGCAGAATGAGGGCTTGCGGACCCAAGCCGGCGCCTATCCCAATCCCACGATCGGGGGCCAGACAGGGAGTGGCACGCTTCGAGACCCCAGCACCGGGACGCGTGTAAACGAGTATGGCATGTCGCTGCATCAGACAGTGGAATGGCCGGGCATGCGGGCGGCCCGTCAGGATGCGGCAGTCGCCGGTCTGGCCGGTGCGACAGTCGGCCTCGATGAAGCCAAGCTCAATCTCATTGCAGAGGTGAAGGGGCTATTCTACGAACTACTGTTGGCGGAACGGACGGTCGATCTTCTTCAGCAGAACTTGGAGATCGTGCAGGAAGTGGCGCGCATTGTCAAAGCCCGCGTCCGATCCGGCGAAGGCCCTCAATTCGAAGCGGTGAAGGCGGATGTGGAGGTGCTCAAGGCCAAGCAAGAGATGACGAAAGCCAAGAATGTGGTGCGCGTGAAACTCGTCGGATTAGACACGTTGACGGCGGGGGCCTTGGGGACTCGGTACCAGGTGCAAGGGGATTTCCGATCACTCCGGGATCGTTTGGATCCTGAACGGATGGCATCAAGGGATCTGTCCCAACATCCCACCCTCAAGCGCCAGGGAAAACTGGTGGAGCAGGCTGAATCGACCGTTACCAAGGAGCGACAGTCTCGGGTGCCGAACGTAACCCTGTTCGGCGGGTACGCTAGAGAGACAGGCCGCGAGGGGATGGTGGGGGGCGTGAGTGTCCCGACGCCTTTATGGTATCGGCAGCAAGGGCACATTGCGACGGCGCTCGGCACCCAACGAAAAGAAGAGGCAGAGCTGCTTCGCTCCAGGAACGACCTGACCCGCGCCATTAACCAACATGCTCGGGAGGCGGAAACGGCGCAAGACCAGATCCTCGTGTACGAGGAAGGGCTCTTAAAACAAGCGCAAGAAGCGCTTCGCATTGCCCAATTGAGCTTCCGCCAGGGTGCCTCCAGCCTTCTGGATGTTCTGGATGCTCAACGGGTCCAACGCCAGATCACTGTGGATTATAACCAGGCGCGCTTCGAACTCTCTCTGGCGCTCACGCGATTTGAGCGTGCCGTGGGCGCTCCACTCTAACGGTTCGAAACGAACAGATGAGAAGTATGACTATTTTTCATGGACGATGTACCCATCGATATGAGCGTCATGCGCGCCCGAGAAGCCGTCTGAGTGCGATGTGCAGAGTCTTTGTTGGCATACTGCTGTTGGCGGGCCCCATGGGCTGTGACCGTGCGCCGACCTCAGCAGATCAGAGTGGGCCGGACCATTCGGCGAACGTGCCAGGTCTTGTTCGGCTCCCGCCGGAAGAACTCACCCAATCCGGCGTGACGGTGGAGCCGGTCGGACGTACGGAGTTTCGTACCTACCGCACCTTTCCCGGTGTCGTACGTCCGAACGAAAACGCGTTGGCGAACATCATGACTCTCGTGCGTGGGCGGGTGGCTGAGGTGCATGCCGACTTGGGACAGATGGTCAAAGCTAATCAGCTGTTGGCGGTGCTCCATAGCGGTGATCTCGGGCTCGCTCAGTCTGCGTATCTCAAGGCCCGGGCACGGCGACATGTCGCGGAACAGGCCTATCAGCGGGCGCAGTTTCTTTTCAAAGAGAAAGTCATCGGTCAGGCGGAAGAGCAGCGCCGCGAGGGAGAAATGATCAGTATCCGTGCCGAGGCTCAGGAAGCACTCGAAGGGCTCCGGTTGTTAGGCATGGATGACAAGCAGATCAGATCCCTGGAACGGACCCAAACGATCCGTTCGCAGGTTCCCATTGTGGCGCCCTTTGCCGGCCGGGTGATCGCGCGTGACATCACCAAAGGTGAGCTGGTTGAAACCACCAATAACCTGTTTGTGGTGGCCGATCTCTCGACGGTCTGGGTGGTGGCCAATGTATCGGAAAAAGATGTCTCCTATGTGCAGCGCGCGACCACCGTTCCGAATCAGCCGGTCGAGGTCTTTGTGACGGCATATTCTGACGAAGTGTTCCAGGGGACCGTTACGTATGTCGGTGACGTTCTCGATGCCGCGACGCGTACCATGCAGGTGCGCGTCGTCTTGGCGAATCCCACCGGTCATCTGAAACCGGAAATGTTCGCAACCATTCGCGTCTCGTCCGAACCGGCCCCGGATGTCCTGGTTGTTCCCGAAGCAGCTGTTCAAAATGATCAGAATCGCAGCTTTGTGTTTGTGCAGCAGGAAACCGGAGTTTTTGAAGCGCGGACGGTCAGGTTGGGCGACAGAAACGGGACCTTCGCTGAGGTCCTCGATGGGCTGCGAGAAGGGGAAGTGGTCGTCAGAGAAGGCGCCTTTATCTTAAAATCTGAACTGTTGAAGCCCAAAGACTGACCCATGGTCGATAAACTCATTGAGATTTCTCTGCGTCGGCCCTTAATGGTCCTGACGTTCGCCGGCCTACTTACCCTTCTAGGTGTCTATGCCTTCCGCACGATTCCCATCGACGCCTTTCCCGATGTGACAAGCGTGCTCGTGCAAGTCATCACCAAAGCCCCCGGCTTGTCTCCCGAAGAAGTCGAGCGGCTGGTGACCTTTCCCATCGAGCAACAGGTCACTGGGGTTCCACATTTGACGGAACTGCGCTCGCTCACCAAGGTGGGATTATCCCTGATTACGATTGTATTCGACGACCAGATGGACACCAACCTCGCCCGCCAACTCGTGCTCGAACGGTTGATCGAAGTAAGGGAAAACTTACCGCCCGACTCGGAACCGATGATGGCGCCGAACAGCACCGGACTGGGAGAGGTGTACCAGTACTACCTGGAAGGCCCTTCGCATGCCGGTCTGGACGCTGCAGGGGTGGAACGCGAATTGATCGAACAGCGCACGGTGCAGGACTGGATCATTCGGCCGTTGCTCAAGGGCGTCCCTGAAGTGATCGACGTCAACTCACTTGGCGGGTATGTCAAACAGTACCAGGTGCTTGTCGAGCCTGAACTGCTGCGCAAATACGATCTTTCGCTGAGCGATGTGTTTGCCTCCGTGGCGAATAACAACGCGAATGCTGCAGGCAACATACTCGAGACCTATGCTGAAAAGTACATAGTCCGCGGCGCGGGGCTGATTAAGAAGCTCAGCGATATCGAGGACATCGTCGTCAAGGAAGCGGGCGGCACTCCCGTGCATATCCATGACGTCGCCCAGGTACAGATCGGCCATGCGATTCGTCATGGCGCTGCCGTGTTAAACGGTGAGCGTGAGGTGGTGGCAGGGATCGTACTTATGCTGCGAGGGGGAAATGCTCGCGATGTTGTGGAAGGCATCAAGGTTAAGATCGCTGAGATACAGGATAAGGGTCTGTTACCCGCAGGATGGCGGATCGTCCCGTTTTATGATCGCATCGAATTGATCTCCGCCGCGTTGAAGACCGTCTATAAAGCGCTGGGCGAGGGTATTCTCCTGGTGGTGGTCGTGCTGTTCGTGTTCCTGGGCGATACCAGGAGCGCCTTGATTGTGGCGGCGACGCTTACCCTCACGCCGCTCGTGACGTTCTTTGTGATGGATCAGTTCGATCTCACGGCCAATCTGATGTCCTTGGGTGGTCTGGCTATCGCCATCGGCATGATGGCCGACGCCTCTGTGGTGCTGGTGGAAAACATCCACCGGCATATGTCGGATTCCCATAACAAAGGCCTGCCGCGGCTTGCCCTCATCCTCAATGCCGCTCGGGAGGTCGCCCGTCCCGTGGTCTTTGGTATTATCATCATTATCATCGTCTTTATGCCTATCCTCTCTTTCCAAGGCATGGAAGGCAAAATGTTCAAGCCGATGGCCTATACCATCATGATCGCTCTGATGGTGTCGCTTATTCTATCCATCACCCTGTCGCCTGTCCTGTGTTTACTGACTCTGCGTGCAGGGCACGGCTCCGATCCCTTGGTGGTCCGATGGGCCAAGCGTACCTATCTTCCTGTGTTGCGCTGGGCGTTAGGACATCGGACGGTTGTACTGACAACCACCGTACTCATGCTGGGAGGAAGTCTCGCGCTCTTTCCATTTTTGGGGGGGGAGTTCGTCCCCATTCTGAATGAAGGCACAATGTCCCCCCTCACGATCCGCTTGCCGAGCGTTTCGTTGAAGCAATCGATCAAGATCGAACGCGAGGTACAGAAGGCGGTGCTGGAGTTTCCCGAAGTGCAGATGGTGGTGTCCAAGATCGGACGCACGGAATTGGGAAACGATCCACAAGAACCGAACGAAAGCGATGCGGTTGCGGTCTTGCGTCCGATTGAGGAGTGGACAACGGCCTCCACCATGGCGGAGCTGAAAGAGAAAGTCCGCGAGCGGCTGGCGAAGGTGCCCGGCGCCAACTTTCTGATCAGCCAGCCGATCCAGCAACGGGTGGACGAATTGATTTCGGGCGTGCGCGCAGAAGCGACCGTCAAAATATTCGGGTCCGATCTGGATGCGCTACGTCACACGGGGGATGAAATTGCCCGCATTCTTGGCACGATTCGAGGCGTCAAAGATTTGAAAGTAGAGCAACTCTTCGGCCAGCCCTACATCACGATCGATATCGATCGGAGCAAGATCGCCCGGCACGGCATCAACGTCTCGGATGTGCGGGAGGTCATCGCAACCGCCGTCGGAGGAGAAACCGCAACTCGGGTGTACGAAGAGCATCGACGGTTCAGTTTGGTCGTGCGATTTCCAGAACAATATCGGAACAGCATCGAGACTATCGGGAACATTCGATTGACTTCCGGCGGTGGGGCCTATATTCCACTCAGCGATCTCGGCACCATCCGGATGCACGAGGGACCGGGGCGTATCAACCGCGAACAACTCCAACGGTATCTGCCCGTCAGTTTTAATACTCACGGACGGGACATCGAGAGTATTGTGACTGAGGCGCAGCAGCGGATCGCACGGGAGGTCCGGCTTCCAGACGGGTACACCCTCGTCTGGGGTGGATCCTTCGAAAATATGCAGCGGGCGATGGCCCGCATCTGGATTATTGTTCCGGTCACCATTGTCGTGGTCTTCTTGCTGCTGGTCTCGTCGTTTTCTTCAATTAAGCAGGCGGCGTTGATCATTTGCAATCTCCCGTTTGCACTCATCGGCGGAATTGTTGCCTTATGGGTGACGGGGGAATATGTGAGCGTGCCGGCCTCAGTCGGATTCATCAATCTCTTCGGCGTGGCTGTCCTGAACGGCATTGTGCTGGTGTCCTATATGAATTCGCTTCGCCAGCAGTCGGGAATGGACGTTCAACAGGCGGTGCTGTCCGGTTGCGTCATGCGTCTTCGGCCCGTCTTGATGACGGCGCTGGTCGCGTTACTGGGATTGGTGCCGCTCGCCCTGTCTCAGGGGATCGGATCGGAAGTTCAACGGCCTCTGGCCGTCGTGGTGATCGGTGGACTTGTCAGTTCGACGCTCCTGACGCTGATCGTCCTACCGGTGCTCTACCAGTGGATGGAAACGCGAACTGCCGGCCCGCGTCCTTCGCGAGGGCCACAGGGGGCCATTGATCAGCCGGATGGGGCGGTGCACACGGTTCAATCGCGACACGTATGAGACATGCCATGACCATGTGGGGATGAGCGCTCGCAAAGAGGTAAAGCCGAGAGTATACTGCTGATCGAGTTCATCGACGTTTCACGCAACCAGTCGTATTGTCTGTAGACCTGCTGTCTCCACTTCCTCACCATGAATCCCGACTCTGTTTCGAGGCGTTTGTTGTTGAAGCGCGCGGCGGCGTTGGGGCTGCTGGCAGCGGCGGAACGACTCGTGCCTGCCTATGCTTCGATGAGCGCCGCCGATGCCGGTTCACAGATTGCGCTCAGCGGACATGTCATTGATCTGACGATCGGCGAGCAGCTGCTCCGCCTTGACGGGCGCACTGGAACCGCCATGACGATCAATGGGACGATCCCCGGCCCCGTCATTCGTCTAACAGAAGGTCAGCAGGCGACGTTGCGCGTCACAAACCACCTGGAAGAAAGCACGTCGATTCACTGGCACGGCCTACTCCTGCCACCCGCCATGGACGGCGTGCCTGGAGTCAGCTTCGCCGGCATCGAGCCGGGCACCACCTTTACCTACCAGTTTCTCATCCGTCAGAGTGGCACCTATTGGTACCACAGCCATTCAGGCTTACAGGAGCAATCGGGCATCTATGGCCCGATGATCATCGACCCAATCGAGCCGGAACCCTTTCGCTCTGAGCGTGACTATGTGGTGATGCTCTCGGATTGGAGCTTCGAAACACCAGAAACGCTGCTCGCCAATCTCAAGAAGCAAGGGGGCTATTATAATTTCCAGAAACGCACCGCCGGCGAGTTCTTGACCGATGTGAGGCGCCTGGGCTTCTGGCCTGCGTTGCAGAACTACTTGATGTGGGACCAGATGCGGATGGACCCCACCGACTTCGCGGACGTCACCGGCTACACCTTTACCTATCTGATGAACGGTCTTTCTCCATCCGGTAACTGGACCGGGCTATTTCGCCCTGGAGAGCGGGTGCGGTTGCGTTTCATCAATGCGGGAGCCATGACTTTCTATGACGTGCGGATTCCCGGCCTCACGATGACGGTGGTGCAGGTCGATGGGCAGAATATTCAACCTGTCGTAGTGGATGAGTTGCGTATGGGACCGGCGGAGACCTACGATGTCATCGTCGAACTTGCCGAGGATCACGCCTATACCATCTTTGCCGAGACCATGGACCGCAGCGGCTATGCGCGGGGCACGCTCGCGCCGCACCAGGGCATGAGCGCGGAAATCCCTGAACGTCGACCCAGACCCCTCCGCACGATGGCAGACATGGGCATGAGCATGGAAGGCATGGAGATGGAGGGCATGAGCCGGCCCGGCGGCATGCCGAAGATGAAACCGTCTGACGACAATCCGCACAGCGAGCATGGGCTTGACGTGCAGCCTCTGCAAGGCCTGCACACCATGCCGGCCGCGGGCACGGGCGACCACGGCGGCTCCACGATACCAGGGGCTGAGCCCGTCAAGCATGGTCCCAACCACCACGGACCGGGCAATCAAGCGGTGGCCGAGTATTCGCAGAACCGCATGGGGGAGCCAGGGAGAGGACTAGAAGACAGCGAGCGGCGGGTGCTGCTCTATACCGACTTGAAAAGTCTTGTACCCTACCCAGACCAGCGGGAGCCGGGGCGTGAGATCGAACTCCATCTCACGGGCCAGATGACCCGGTACATGTGGTCTTTCGACGGCAAGACCTATTCGGAAGCGAAAGAGCCGATTCGCTTCCGGTTCGGCGAGCGGGTGCGCCTGACCTTTGTGAACGATACGATGATGGAGCATCCGCTCCATTTGCACGGGATGTGGATGCACTTAGAGAATGGCGCCGGCGAATACTTGCCGCGGAAGCACACCGTCATTGTGAAGCCAGCGGAGCGGCTGTCTGTCGCCGTCACCGCGGATGCTCCAGGGCCCGGGGCGTTTCACTGCCATCTGCTCCTCCACATGGAGGCGGGAATGTTCCGCGTCGTCGAGGTGTCCGATCGATAACGAAGGTACGCAGGTGGGAGGTTTTCTGCGAGCGGTCCTGGCGATGATGCTGCTCGGCATGCTGAGCAGCAGCATCGCCGCGACCATGGCCTCGGCACAACCGATACAAGGGATGTCCACGGCACCCGCTGCGACCAGCCTATCCACCGTGCAAGGAGTCACGCAACCTCCTGTCCCTCCACCACAAAATTGGCCCCCTCCGGTCAACGATCAGCAGAACCGTCTCTTCACGCTCATCGACGTCCTCGACTACCGACCGAGAATAGGGGGAGGTCAAGGGCATGATGACTATCGGTGGGACGTTGAGGGCTGGTACGGCGGGGACTACAACCGACTCTGGTTCAAAAGCGAAGGGCAACGCGACACGGCCTTCAAAGCGGATTACGACGTGGACGTTCAACTGCTGTATGGCCGGTTTATCCAGAAGCATTACGATCTGCAAATGGGTGGCCGTGTCGAAACGCAGTCCTTCAAGGGGCGCAATGTGACGCGTGGTCTGGGAGTGATTGGAATCGAAGGACTGGTCCCGTACAACTACGAGTTCGAGTCGGCCCTGTTCATCGATCAGAACGGCGCGGTCTCCGCCAGGCTGTCGTTGACGAAAGACCTGTTGCTGACACAACGGCTGATCTTCCAGACTCGTTTCGAGACCAACGCTGCCGTCCAACGAGTCGAGAAGTTCACGACCGGATCGGGCCTCAACAACCTCGAATTCGGGGCTCGGCTGCGTTACGAAATTCGACGAGAATTTGCGCCCTACGTCGGCATTTCTTTCGACCGGAGTTTTGGCGAGACCGCGACCCTCGTGCGCCAGGATGGGGGCGATTCGAGTCAGGTTCGATTCGTCGTGGGGGTGCGGGCGTGGTTTTGAAGAGGACCGTGCCTCTCGCCGAACATTGGGGATTGCAGCAAAAATGTTCTTGAATACTGTAGACTCATAGATGGCCGATCGTTCACGCGGAGAACCCTGCGGATGCCGGAACATCAGGTTGAACCCCATGTGTTTGTCATCATCGGTGCGACCGGTGATCTGACTCGTCGGAAGCTCCTGCCCGCGCTGTATCATTTGCGGGATCAGGGAATCCTGGACACTCGCAACACGCTAATTGTCGGCGCCGCCTTGCCCGAGATGGGTGAAGAGGGGTTTCGGCTCTGGGCCTTCGAAAGTCTACAGCAAGCCGGCTGGCGCAATGAAGCGGAGTTGCGCGTTTGGTGCGAAGAATGTCTTCACTATCAAACCCTGCATGAAGGGAGCGCTCAAGATTATCAGGCGTTGGCCGCATACATCCGAGGGTTGGAGCGTACGCACAACATGCCGGAGAACCGGGTTTTCTACTTGGCACTGCCACCTGACATCGTGCCCATCGCGATGGAACGGTTGGACCAGGCCGGCCTGCGCAAAAGCCATGGATGGGTCCGCGTCGTGTTCGAAAAACCATTTGGCCGTGACTTTCATTCAGCCCGGCATCTGAACACGACCCTGCATCGTTATATTGACGAATCCCAAATTTACCGCATCGATCATTACCTCGGCAAAGAAACGGTCCAGAATCTCCTGGCGTTCCGATTCGCGAACCCAATTTTTGAATCGCTCTGGAAACGCGACACCATCGAGAACGTTCAGATTACCGTTGCCGAAGATATCGGCGTTGAGCACCGCGGCGCTTACTACCAGCAGGCCGGAGCGTTCCGTGATATGGTCCAGAACCATCTGACCCAACTCATGACCGTCGTGGCGATGGAAGTGCCGGTGTCCTTCAACGCCGCTGCGATCCAGGACGAAAAGCAAAAAGTACTCCATTCCATCGCGCCGGTCACTCCCCAGGATGTTGTCTTCGGCCAGTACACGTCCTGGCAGGTCGCCGGCCAGACGATTCCAGGCTACCGTGAGGAACAGGGGGTCCCGAAGGATTCGGCGACGGAGACGTATGTCGCGCTGAAAACAGAGATTCACAATTGGCGATGGAAGGGTGTGCCGTTCTATCTCAGGACGGGAAAACGTCTCCCTCGTAAAATGACCCAGATCGCGGTAACCTTTCGTGAGGCGCCCACTCAAGTATTTCGGTCCCTCGATCCCGGCAGTATTCCTCCCAATATGTTGCTGATCACGCTCCAGCCCAGCGAAGGGTTCTCGCTCTGTTTTTCCGTGAAGAGTCCGGGGAGGCCGTTCCGGCTGAGCGACCACGCCTTGCAGTTCGACTATGAACAAGCCTTTGGCCAGCTCCCCGAAGCCTACGAGACGCTGCTCCGCGACGTGATGATCGGCGATCAGACCCTCTTTGTCAGCGCGGATTTCACCGAAACGGCGTGGCGCCTCTATGACCCGCTGTTGACCGGCGAAAATTCCGTCCACTTCTATACCGCCGGCACCTGGGGACCACGTGAAGCGGATGCGCTGCTGGAGAAGAATGGGCATCGGTGGGCGTTGGGGTGGTGAGAGGAGGGTGGCCTGTTGGTCTCCTGTGCTCGCGCAACGCGCACGATCAGAATGTGCTCGCCTGGGACAAGAGCACGTCTCGGCGCGCTCGGGGTTGGGCGGGTGAGAATGTTGCGCGCGGTAGAGGGTAGCCTCGGCCACTCCCATCAAGTGAGGTTTAGCGGACTGCTGAAAAAATTAGTTTACGCTCAAATCCCGCTGTGTTCTTATGCGTGGCGTTGACACATGAACAACTTGCAGGTTGCTCAAAAAGGCCGTCCAGCAAGGCCGCAGCGAGCGAAGAGGCGAGGAGGTACGGACCGCACTTCGTGGGGCCGTTCGCCCGTGCAATAGATCTTGGCGAACGGAAAATCCCCTCCAGTGCTTCCGACTTCCGAAAACTCTCGTTGAGCCTCTGAGCGATGCGAGAACGCCGCTGGCGGACTTTTTCAGCATCCTGTTAGAGAATTGGAAGAGCCTATTTTGAGGTGCGCAGTTGGGAAACCATCAGGCCCTCCCCGTTTAGCCCGTCTCGCTGTCCCGCCTCTTTCGCACGTCTCGCGTCAAAGAAACTATGCGCGCAGTGGAGGGCAAGCGATCCAACCGTCGTTGGGCCCTCTCCTCCGCTTTGAAATTCAAGGATTTGCTTTGGTAGCTTAAAAAAACTGACCTGCGGTTTACGAATTTCAAATAGTCCTACCTCCGACAACCTAATCCCACAAGAATCCACACACCAGGATACTCCTGACATGGGGGCTGATGGGGCTGATTTGTCCTGTCCTGGTAGCAGCGTGGTAGCAAAGTGAGGAATGGGCACACTGCAACTGCGCGCCCTGGAGTCATGGCAAGGCGGTGGTTCCCTCCGTCGCCTCTCCCGGTAGACTGTGGATACGGGCGGACCTTGAAGTAATCGATGATGCTAAAGAAAGTATGCCCATTTTTGGAAGAGCAATGAGCAACGGTTTGAAAGCGAGGACGCTTCAGGTGCTGCTTGGGCCATGAGATAAAACCGGGCTGGAGCACCTGGCGACTTTCTGGTAATTTACCCGGTCCAGATCAGACCATGGGTATCGATCACTTCAGTCGCACACCAGTCAGTGCCTTTCAATCAATAAGGAGAAACTAAGATTATGCGACGATACAGATGGTGTTCGGTGACACTCCCGTTGCTCCTTGTAACCGTTGGTTGTGCCTCTACCTTACCCCCTCCTGCCAATATCTACATATTTGATCGCCGATGCGTATCTGTCCTTTCCGAACTCCGGAATCAGCCTGTAGACTTAGGCGAGCATCGGCAGCCGCCCAACAAGCCGGTCGAGAAAGATGCGGCACTCAAACTCTATTCCCCCATCGCAGTCCAAATCGCCGATGTCATGGATCTTTTGCCACTACTAAATAGAATGGCGCAATTGGAGGTTAAGCAAGCCGCATTGGCAGACATCGAGCGTGTCCGACAGAAGTTGGTAACAAGACTGGTATTGGCCACCCTCGAAGTTTCCAGCCTCGTCGCCGAATTTGAATGCGAAGTGCAGCGGGCCGATGAGGTTCACGATCGCCTCTGGGACATTCAAACCACGCACACGACCTCGCAAACTATCTTAGGCGTGATCTTCGGTGGACTCGCGAATATTCTGTCAGGCGGCATCAGCATGGCCACGGGGGCGGGCGATACAGGCAATCTCGCATCGGTGGCTGGCGGCGCATTGGAGGTTCTGTTCGGCACGTCCGCCAACTTCACCAAAGTGCGCCAGGAGTTCAGTCATCCTCGCAATCATCTGGCGGTCGTCTGGGAAGCCGCGCCGCATCCGGAGTTCTTCTCCCCACGAGTCTGGCGGTTTCTGACGGAGCCAGGTATCCGAGGTCTCGACGGGCACAGCCTACGAGATGTCCTGTTGCAGACTTGGCAAGAAGAGGGGAACATGGGAAAGGCGGGATCGGTTCGCGAAAAAGAACGGATCGCATTACTGTTCGGATCCGGGGGCCTCTATGGCAGTGAAGAACTGCATGTCCGAGAAGCCATGCTTCAACAGCTTGAATCCAGCATTCAGTTGATGCACCAGGAGCTGGAAACACTGCTCCGTGAGGTCCTGATACGAGAGGCCCTGGAGGAAAATGCGTAAGCCCTGGAAGGAGATGAAGTACGGGAGGCAGGATGGCCGAGGAACTGTCAAGGCCGCCAAAGGGGAAGACGGGAAATTTTGACCTGCGGTTTGTTAGTTTGTGTATAAGGAAACTGGTCCAATAAATCAGGATGCTATAAGCTCTGCTACCGCCAATCTACCAAGCTCGAAGGGGCACGGAACGAGCAAGAATCCCTGCCATAGCTACCCAAAGCATGGGTTTGCCCTGATCTGCCCTTAGGTGTTGGGGCACCAACTCCCCGGCAAACAATTGGCTATGCTGTTGAAGTGTTTGATGGGCCATATAGGGGTCGAACCCACGGCCCGCTGATTAAGAGTGGCAGAAGGCCAGTGATTCGAACCGCTCGATGTTGCGAAGGTTTCCCCGTTTATCGTTGAAAATCACGAGCTTGATGGCTTTCTACTGATTCCATTGCTTCTACTGAACCCGGTCGTTTGTGAAGATTTGGCGCACAAAATTAGCACACCGTTTTGGGGTGAACCCCTCCGTTGAGACAGTTTGAAATGAGCACACTTGGTGGTTCAATGAATATTGCTCCTCACCCCGCCTCTGTTGCTTCAGTCTGATCCCTGGCTGATGATACCGCTCGAGCGTGCGCCCGAGTCCTGAAAAACCGCATGGTGGCTCCGGTCGCAGGGGGTGCCGAACTGACCGCGTGCTCAAACTCTTCCGGTGAGTGGTAGCCCAGGGCCGAATGCAACCGCTCGTGATTGTAGTACTGCTCGATGAACGCCGCAATGTTCGTGGGCAGGAGCACCGCGAGCAGACAGCCTAGAGCGATTCGTTTCAGGATGCTCTTAAAAAATTCGCCTGATCCCCGGTGGAGTGTATCGATAGGCCCCCAGGTCCGGCGTGGCCGCACAGGGGTGCGCGAACATATGCACGCATTGCGCGCCCCAGAATACCCCGTCGTTTCTCGCTGGCGAACCCGATTGCAGGAGATACGTCCCAGTCTCAAACAGCGGATCGGTCGCCAGGAGTGAGCCGGTGCCAGGGGTGGTCGGGGTGCCATTCACGGTGAGGTTGTTGCCGCTAATCGTGTGGAACAGGTTGTACTGATCGATCGGGTTGTTATTGGTCGCCTTGGTGATGCCGGTCGTCGCGCCCCGAATTATGTTGTTCTTGGCTATCTGAGGGGGGCAGACCCGTCCATCCGAATGCCAACCACGGCGATCTTCAGCCCGTCTCCGATCTTCAGCTGAGCGACCGGCTCGATCATCTCATGGTACGGTTTCGATTGCGCGAACATGAAGCGTCGAAATTGTGCCCGCCATAATGTGCGCGAATGGTGTGCCAATTCTAAGCTGCCTCAACCGAGGGGTCCACCCACATGGCTGTGCTAAATTTGCACTGCAAATCTGCACAATGGATCGCCTGCTACAGAATCAATGGAATGAATAGGATCATCTCAAGTCCTCGTTCGCTAAGATAAAATGGGGAAACCTTCGCAACATCGAGCCATTGATATGTTGGCCCTTTGGCCATTTTAAAAGGCACATCGAAGACTGTGAAGTCTACTGCAACCCTATCGAGATCAGCTATACCGTTCAAGACGACGCCATCACTAGCTTCACCGCTAAGACCCTCGAATAGATTCGTTGGGAACTTGCTACAGAAAACAGGCCGTAGGCGCAGTACGACCACAAAGGGGATTAGGATGGGAAGAGAACCGGGACAGAATAAGTCGTGGTTGAATGGCTTACTGCTCAGGAGTTGGCAGTTCCGGAACGGTCGTATCCATGACTCTGATAGCTTGTCCCTGATCATCCAGACGGACGGCGATGCGTTCTCCAACCGACAGTCCCTTAAACAAGTCCGGACTCTGTATCGTGAACGCGACCGTTTGTTCTAGATCTGTTTTAATCTTTCCGCTCATCGTAGACAAATCGAGTT
>JBBRRK010000023.1:0-28111 GCA_038200765.1 Nitrospirales bacterium
GCCGAGAGGAGTTAAATTATGCACCGTTATCTCATGAGACGTGGAGTGACTGATCGTGTCTGGGGGTAAATGCTAGGATCATCGCTTGGCCTTGCATCTCAGGCTCAGACGAGTATGGCTGAGACTGTCCTTTGCCTGCGCGCGTCCAACGAGGGCCTTCAGATTCCCCAACTTCCCCAGAGGGAGTAGGCAGATTGTTCTTCACTGCGCGCATCGAGCGACCACCGTATTATCGTGGGGGCTCTGTGAGCAAGAAGAACGGTCTGCCTGCTCCCTCGCATCTTTCTCAGGCCGCGCGTTGCGCGAGCACAGGAGTTCAACAGGCCACCCTTTCGTTCTCTGTTCTGCGAGGAAGAAGGGCACCTGGCCGCTCCTTCCCTATCCAGTAACCAACCGGGTCTCACCTCAGATTGAAAGGGAACACATGAAAAGTCAGCGCACAGATCTCCGAAATATCGCCCGTCGTGCCATGATCGAGCGAGACCTCTTGCCTGATTTTTCTGCAGCGGCGATAAGCGAGCTTGCCGGCATACAGGCTGCCGCCACTGACCGACAGGCGAACAGGCGCGATCTAACGGGACTGCTCTGGGCGTCGATCGACAACGATGACTCCCGAGACCTCGACCAACTCACCGTGGCGGAAGCACGTCCCGACCAGTCTGTGAAGATCCTCGTCGCGATTGCCGATGTGGATGGGCTGGTCACCAAGGATTCCGCTCTGGATGTGCATGCCCAGCACAATACGACGTCGGTCTATACGGCCGGCGGCATGTTCTCCATGCTGCCGGAAAAGCTGTCGACCGATCTGACCTCTCTCGGCGAAGGGCAAGACCGCCTCGCGATCGTCGTGGAGATGGAGATTGCGGAGGATGGGGCGGTTCTCAGTTCGACCCTCTTTCGAGCCTTGGTCCATAACCACGCGAAGCTGGCCTATCACAGCGTCGCAGCCTGGTTCGCAGGGGAGGCGCCTGCGCCTGAGCGATTCAGTGCTGTCTCCGGTCTCGATGTGCAACTCCGGCTCCAGAACCAGGTCGCGCAGCGGCTCAAGGCACGGCGGCACGAGCAGGGAGCATTAAGTCTTGAAACGATCGAGCCACGAGCCGTGTTTGAGGGTGAGGCGCTGATTGCTCTCGGGGTCGAGCAGAAGAATCGCGCGAAGGAACTGATCGAAGAGTTTATGATCGCCGCGAATCAGGCGACGGTGTCCTATCTCAAGGGAAAAAATATACCCTCTTTCAGCCGCATCCTGCGCTCTCCCGATCGCTGGCAGCGGATTCGGGAAGTGGCCGCACGCTGGGACGAGCAGTTGCCTTCAGAGGCGGACGCGCATGCGCTCGAAGAGTTCCTCGTGAAGCGGCAGCATGCCGACCCCCTCACCTTTCCTGACCTGTCCCTGACCATCGTGAAGTTGATCGGCAGAGGTGAATATGTGGTGGACCAGTCGAAAGGGGGATCTGCGGAACATTTCGGGCTAGCGGTGCAGGGCTACACCCATTCCACGGCTCCCAACCGGCGCTTTCCTGATCTCATCACCCAGCGGCTGATCAAAGCGGCGCTGGCCGGTGCGCCAACACCGTATAAACCGGAAGAACTGACCTATCTGGCAGAACGCTGCACCGAGAAAGAAGTGGATGCGGAAAAAGTTGAGCGACGACTCCGCAAATCCGCCGCCGCCCTCTTGCTCGAATCGCGGGTTGGACAGCGCTTCGACGCCATCGTGACAGGCGCATCAGACAAAGGCACGTGGGTCCGGCTTCTTGAGCCGCCGGTTGAAGGACGATTGATGACGAACAAGCGAGGCCTCGATGTCGGAGATAAGCTGCGAGTCGAACTTATCAGCACGGACGTCGAACGAGGGTACATCGACTTCGTGAGAGTTGGGTCGTAAGGGAGTCGCTGTCCGCTGGTGTGCCTGGTTCAAGCAAACACACCAGATCAATCAGCCGGTCTTTTTGCTTCACACGCCTGCTATTAGCGCATGCGCTTCTGCCCGCGTCTCCGGTGTCTCCAAGCTGGTGCGACCGAGTGTGCCGTTGCGGTAGTCTGATAAGAGTATTCTCGCCGCTTTGTCTCGGTCTATCCCGCCGCCGCTTCTGGTCAGTAGGCAGCCTCGCTTTTTGCCGATCGCGTCGATCACGTCCATACTCGTCAGCCCCTCCACCGCAAAACCGTAGCGGGCCGTGAGCCGGGCCGGATAGCGCGTTAGCAGGATGGTGGCGAGAAACTCGGCGACCGCTTCGTCATCCACGACCTTGTGGCCTATGGCGTTGACTGTAGCGAGCAGGAGCCCCACGTGAGGGTCTTTGATGGTCCCCCACAGCAGCCCAGGTGAATCGGTGATGGCCATGTGGTCGTTCAGTTTGTGACGCTGCTGAACTTTAGTCACGGCTGGTTCGTCGCCTACACGAGCGATACGGCGTTTGAGGAGCATGTTCATCAGGGTCGATTTGCCGACGTTGGGGATTCCCATAATCAGCATGCGCAGCGGCTTGGTGCTGCTGGTGCGATGGGGGGCAAGCGGCTGACAGCACTGGGGCACCTTGGCGGCATCGCCCGCATGGTTGCATGAGAGAGCCACGGCGCTGATGCCCGGTTGCCGATTATAGAGGTCGAGCCAGGCCTGAGTGACGGCGGGGTCGGCGAGATCGGCCTTATTGAGGACTTTTAGGCTAGGCCGCTGACGGGCTCGGCGCAGCTCTTCGATCAATGGATTGCAGCTGGCGTTGGGTATGCGCGCATCCAGCACTTCGACGACGACATCAATCACCTCCATTGTCTTGGCCGCTTCTCTGCGCGCCGTATTCATATGACCGGGGAACCATTGGATGGACATGGGGGGCCGACTTTCTATAAAAAATGTACTCTACCAGGATGCCGAAAAGGCCGCCAGCCTTACAGGAGGAGGACGGCCTGTTTCACAATCTGGTCGTTATCGCAGACGTTCGCGGCCATGGGGGGTTGTGAGATCTTGGTCCGGGCCAAGGGGGACAATACGGGTCGGATTGATGTCGTCGTGGGTGATGTAGTAATGCCGCTTGATGTGGTCGAAGTTCACGGTGTCGGCGATTCCGTCGGTCTGATAGAGATCTTTGAGGTAGCCGAAGAGGTTCGGGTAGTCCATGATCCGACGAAGATTGCATTTGAAATGGCCATGGTAGACGGCGTCGAAGCGTACGAGGGTGACGAACAAGCGCCAATCGGTTTCGACGAATTGTGAGCCGAAGAGATAGCGTTGACGCGCCAGCCTGCTCTCAAGTTGATCGAGCGCGTCGAAGAGGCGCAACACAGCTCGTTCATAGGCCTGCTGCGATGTCGCGAATCCTGCGCGATAGACCCCGTCGTTCACGTTCTCGTAGATGAAGGTATTGAGGTCGTCGATCTCTTTCCTGATGCCGTCCTGATACAAGTCAATCCTGCTCTCAGTGAAGCGATTGAACTCCCCGTTGAACATGCGCATGAGGTCGTCATCGGAGTTGGTAACGATGCGTTTCGTTGCCGTATCCCACAACACCGGGACAGTGAACCGACCCCGATAGTTCGGATCGGTGGCCTTGTAAGCCTGGCTGAGGAATTGAAAGCCGTTGATGGGGTCGAGTGAATGGCCCGCCCCTTCGTGGAATGCCCAGCCCCGCTCGTCACGGATTGGGTCCACGACCGTCATGCCGATCACGCCTTCGAGCTTCTTGAGTTTCCGAACAATGATCGTCCGATGTGCCCAAGGGCAGGCCCAGGAAACATAGAGATGGTAGCGACCGCTCGCTGCAGGATAGCCGGAACTGCCATTGGCGGTTACCCAACTTTGAAAGGCATCCGGTTGCCTGGTAAAGGCGCCCTCGACGTTCTGCTCATCTGGAAATTGTGCCTGAATGGTCATAGCTGGGTCCCTGTGTTTCTCCACCGTATCATATTACGGAGTGGTACAGGATGGCTTGATTGTCCTCTTGCTCGCGGAACGAGCACATTGAGGATCGACCAGGCTGCGCCGCAAGAGAGAGGCAATCGAGCGTGGAAGGATCGTGTAATGGAGGAAACTGCTCGATGCGAATAGGTGCGGATTGACGGAGGCAATTCTGAAAAGTAAAATGCCCAAACATCCTCCACCGGAGAACGATTAGTCACCAGACAAGAGGATATCCGGGAGGGGAGGCCGCAGTGTCCATTCAGTTGGTTCAAACAAGGAGGTTGCGATGCAGAGGATGGGACGTATCGGGTTGATGGGATTAGGGATCGCGTTGGCGGGCTGTCTTACCGGAGCACCAGCCTTCGCAGGGGATAAGCCAGCTAAAGCACCAGTAGAGGACGGGTCGAAGGTGATGATTACGTCTCCCAAGGACGGGGACAAGGTCAGCGACACGTTTGAGGTGACGTACGAGTTGACCAAGGGATCACAGGGGACCCATGTCCATGCGTATGTGGACGATCAGTATCAGAAGGGTTTTGCCGGGACGCTGAAAGGCCTGAGCAGGGGGACGCACAAGATCACCGTGACCGGCGCCACCAAGGACCACGATCCTGTCTCGGCCACCGATAGCATCACCGTCGACGTGGAATAGAGCTGCGATCAGCCATCTTGAAGGCCACGAGGGCCTCTTTCGAAAGAGGCCCTCGTGCGCCCAGATTTCCCAAACGGTTTCCACCCTTCACCCGCCTAGACCCACCACAAGAGCTGACAAACCAGGAGAGAGTTACGGCATCGGTTTGGGTGGAGACTGCGGGTTGGGTGGCGGGCCTCCGATCTTCAGCACTCGCGTCAGAAACGGAATTGCCGTTCCCTGCATGACGACGGACGTGAGCGCAATAAAAAACACCAAATGGAAGATCATGTCGGCTTTCTCGATCCCGGCCACTAGGGGAAAGGTGGCCAAAATGATCGGTACGGCCCCACGGAGCCCTGCCCAGGCGACAAGCGTCTGCTCTCGAAGCGACATCGGCGAAAAACCCAGCGCCGTGTGGACACTCGCGGGGCGGGCGATAAAGATGAGGAAAAGGGAAACCAGGATGCCCACCCCGGCTATTGGCACGAGCCTTGCGGGAAATACTTGCAGTCCCAGCGCCAAAAACATAGTGACCTGCATCAGCCAGGCCAGCCCGTCGTGAAAACGCAAGACACTTTGTTGGTGAGTAAACGGCTTTCGCTGCATGACGAGTCCCGCCAGGTATACGGCGAGAAAGCCGCTCCCCCCCAAGTAGTCGGTCATGCCGTAGGTCAGCAGCGCCAGTGCCACCGACAGCACCGGATAAATGCCTTCCAATTCCAAGTCCAGCGCATTGAACGATCGTCGCATGATCTCGCCCATCGCGATGCCAATCACCGTTCCCACGGCCATTTCAACCACGAAGAACACGACCAGCTCCTCGAAAGAAGTCGAGGGTTCGGTCAACAGTCGAATCAGCGCAATCGTCAACACGACGGCCATCGGATCGTTACTGCCTGACTCGAACTCGAGCAATTGGATCAATCGTCTGGGGATCTTAGTTTTTCGTGCCCGTAGCACCATGAAGACGGCCGCAGCATCGGTGGACGACACGATGGCGCCGAGCAAGAGGCCCTCTAGGAATGAAAACCCCTGGACCCAGGCGACAAACAGACCGACGAGTAGGGCCGTGACGAGCACCCCAATCGTCGAGAGGGATAGCCCTTGCCAGAGGATGGGGCGGATCGCTGCCCATTCTGTGTCCAATCCGCCAGAAAACAGAATCAAGACGAGCGCCGTGATACCCAGCGATTGCACCAGAGGCGGATTATCGAAGGTGATGCCGCCGAGACCGTCGGATCCTGCCAACATGCCGATGGCAAGAAACAAGACGAGTGAGGGGATGCCGAATCGATTTGAGAGTTTAATCGTCAACACGCTCAGGATGACGAGCGTGGAGAACACGATGAAGATCACGCTAATGGAAGTCGGCATCGTGCTGTTGTCTTCCGAGGTTGTTCACCGGGATTTGATGCGGTCTATAGCACAGACGGCGGGATCACGCTAGCCGCCAGATCAGGTATTGCGCTGCTACCAAGGCAAATAGCGAGGGGGGAAGAGCACGGGTAGTGGTCGGTTCATTGTGTTTACGTGAGTGAGAAAGGGGCGATCCCACGCATATGCTTGTCGATGGCCAGGGTCGAGTGCCACGCCTGACACGTGGGGTCGAGGTGCTGGGAGTATATCCTGCGTATAGCCCTGTCACGCTTCCAATCGAGTGGGACGCGAGCTTTCGGCGTGCGCTTCCGGTGCTCCAGCCAAGAAATTACCTGGTACCTGAAGACGAGCAGGGGCCCGCCGCTGGCGGACTTTTTGAGCATCCTGCAAGTGGTGATGGATTGGGCGGGTTCAGATGACTTGAAAGGGATCACGGGTGTTGGCGGCAACCAATTCACCGCAGGCAGTACAGTGATAGTTATCCGTCAAATAATCGTTATTGTTGTGCTCTAATTCTAGGTGCAGATGTCGACAAGGTGGATTGTCCCCCTCTGCCCACTTTTCGCGTAACGCGGCAGCTTGCGCTTTTGTCATGATAGCCACCTCCATTGTCCGATATCGTTGTTCAACCATTCATCATCTACCACATTAGCCAACAGATCAACTGGAGATTGTCCTGCCCGGCGTAAAATTTTTGGCCGTGCGTTGAATATTGTACACCTTTCGTTCCGCAAAGAATTCAACCCGTTTCGAATCCCCACTCCTTAGGGAACATCCAGCCACACGTGTTCATGACGTTGCCAGAGACCTTCAGCTGTCTTCTAGGCGATGGGTATCGAATACATTCAGTGAGTGTCCCGTAGTCAGCAGACTCAGCCACTGTGCGATCATTTACACGTTGCACTTGGAATATGAAATCGCTGAGCCAAATAAACCGAACAAACCAAATGAACCAGATAGGCTAGAGCATTCTGATGAGGATGAGGTAGGCGATACAAGCGAGGAGAGCCGACGCCGGCAGTGTAACGACCCAAGCCAGGACCATGTCACGCACGGTTGTCCAGCGTACATTGTTCCCGCATTTGAGCAGGCCGATTCCGATAATGGCTGAACTGCTGAGATGAGTGGTCGAGACCGGCAATCCCAACAAACCGGAGGCGAGGACCAATGATGATGTCGCTAGGTTTGCCGATAGCCCCTCCGCATGATTCATCTTCGTGACGTTCTCAGCGAGGACTTTTGTGACGCGAAGCCCGCCAATATAGCTGCCGAACCCCATCGCAATGGCGACTCCCCCGAAGGCGATGAGTTGGGGGGAAGTGCTGGGCCATGCGGCAGTCGCACTGCCGAGCAGCAGCATCGCCACGATCTTTGGCGCGTCGTTCGTGCCGCGGGCAAACGACGCAAGGCCGCTGGAGATCCAGTGAATCGTATCGAGTCCCATGACCAACCCTCGCAAACCGGCGCGATCGCATTGTGACGGTACCGCTATGATCGGTTGACTGAAGCTAGCGGTTTGAAACAGAGTCCTGGTGCCGCCATGCGTATCGATGGCCACTAATGCACGGGAGGCCGGCATCACGCACAAGCAGGCTCCGTCCCACTTTTTTGCAAGCGCGCGAATAGCTGGATGGATGAGCAGAGAGACGGTGAAGGCGAGGAATGGACTGACCAACAAAGGAAGGGCAATCTTTTTTCCGATTGCGGGCCAGATCAATCCTTCTCCGGCGAAGGCGACCAAGCCTGTGCCGACGATGGCCCCGGTGAGTGCATGAGTCGTTGAGACAGGGAGACCCGTGCGCGAAGCGAAGAGGACCCACGACATCGCTCCGATTAAGACGGCCAGGATGGCGGCCGGCTCGATGATCGTGCCGGCCCGGACGAGGCCATGGCTAAACGTATTAACCATCGCGCTTGCCACGAAGGCCGCTGCCCCTGCGCCGATGACGGTCCAGACCGTTCCCCAGGCGATAGCCGATCGATAATCGGTGACCCCGCTGCCGACCAAGGTGGCGATCCCTTTTGAGACATCGTTGGATCCATTGGCAAAGGCGAGAGCGAATGCAAGTGGGAAGGCGAGCAGAGAGAGGTCCATCGTAGTTCTTAGGAGGTGACGGATCCGCCGCAAGACGAACCGGCCCCGGCGGTACAGCCATAGCAATGGTTGCGCGTCGTGATCTGGCGCTGATTGAGTTGAACCGGATCAAAGTCGCGGATATGGGCAGCCGCACCATGATCGACCGGCAGATCGAGCATCTGGTTGAAGTCGCAGTCGTACAGGGTGCCGTCCCAACTCACGGAAATCGTGTAGCGGCACATGACGCCGGCCGCGGCAGTAGGGTTGAAGGCGTTGGCCAGTCGCTCCATATACTGCTCGTAGTTGCCGCTCTCCAGAAGAAACTCAAGAAAGCGGCTGATCGGCATGTTGGTGATGGTATAGAGGTGGTTGAACTCGACGCCATGGCGTGCCCGGAGTTCTTTCCGAAACTGCGATTCGATCGCGTCTTGCTTGGGAGGAAGAAAGGCTCCGACTGGATTGCAGACGAGATTCAACGACAGCCCGCTGCCAGGCTGGCCGTAGCCGAGTCGATTGAGGAGGCGAAGCGCCTGGATCGATTTCTCAAAAATGCCTTCGCCTCGCTGCGCATCGGTCTGGTTGGCTTGGTAATAGGGCAGCGACGCGACGATTTCCACACGATGTCCGGCGAGGAACTCCGCCAAGTCCGCTTGGGAGGGGAGGAGCAACACAGACAAGTTACAGCGATCCATCACGTGGCGGCCCAGTGCGCGGCTCTGTTCAACCAACCAACGAAAGTTAGGGTTGAGTTCCGGTGCTCCCCCTGTGATATCGACCGTGGGAATGTCGGTCTTGGCTAGAGCCTGAACGCACTGCTCTGCTGTTTCGAGGGACATGCTCTCAGTACGATCCGGCCCCGCATCGACGTGACAGTGCCTGCAGGTCTGATTGCAGAGCTTGCCGACATTGATCTGGAAGACGGTGATTCCAGTGGCGCGAAGGGGAAGCAGGCCGATGGGCTCGAGTTGTGTCTCGAAAGGGGGACAACTCGTGGTTCCCCCGAGTATTTTCAATTGCTCCGTTGGGGAGGCGAGGGGGTTCTGTTGTCCCAGCAGGGTCAGTGCCATGGGGTTCTTGTTCACCCGCTTACGCAGGAATCCACGGCTGTCAAGCCTTGGAGGAATGCGCAGCGGGTGTCCTCCGAAGCCTTGGCGAAGGAGGACATGCTTCCTGCCTTCGTCGCTGACGCGACTTCAGCGGAGTAGGCTCGGCGGATTTCGCCGACGACACCAGAGAGACCACGGCTGTCAAGCCGTGGGGCTCCACAATGCCACTGAGATATTCTGCGCGGCTCAGTGTCATCACGCATCAGCAGCAACTCTCATTGGGGGCGCAAATCACGGCTTCACCGCTGACGCGCTGGCCCGCACGGTTGATGATCGCAAAATGGGGAGCGTAGCCGTCGGTCTCCAGGACTGTGCGAGTCTTGGAACAGATTTCCACCGGTTCGCCTCGGCGATACACATGGTGATCGTCATCGGCGGCTTCAACGAAGGGCCCGGCGAACATGGCGAAATATCCTTGCCAGAGGCAAGGGGCATCTGCCGGATAGACCGCGGTCCATCGGTCGTCGGCTCGATCCAGCCATATCGGCTTGGAGGACAGGACAAAGCGAGATGCCAACGGAGTGTAACTCAACAGGCACATTCCGTCCTGCGTGATCGGCTGGGGAATGCCTCGGAGATAGGTCGTGCCCAGTTCATCGACCACTCGGCTGAATGGCCCGCGGAGTGTGGCGTAACGAACGTCCGATTGAGGCCTATTCGCGGGAAGCTTATACCCCGTCAATGTGACGGAGAAGAAGTGAATGCCGTCGATCACCTGCCAGGGTGAGGTTTGAATCAGATGAATGCCCAGGAAGCCGGCTCCCACCATCCCCGCAATATAGTCGGTGAGCGTCAGCGCCCCGGAGAGGCAGTCGCCCCATTTGTCAGCGTCATGCACCAAATACTGCGGAACAGGCTGATCGGCCACAATGTCGGAGATCGTAAATCGACCACCCGGTTTGGCGACGCGAAACATTTCCCTGAAGACCTTTCGTTTATCCGGCGACAGGTTGATCACACAGTTAGAAATAATCAGATCGACGGCGCCGTCGGTCACCGGCATCGCGTCTGCCATCCCTTTGCGAAACTCGACGTTGGAAGTCAGGTACCCAAGATTGGCTGCGACTATAGGGGCATTCTTTTGGGCTATCGCCAGCATCGTGTCAGTCATGTCGAGCCCAATGACGTGGCCAGTGGGGCCGACGAGTCGGGAAGCTTCGAAACAATCAATGCCGCCGCCTGAACCGATATCCAGCACGGTCTCACCGGGGCTGACGGTCTTGAGCCCGGCCGGTGTTCCGCAACCATACGAAATCTTGAGGACTTCTTCCGGGATAAAGGACTGGAGGGTGGCCATGTCGTAACTGGTCGGGCAACACATCTGTTCTCCCGTGCTGGCGGCTTTGGCGTAGCGGTCACTGACTTTCCGGGTAATTTCGTCTAGTGGCATGGTCTCCTCACAGGCAAATGAACAGATGCGACCCTGTCCATGTATCAACTCCCCGCCGGTACGTCAACCCCGTTTACCCCAAGGTTCCCCGTAACGCCTAGTGGGGAGCAAGGACCACTTGCATAGGCCCAATCGTTAGTCTCTGAGATCCAGCCTATCTTACAGCCTCGATAGGCACACTTGCGATCGTGGTCGGAACTGCCAGGAACAGACGGTATGTGAACTAGAGTCGTGTGTAGGTTGAAGGCAATCATGCTCGCCCCTGCGACTGCACCCTATCGATTCCGAGAAGCCCCACGCGCCTGCATTCGCCAGAGCCACCAGTAGACGGCGGCATTGAGGACGACCACCCCTGTGCCCAGCAGCAACTGAAATTCTCGCGTTAGGTCCTCTGGATAGAGCATCGGCAGCAGATACTGTGCGATGAAGTCAGAACGATAGGCGGTCCCGCCACCTTGCTCGCGCAACCAATTCTCCAGCGGAGTGAGTGGGCAGATCCAGCCGGTGAATTCGACGACCGCGCCCCAGACAACAGCCGGCAGGTGCAGCCATGCGATCCACCGCCATTTCAGCACAAGCAGCCCGCCAAGGATCACGAAGAGGACAAAGCTGACATGCAAGCACAGGGTCAGGTCGGCAAGCCACGAGTACCCCATTCCGTCAGAAGAGTCGAGGAGATGCAAGGGGGTCGATTGGCTGAGGGTAGACAATTGTGGTTCCGTCGATGACTGCGAACGGCGTCAGCCGATGTTCGTCTGCCTTGACCTGCGAGAGGATATGTCTGATCTCCCAGCCACGCGCGACCAGCGCATCGGCGATCAGCGAGCGGTGGCAGCGCCATGGGACAGCTTCGGCGCACATCATCGCGCATGGGCCTTGCCGGCCATGCATCATGAGCTCCTCCAGCGCGTCGCAGAATTCTGTCGTCTGCATATAGTCGGCGTAGCCGCGGAAACTGGCGTTTCTCCACCCGTTGTTGATTGAATCCTTCCGAGCCTTTCGAAGACCCCCAAGCGCGGGCATGTGGAGAGAGCTGAGACCGGCTTCCTTCAGGCTCTCGGACAACCTGTCCGTATTGAATTGTGGATTGTGCCGTGAGCGCGGAATCGTTCGGACGTCCACGAGAAGTCGGATCTCATGCGCGCGCAAGACATCGATGAACTCACCGATCGGTCTGGTCGAATGGCCGACGGTCCAGATTGTCAGTCGTGGAGGCATGGAGCAGTGTGGCATAGATCGCAGGGAATCGCCACGGGCTGGGAGGAGTGAGAGTTAACCCGGTGGCAATTTTTCTGGATCGACTTCGATTAGCCGCAGCCGGCCGTTGGCGATGTGCTCGGTTTTGTACAGGCGATCGCCAATCTGTATGGTTCCTACAAGGAGATTGCCGCTCACGGCAAACATAAAATCTCCCTTCGAAGGCGGTTTGAACATTCCGCGGATGATGGCGGTATCGTTGCTGCGGGAAACCGTCGACGCGATATCCAATTCATGGTTGGTGCCATTGAAGAGCTCAATGGTGATCCTAGGATGGGGTCTGGCCCCAGCATCCTTCAATATCTGAAGGAGTGGAAGATCCAATACGATTTCTCGATGTCGGAGCACCCACGGCCTTCGTGGCATCGGCGGCTGATTGGTGGTAGAAGGAGTCAGGACTGTCTGCCACAAGCTCTTTGGTGTCGGGCGCTCATCGGCCCATGCAATCTGGCCGAAGACACCGCCCAGCACCGCGGCGAGGAGAACAGAGCTGAATCGATAGACCACAGAGTCGCTCCTTTGCCATGACATAACGTGAGTTCGCCTCATTATAGAGAGGAGTGTGGCTCAGCGCGATCATGAAATAATGGAGCAAAGCCGATCTACCTGAGCCTTTCCGATCAAGGGAATGCAAAACGGCATTCATTGTTGTGCGGCCTGAGAGGCCCACGTGGTGAGGTCGTCAGCAGCTTCCAAGACCTCGACTGGAACCTCATAATAATTTTTGAGCGTCTGTCTGGATGTGGGTTTGAAGGGTTTCATCCCTCGGTCGCGGTAGCGAGGTGCGGTCATCCGATCAGTTTTGAAGTAGAGGCGGCCCTTGTGGATGATGCCGAAGAAGGTGGTGCGTTGGTACAGGCCGTATCCGCCGAACATCGCGCGGCAGGTGACGCCGGGCAGATCGGCCAGCTGATCCAGCACATAATCTTTGAACCCATCATGCTTGGTTGCCATCGGCGCATCAGAGCGGTTTGCGTGCCGCGACCATCCGGACGGCGATGGGGAAGGTGATTCTGTTGCCATGCTGGTATTGGGTCGCAGCTTGGGTAATGAGGCGTTTCACTTCTTGTACCTGAGGTGTTGAGAGTGTGGCCATGAGATTCTGGACCGGCGCCGCAATCTCCATGAGGCTCGTGTAGTATTCTTCGGCTGAGGTGTAGGACCATTCCGCGAGAAATTCCTGGTCTGTCACATCGATCAATCCAGCCTGTTGGAACATCCCGGCGAGATCGCCCGGCTTGGCGAGACGAAAGATGCCAGGGGCAGTGGGGTCCGGCGGAGGCAGTTCGACCACTTTCTTGATCGCTTCCATTGAGAGACTGATTGAAGGATTCTTATCGCGCTCAGACCAGACAGCCGCCGCGATCCACCCTCCGGGCCTCAGCACGCGTTCGATTTCAGCGGCGGCCTTCGGAATCTCTGGAAGAAACATCAGGCAGAAGCGGCTGGTCACTGCATCGAACGAATTCGTCTCAAACGGCAGCGCAGTCACGTCGCCCGTGCGGAACGTCACATTTGCGAGGCTTAGCGCCGTGGCCTTGCGCCGCGCGACGATCAGCATCTGCTCGGCGAGATCCAGCCCAATCATGCTTCCGTTCGGTCCAACGGTGTGAGCCCCAAGCAGTGCCGGGTAGCCGGTGCCAGATCCAAGATCGAGCACCTGCATGCCGAATCGGAGCCGCGCGTCGGCGACAAGTCGGTGATTCAGAAATGCCATCTGTTCGTCGAAGAATCGGTCCCACTTTTCCCAGCCCCCGGCGACACGGTTCCAGTCCTGCCGTTGACCTTCGATGATTTGTTGTGGTGTCTGTTGCGTCATGTCTTTTTCCCCATTCAGTGTTCCGTGCGCCGGCGTGCCGTGGCGTGAGTCGTTGCCACAATGACCAAGGAACCTCTTGCGGTACGCTACTTGAGCATTTGCAGCGTCTCGCGGAGTTCTCGGACCTCTGTCGCAAACAAGTCTAAGTGCTGATCTCGTTGCGGTTGATCATTTTTGAATTTCCAGAGGCGCTTGAAGATCGCCCACAACTCTTTATTGTGCGTGACAGCTAGTGCATGGGCTGGTTGCTCGCGCGTCGCCTTTTCCACGCAGCACAAACGGTCGTCGAAGGCGTGGAACTGATTGTGTAAGTCGTTGAGCGCCTGATCGTAGCCCGTACCGCTTTTGGCTGCCTTCGCGCTGGCTTCCATCATGCTCGTCAAATTAATTAAGGTCTGGACATGGTTGGGGTCTTTCGCTTTTTCCGCGAAATCCTTTGCGTGCGGGTAGAATACATAACTACAGCCGGAGAGTCCGACCAGAAGCATTGACAGTGCAAACAATCCAATCATGCGTTGCATAGGGACCTCCTTGTCATCGTGAATGCCGAGTTGAGATAGATAGTGAACAGTTCATTCGGCGAGGCGGTGAACGATACATTCTTATGGATCATGTTCACCATAGCGAGTTTGTTCCTGATCAGACAGAAAGGCGAGGCTTCCCCATGCGCTGATGTCCACACAGGGAAGCCTTACCGCGTAAAGATTTCCCTTAGACCGTAACGGTCACAGTCTTGATCGCCGCCTTCACCTGGGCCGCCATTTCCGGCGGGATTGAATCCAGTTTATGGCACTGCTTGGCGTGGGTGGCTACCAACTGCATCAGTTCCGCATCCGTCTCAGCCCGCACCTGGAATCCACAGCCGCCTGACGGTTGGACATCCAGACATCCGAGTTGCTTGTACTCTTTCGCCGCCATGATCCTCTCCTCCTGTATGGTTGGGGTGGACGATATCGTTTCTACTTCTCCCGGGCAAATTCAAACTGATGCGGCACCTCCTTTCCATCCTTGTTAAGGATCCACTCCTGGATGAAATGATCCTGATCCTGGAAAGTAAACGAGACCTTGTGCATGTGTGGGTCTGTTGGCTGGGCGAGATTCGTGATATCGATGAAGTTGAAGGTTAGCGTCTTGGCGTCGCTTTCTGGCCTGTCGGCTCGCATACGCGGCTGGTTGCCGAGCTTACAGTAATGAGTCAACATCAGGCCGCCGTTGTCGCCATGGTACATTGTCATCATCACCGGCTTCTGAGCCTTCGTCATCGTTTCCACCAAACTCGTGCCGCCGCCGGTCCACTGATAGGACGCGGTCATCGGCTTCCCATCCGGGTCCTTGCCTTGCCATTCGCCCACGAGCGAGGCTAGGGGGCCGAAGTCGTGAGCGGTCGAGTTATCAGCCTGCACCCGTTGAAGCGGCATTGCGACAGCGTACAGGATGAGAGAAAGGGCGACGAGCCATTTCATGGGGGACCTCCTTCGGTAAGCAGTGGGGCTTGTAGTCAAGCACGTTCTCCAACCTAGGTCAATGCTGCACAGTCTCCAATGCCTTCCATTGAGTAGAAAAACTCTTCCTTGGCGATTTTTCCATTATGAACC
The DNA here is from genome assembly GCA_038200765.1 of Nitrospirales bacterium. Taxonomy (GTDB): domain Bacteria; phylum Nitrospirota; class Nitrospiria; order Nitrospirales; family Nitrospiraceae; genus Palsa-1315. The sequence continues at coordinate 15,157 of JBBRRK010000023.1, forward strand.
GTATAGAGACCTGTTTCATCCATGGTCATGCGTTTCCCCGCATGTTTAGGCGTGACGTCATACTTGAAATGAAGGATGAAGCGGTCGCCGTGTGGATAGGGCCCGTCGACCGTGCCTCCGTGGATTTCATGATTGTCGATCCACCATTGATTCTTCTTCTTAATGGCCTGGATGCCCTTTTGGGTCTCATCCATGCCCGGCATGGCGCACGGTTCCACGCTTTCGATATTGGGAGAGTAAAAGCGATCGATCGCCTCCTGGTTCTTGCCCTGCTTGCATAGTGCTGCCACTTCTTTTCCGATTTCGATGGTCGTCATGATGGAATCCTCCTTGGTTGATAGGTGATGGATTTGGGAGTTCGACGTGCCACTTTTTGCTTCGCAGGGGGCAGGCTTGTCACGAATATCAGCCCCCGAGTGAGCCACTTGCGTAATTGTGCGGCAGTCTTTACGCCGTCTGGACTCACATAGATAGAGCCCTTGATATGGCCCTTCATTGGTCGGCCCGTGAAATCCATTGGTCTCGTCCGGCACGTTTCAGCGTCTTATCGTAGGCGCAGTGACTGACTTGCATAACCAGATCACTTGTTGAGAATCCTTGCCTAGCAGGCTGCGGAAAAACTCGGTGTATACACAAGACGCTGATGGAATCTTCCCTATGGCGCCAATGTCACAATAGTCTCAGGATGCTCAAAAAGGCTGCCCAGCAAGGCCGCAGCGAGCGAAGAGGCGAGGCGTACGCTTCGGTACGTTGAGTCTCTGAGCGATGCGAGAACGCCGATGGTGGACTTTTTCAGCATCCTGCTAGACATTTTCGTTCGACAAAGAAGCCAGTTCACTAAACATCAGTCCGGGGATCTCTTGCTCGCTCATCCTGCCATCACTCCCCCGTCGACAGGCAGAATGCTGCCGGTCGTCCAGCGTGCCTCGTCGGACGCAAAATAGATCGCGGCTGCCGCGACTTCTTCCGGCTGCCCCAAGCGACCCATTGGATGAATCCCTTCGAACCAAGCCTTGGTCTGAGAATCCTCCAGCATGCCCGCAATTCCAGGGGTGACGACTCCGGCTGGGCAGATGCAGTTACACCTGATGTGTTGCTTGGCCTAGTGCAGGGCCACCGTCTTTGTCAGCATCACCACCCCCGCATTGGCTGCTTGATAGGGGTAGGCTTCGAAATTTGGGATTGCCTGGAGCCCAGCTACCGTTGAAATGTTGAGAATTGAGCCTCCGCCTTGTTTCAGCATCTGTGGGATCGCCGATCGAGTGAATCGGAAGGTGCCCTTCATGAACAAGTCAAACGTCTCGTCCCATACCTGGTCGGACGTTTCATGAAGTGGTCCAGCGTGGAACAGGTTGCCCGCGTTGTTCACGAGGATGTCGAGGCGGCCGAACGTGCGGATCGTGGCCGCTATTGCTTCCCGCACCTCCGATTCATTGGTGACGCTTCCTTGAAGCACAAGCGCTTGGCCGCCATGTTGCCCAATGTCTTTGGCGACCTGCGCCAATTCCTCCTTTCGCCGCCCGGTGATCGCGACCTTCGCGCCTTCCCACGCAAAGGCTTTCGCGATGGCTTCGCCGATACCTGTTCCTCCACCTGTGACAATGGCAATTTTATTTTGGAGTCTCATGGGTATACCCTCTTTGAAATAATTGTATTGAGCTTGTCTCGCGTCATATCCCCGTGACGCAGTGAATGGTGACGAGTCTCTTATGGAACCATCACCAGTTTCTTCAGCCGTTTCTTCAATAACTGATCCGGTTCGGTTTTGTGAGTGGTGTGATGATGAGTTGCGATCAGAGGATCGACGATCGCGCCGCAATTGAGGCAGCGCCAGCCGGAAATCTCGTATCCCGCTGAGTCGAATTCAAGATTGTCATATTGTTCTCGAACCATCAGCCCAGCACAACATTGACACGTCATAGGGCACCTCCTGTCCTGTATGATCCTCGTCACTTAACGTGTTGAACGAGCGTTCCATAATAAATCGAAAAAAATCGGGTCAGTCTAAGATCGAGAGTGCAGTCTCCGCCGATTGATGTACGGTCTCTGTCGATGCTCCGGCTTTAATCATCACAATGGTTCCTTGCATCATCGTCGTGAGAAAACGCGCCAGCGCCCGCGGGTCTTGCCCCTTCTTAAGCTCGCCCTGTTGTTTCGCGCGGGCCAAGACCTTAAAGAATCTGTCTTCAGCCATCTTGAGGGCCTGACGGAGCGTGCCTGCGATCTCTTCCTCATGCGGCGACAGTTCCATGACTGTGTTGGCGATGAGGCAACCTCGGCGTTGCGGATCGGCGAGTCCGCCTTCGATCATGCCATAGAGAAATCGGCGGAGTGTTGGGAGCGCAGGCCCCGGTTGATCGAGCAACGAGAATTTCTCGCCGACGAACCCGTGGCAGTATCGGTCGATGACTTTTAAAAAGAGTTGGCGTTTATCGCCGAACGTATCGTAGAGCGAACCGCGATTGAGGTTCATTGCCGTAAGCAGATCTTCCATCGACGTGGCTTCATAGCCCTTGTGCCAGAAGACCTGCATGGCCTTCTCGATGGCGTCGTCTGGGATGAATTCCTTCGGGCGGGGCATTGGGATTCTCTTCTACTCCTGATTCGGTGGCAAAGTATCATATACTGGAACGATCAGTCAATAACTGACGCTCTGCCTCCCATCCCACGGACTGGATGGAGTTGCCGTGCGGAGCATGTCATGAAACACGGCGACCTTGCCTACGTAGATTTATCACCACCTTTTGGCGGCTATACTATCGCGACGACGATGCGTTACAACGTCGAATGGCAGAAGTTGGGGGGCCAGGTTCTGGTGATAGTGAGGAGAGGGTGCCATGATGCAGATCGTTGAATATGTCAGGTCATATAGTCAGGCATTGTTGCGGAAAATGGGTGCGCAGGTGACGGAGCCTCTTCACAATGAAACCCTACGGCGGGGTAGGAGGCTTCTTTGGGTTGAACGTCGCAGGGAAACACGAAGCCCGAGGATGAGTCCCTGTACGTATGGCTTGATGCGCTCTGTGGATCACGATGGGGTGATGCTGGAAGAGGGTCAAGGCACGGCAACGAACGAGAGTCTCACCGGAATACGCCTGCTGCTTGGGCTCGCTCCGCCAAAAGGGAAGCTCTTGGAAATTCAAATCAACCATGCGATATTCCGGGGTGGGGTGTATCTTGCGGAGGTCTGTTGGACAAAACCGTTGAGAGAAGAGGCCCAGGGAGTGCTCTACCTCGTCGGCTGTCGTCTCAAATTTGTCACCATGCATTCTCAGGCTATCTAGCCAGCACGCGCTTTCCGCGCATGTCTTGCGCTTCGCGCGCTACTCTCGATGGATGCTGTCGGACTCTATCAGCATCGTCCTGGTGCGAAACGCGAAGGGAGCCATGCAAGACAATCAGCGAGTCATCGAGCACATTCGCCAAGCCATTCGAGAGACCGAGCGTCCCGGTGACGCCTTTCTGCAGGGAAGCCACGAGGGCTGTGAGCCGGGTGAGTCGGTCGCGGCGTTCATTGGCGTCACCGATTGGTCGCAACTCGACCTTGCGATTCTTGATGCGAGCTATACCGCGCTCAGTTTCTTGTCCGAAGGGGGCTTTCGGTATTTCCTTCCTGCCTACCTGATTGCCGACCTCCAAGACCGGCTGCAGACTGCCGATCCGCTGTTCCACCTCACGAATGGTTTTTCCGATAAGGTCGTGAAGGTTCCCGCTGGGCAACGGATCTATGAGAAGACCATCGGCAAATCGGCGTTCGTCAATCCGCGTCGATATGGGGCCATGACCTGGCACGATCATGCGCGGACCCAACTCTCTGTCTTCACGAGAGAAGAGGCCGGTGCCATCGTGGCCTATCTGGAATATAAACGGGACAAAGATTCCCATGGGCTCAATGCCGAAAAAATCAATGCGGCACTCGACAGCTTCTGGCGAGACCGATCTGCGAACGGACCGACGCATCAGGCAGTTCGACAGCATCTCGAAGACGAAGCTACATACCTGAGAGAGATCGGTGGCGGAACGAATGGATAAGAGAGAAGAAAGGGGGGCGCAATGGCCAAGGGTCGATTAACTCCGGCGAAGATCATGCAACTCGGCACGGGGTTTTGGGGGTCGAAGACCCTGCTCAGCGCCATTGAGATCGGACTTTTTACCGAATTAGCGAAAGGTCCGCTCAATGCGGTGACCTTGACGAAGCGGCTTCAACTCCATCCCCGCAGCGCGCGGGATTTCTTCGATGCGCTGGTTGCGCTTGGCATGCTTACGCGTACGGGCCTGCGCTATGCCAACACGATGGAGACGGCACTATTTCTCGATCGAGCGAAACCCTCGTATGTGGGCGGCATACTCGAAATGTGTAATGCGCGGCTCTATCGATTTTGGGGTTCGCTGACCGACGGCCTTCGCACTGGCCAGCCGCAGAATGAGGTGAAAACCGGCGGGGACTTTTTTGGCACTCTCTATGGCGATCCGCAACGGCTGGAGGGGTTCCTGAAAGCCATGACCGGTCTGAGCGTCGGACCGGCGCATGTCATCGCGAAAAAGTTTCCCTGGAAAAAGTACCGCACGTTTGTAGACGTCGGCTGCGCCCAAGGTGGCGTGGCGGTCGAGATCGCGCTGGCGCACAAGCATCTGACGGGCGGCGGTATGGATCTCCCCGTGGTACAGCCGGTGTTCGAAGCCTATGCGAAGGCGCGAGGCGTCGCGAAGCGAATGCAGTTTCACTCAGGAGATTTCTTCAAAGACCCGCTGCCGAAGTGCGACGTGATTATCATGGGGCATATCCTCCACGACTGGAACTTGGACGAGAAGATGATGCTCCTTTGCAAGGCTTATGATGCCCTGGCAGCTGGGGGCGCATTGATTGTCCACGAGGCGCTCATCGACGACGCGCGCAAGCAGAACGCGTTTGGGTTGCTCATGAGCCTCAACATGCTCATCGAAACCCACGGCGGATTCGACTTCACCGGCGCAGATTGCCGCAAGTGGATGAAAGAGGCAGGGTTCAAGCGTACGCACGTGACGCCATTGGCCGGACCGGATGGGATGGTGGTGGGGTATAAATAAGGATAGCCGCACGAGATGAGGTGACCTGGTTCATCTGGTTCGTCTCAGGCAACAGGCACACCAGATAGACTGAACAGATCAAATGAACAATTCAGGCTGGCGGATTTTTTCAGTGTTCTGCTAGAATCCTCCGCCATGCCGGTCGAAACGTATACCGCACAAGTTGAGTTGATCGAGAATCTCACCCATGACGTGCGCCGACTCGATTTACGATTGATCGAGCCTCAAGTCATCACGTTTAGACCAGGCCAGTTTGTGTCGTTCGAGATGCCGGATCCCCACACCGGCCGCCTCCTCACGCGTGCCTATTCCATTGCCTCGCAACCCAGCCGGTCGGGCATGATCACGCTCCTGTTCAATCTGGTATCGGGCGGCCCTGGCTCCGGTTTTCTGTTCCATCTCAAAGCAGGAGAGAAGACACAGTTCAAAGGGCCGGCGGGGCATTTTTATCTGCGAGAAGATACGGAGCAAGAACTGCTGTTCGTGGCCAGCGGCACCGGCATTGCGCCGATCCGATCCATGCTGTTGGCAAACGTGGAACGTCCCAATCCGAGACCGGCGACCTTGTTCTGGGGCCTGCGTAGTCAACGGGACTTGTATGATCAGGAGGAGCTGGCTGAACTGACCAGGCGAACTCCGACCTTGACAGCCATCACGACGTTGTCTCGCCCTGATCCCGGCTGGTCCGGCTCATCTGGCCGCGTCCTGCAGCTGATCGAGGAGCGGATTTCCTCAGTCAAACATCTGGCTGTCTACCTCTGCGGGAACAGCGGCATGATTGCCGACGCCACAGCGTTGCTTCAAAAGAAAGGCCTGTGCCCCATCTACCGAGAAAAATACTACGATGGAGAAGGGGATGGAGGCTGATGATCTTCTATGCTCGCGCAACGCGCGGCCTCAGAAGGATGGAGAGGGAGCGGCCAGGTGCCCTTCTTGCTCGCAGAACGCGCACGGTGAAACTGTGCTCGTTCGATGCGCGCAGTAAAGGGCAGCCTTGCCACTCCCCTAGCAGGCTGCGGGAAAACTCAGTTTACGCTCAAATCTCGCTGTGTGGCGTTGACACATGAACAACTCGCAGGATGCTCAAAAAGGCCGTCCAGCAAGGCCGCAGCGAGCGAAGAGGCGAGGAGGTACGGACCGCACTTCGTGGGGCCGTTCGCACTTACAATAGGTCTTGGTGAACGGAAAAGCCCCTCCAGTGCTTCCGACTTTCGAAAACTCTCGTTGAGCCTCTGAGCGATGCGAGAACGCCGCTGGCGGACTTTTTCAGCATCCTGCTAGAAAGAGGTATAGGGAATCAGAAGGCCCTCGCTCGGGCTAATGGCACGTCTCGGGAAATCGATTGCGAAGCAACCGGAGGGTAGGGCGGGTAATAAATGTCTGCCGGCGAGTGGGCGGGTGAGCGGGTGAGAAAATTGTGCGCAGTGGAAGATCAATCAGTCCCCATCGCTGAGATATAACGAGCGAGCTTGGAAAGAGCATTCATATCTCCTGTTAACCTGATCCCATGCAACGACTCACAAACAAAGTCGCGATTGTGACGGGGAGCAGCAGCGGCATCGGCAAAGCCATCGCGCTTCGGTTTGGAACCGAAGGGGCAAAAGTCGTTGTCGCAGCCAGACGGATGGCGCTCTGCGAGGAGACCGTTGCACAGATTATGAAGGCCGGCGGCGAGGCCTGGGCTGTGCAAACCGACGTGGCTGATGAACATCAGGTGGAACGATTAATCGACGAAACGGTGGCGCGCTATGGGCGGCTGGACATTCTCGTGAACAATGCGGGAATTGTTGCAGGCGGAAGATTAGCCGAGACGACGACGAAATCGTTCGACGAGGTGATGAACGTGAACCTGCGCGGCACATTCTTCTGCTGCCGGGCCGGGTTCAAGCAGATGAAGCAGCAAGGTGGGGGAGTCATCATTAATATGTCGAGCGTGGCCGGCCTGCAGGCCTGGGCAGGCACGGGCATCTACAGTGTGTCGAAGCACGGCATCATGGCCTTGACGAAGTCACTGGCCGACGAAGGTCGCCCACATCACATTAAAGTGAGTGCCATCTGTCCGGGAGCCGTGGCCGACGAACTCGTCGATGCGTCCCCGGAGGAAATTCTCCGGAGCGAGAAGATCGATCCGTTCGATGTCGCGGAGACGGCTGTGTATCTCGCGACCCTGGGACGATACTCAGCGGTGCATCAGATCGTCATCGATCGACTGGGCGCAGACTGGTGACGATCGCTTCAGCGTCTGCATCGGCTCAGCCGCGGCAGGCGGCGATCCGCTTCATTTTCATGACCGTCGTGCTCGACGTGCTCTCGTTCGGCATCGTCATTCCCGTGTTGCCGAAACTCGTTGAAGACTTCATGTCCGGCGACACGGCGCAGGCTGCCTCAATCTACGGCTTCATGGGCATGGCCTGGGCACTCATGCAGTTTGTCTGCTCGCCTATTCAAGGCGCCCTGTCGGATCGCTTTGGGCGGCGGCCGATCGTGCTGCTGTCAAACCTGGGCTTAGGCCTCGACTACATCTTCATGGCGCTCGCGCCCAGCATCACGTGGCTCTTCGTGGGCCGCATCATCTCGGGCATCGCGGCGTCCAGCTTCAGTACGGCGGGCGCCTACATTGCCGACGTCACGCCGCCGGAGAAGCGGGCCGCCGGCTTCGGGATGATGGGCGCGGCGTTCGGCTTAGGTTTCATACTCGGCCCGGCACTGGGCGGGTTGCTCGGTGTGGTCGACCCACGACTTCCATTCTGGGGCGCGGCAGCGACGAGTCTCGTGAACGCCTGCTACGGATTCTTCGTCCTGCCGGAGTCGCTCCCGCGCAAGAAGCGCATGGCGTTTTCGTGGAGGCGGGCCAATCCGGCTGGCTCGTTCACACTGTTGCGGTCGCATCGTGAACTCCTCAGTCTCGCGGCGGTCGTCTTTCTCGGCTACCTCGGGCATGCCGTCTTGCCGAGCGTGGCTGTGCTTTATGTCGGCTATCGCTACGGGTGGGACACGAAGGCGGTCGGCTTCATGCTGGCCGGCGCCGGCGTCACCGCCATGATCGTGCAAGGGCTGCTCATGCGACCGCTCATCGCCCGTTTCGGAGAACGGAAGACCCTCCTCGCCGGATTGCTCAGCGGCGCGCTGGGCTTTGCGGTCTACGGCGTGGCGACCGACGGATGGATCTATTGCGCGGGGATTCCCATCATGGCCTTCTGGGGCCTCGCCGGTCCGTCCGCGCAAGCCTTCATGTCCCGTCGTGTGAGCAGCTCCGAACAGGGGCAGCTCCAAGGGGCCATTGCGGGGCTCTCCGGCATTGCCGGCCTCATTGGACCGGGCCTCTTTACACAAGCCTTCGCGCTGTTTATTGGCGCACAAGCCAGTTGGCATCTCCCTGGCGCGCCGTTTCTTCTGGCGTCCGTATTATTGTTTGTGGGGATAGCGATTGCCTGGCGAGCGACGCAGGTCACTCGATAGTCCCCTGTGTTCATGCAACGCGCAGCCTGAACAGGGTAGAATACGCAGTCGTACGACTATCTTTTTTGCTCGTCGAGACTGCACGATCAGCAGGTGTTCCCTTGATGGGCGCAGTGAAGATGGCAGTCATTACAATACAGAGGAGGGCAGGCTATGGCGTGGGGATCGGATGTGCATACAGACGAGGAATTGGAAAAGTTGGCGGCCGTGCGTGGGTATTTTCAGGAATATTTCCCCGGAGCCTCGATTCGTGACTCGTACGATGCTGCCAGAACGGCGCAGGTGTTTCTGGTCGAAACTGGCGACGTCGGCGAGCGGCGTTATGCAGTGGTCTCGATCGATTTTCTCGAAGAGTATGTGCCTGAAAAGATGGGAAAGGCGTTGATCAGTTTGCGGGTCGCGGAACATCTTCACTCAGCGAAGGGCAAGGAGGTGCTGCTCACAAGTTGGGGTGTGGAAGAAAAGGAAGATTGAGGGAGCGGGGGAGCCCGTGCGTTCCCTATGCTCGCGCAACCTCAGAAGACCCTCGTTGGACGCGCCCCAGGAGGGATAGATCCAGTCTTTAAGGGGATGTATGAGCGAGCTTGGGGAGGGGTATCGTGTGTTGCAATCCAACATTGCGGAGTTCGTTCGCGTCGCGTACGGAGGTATAGTGGCGTAGAAATTCACGCTGATGCCACGAAAACGCCTTGCGACATTCGCTCCCCAACCGTCTTTGCCACAGTCGGCAGAGGGAAAGCCACGCTGTCGACCGGCGAGAGGAAAAACATCTTTTCTCAAGGGGATGCGGCCGATGCTGTGTTCTCTATTCAAGAGGGTAAGGTCAAGTTGACGTCGTTGAGATGATAGGCCCCACGCGGTCTCGCGGGAGTTTCTTCCTGAACAAGCTCCGCACGCTGGGCTGTATTGAGTACAACGGCGGCCTAACAGGATGCTGAAAAAGTCCACCAGCATCGTTCTCGCGTCGTTCAGATCCTCAACGTACCCCAGAGGGTACGCCTCCGGTCTTCGCTCGCTGCGGCCTTGCTGGACGGCCTTTTTGAGCATCCTGGGTTATTTGACCGCCAGTTCAACCTGAAAGATTTTAACGGTGTTTTGTGTATTAATCGAGTTTTTCCGCAGCCTGCTGACGGCGCACAGTTCTCTCCTCAGCATTGTCCTCCACGATTTGGCTTCCCGTCATTCTCAGCGGCGTCACCCGGAAGAGTTGTGACGACGACCTGGAAAAATAATTATTCAGAAATGAGCAATTTTGACCAGTCTGCCAGTGAGCGGAGTGGCACAATATCGTCCAGCTTCGACGCATCATTCGCAGGGATCATTCATGAATGATCCCTGCGAGGGCCGCAACGCTCACAGGGCGAGGCCGGAAGTATCATCATGGCGGCGCACAATCCTAAAGCAAGGCCCTCCCACTCCGCAGCGGGTACAGAGCGTGAACGGAAGGTAGGAAACACCGACGCCAGCCACGCGTCCGCCGTGATATCGGCGACGGCCATCCCTCCAGAACGCCGAGGTGAGGCGCGCATAGACGATCGGTGCCTGTGTTCATATGAGGTGCTCGAAGCCATTGAGGAAGAGTCGGTCGTCATCGGGCAAGGAAAGGCCATAGCACTCAACCGGAGCACGGAAGGGCTGCTCCTCTTCTTGCGCCAAGCGCCTTACGCGAAGCAGCTGATTGAAGTGCACATTCTCCGCTTCGGATTGGGCCGGACCGTGAATGTTTTTGATGTCCGATGGATCAGGCCCGTTCAAGTGAAGTCACTCGGAAATCTATACTTGGTTGGATGTCGACGGATGTTCGGCCCCTGTCACTATCTGTCGTTCTAGCCTGTTGTATTCATGTTCGTTTCTGCTGCAATCGTGGGTTTGCGGCTACGTGCTGCGTTGTGCGTGAAGCACGCGGGTGATCTGTTGACCTGTTGCATGTTCGGAATTCATCAGATCGTCAGTTATCTTTCGGTTCGCGAGGAACGCGCGGTCAGCGATTGTGTCATGAACCATTATGAATAATGCGGGTTAACCCCTGCGCTGCAAAGGAGGGTGCCTATTATGACTCATTACCTGGCCGTTTCAGACCGCATTCTTGAAATCATGCGAGGTGTCCCAGATTGCAGACTCGAGGACTTGGTGGTGAACTGTCAGGATTCTCTCTTGCAAGTTGTGCTTTCTGAGATAAGCCGCTTGAGCCGAGAGGGTCAACTGCAGCTGACGCTTCTCAGCACAGGATCCTTCACCGTGCAGCTGCTGAACGCGAATGGCCGATCAAGCCTTGCTAAGACTCCATTCAATATGGAGAAAACCATGATAAGGGACAGCGCGAAACCCCAGCAGGGGCGCAATAATAAGCAGTCAGACATCGCGCGCAAATTGGGCAACGTGTGCGTGGCTCAACCCTCCTCGATAAACTTGACATGCAATGAGGCCCAGCTGGAGGCGTTGATGTCGGAGGGCGAGTCAACGTAATCCTCTGTGTGGGAAACCTAGGACAGTCGCCGCTCATCGTAGACTCGCTCCGTAGTGATGTCGCTGCCGTGTCGTTAATGGTTTTGGAGGCGCTGGACTGCGGACGAGTCGGTTGCAAGAGGAGGTGCGTATGACCTGTCATCGGTGTCATGGATTTCTGATCAACGATCAATCTGCTTTATTAAACCGCTATGATCTGAGCGGGGTCACGGGGTACACGGCCACGATGATCAGATGCATTAACTGCGGGTATGTCGAAGACCCCGTGGTTCGTGTCAATCGCCTTCGTCCGCTTGTGGCAGATAAGCCGGTTGTATCGAAAACTCGGGCGACATACTGACGCGTGTCTTCAGGGAATCCCGCGACGAACGCTTCAGCATTCAGAAAACGTCAAGGTTGCCGGAGGTCGAGCTAGGGGGCGGGCCGCGCAACCCAACTCGCAGGATGCTGAAAAAGTCTCTTTTCTCACCCGCCCACCCACTGCCACGCCGAGACGTGCCTTTCACCAGGTGGCGTTCTCGCATCGCTCAGAGGCTCAACGAGAGTTTTCGGAAGTCGGAAGCACTGGAGGGGCTTTTCCGTTCACCAAGACCTATTGTAAGTGCGAACGGCCTCACGAAGTGCGGTCCGTACCGCCTCGCCTCTTCGCTCGCTGCGGCCTTGCTGGACAGCCTTTTTGAGCATCCTGCGAGTTGTTCATGTGTCAACGCCACGCGTAAGAACACAGCGTAAACTGAGTTTTTCCGCATCCTGCTAGACGCCTCACTCGAATTCTTCCCATCCGCTTAAGCGGCTTCCGAACACGAGTGTGCGGGTGCTGGTGGTGACGATGATGAGGCCCTTCTCGTTGTCTAATCGCGTGATGCGCTCGTGAACACCGAGCGCCTTTGAGGAGAAGTCGCCGAGCAGAGAGGCAAAGCCCACGAGCCGTTCGTTGGTCACGAACACCGCTCCATAATCAGTCGTCTGAGTCCGCTTGACCGTTTCTCGCACCCCGAGAGCTTCATCGAGCCAGATTCCGTTCGCTCCGCGAAATCCGTACAGATGCTTGTCCGTTCTGACCACGCTGAAAGTGGGCAACAGGCGTCGTTCGAGGACCTTTTCATTGAGATCGCGATCCGTCTCGCTCCACGACAGGGTACGACTCGAAAAACCCAGCAGTCGGCGCGAGGTCACGACAACGGCGTTGATGCCGCTTGCACCTGAACTGATCACGGTTTCGTGTGCGTCAAGGAGAATCGCCCGACGACCGCTCAACAGACTGGTGGCGACAGCGTGGCGCGGTTCGATCTCGACGGTGACCTCGTTGCCGTAGTCGACCGCTTGTGTGAGGTTTGGCCAGACGAGCCAGGTAAGTGTCGCCAGCAGTAGTTGGAGAGGGAGGAGAGTCCAGCTTACTGTGCGAGGTGTTGGCATGGCCTGAATGATTGTATCGCACGCCCGCGCACGGCGGCGTCTTTTATTCGACCATGGGTCAAGGCTGATCAGAGCCTCCTGTCTAGCCGCCTCCGCCGATGCCGCCTGTGCCGGCGCTCGATTTCGAATCGGGAACGTGATGGCAAGGGACAGGGTTGCGCAGAAGCTTAAGTAGAAGGCGGGCGCCAAGACGTTGCCGCTCCATTCGATCAGGAATGTGACAACCAGCGGGGCGGTGCCACCGAACAGGGCTACCCCGATGTTGTAGCCGACTGAGAGGCCGGTATAGCATTGTGAAATGGGGAACAGTTCGGCAACAGCGGCAAAGAACGGTCCCATGTAGCCTACGGCGAGGTTTTCCTTCTTCCTTACCGATCTGCCGGTTGGTAAGCTCCCCTATAGTCCACCATTGTTGATGCCTTGATGACTGACGTGATTCGACATGACCGCCTGTCTCTCCTGGGGAAGCTCGTGCTCTTCTTCCTGGTCGCGCTCGTCTTGTTCGCGAGTCTGCTCTTTTACGTACAGACGCGACACGGGTTCCGTC
>JBBRRK010000024.1:0-27084 GCA_038200765.1 Nitrospirales bacterium
GGAGATGGTGATGCCGGGCGATAATGTGAGTGTGACGGGTGAGCTGATTAGCCCGATTGCGATGGATCAAGGGCTGCGGTTCGCAGTGCGCGAGGGCGGCAAGACGGTCGGCTCTGGTGTCGTGACCGAAATTCTGGCGTAGTGATTGGCCGGATGAATAGAGGAATGAATGGTTAAGGTTGAACAAAGAATCAGGATTCGGTTGCGTGGGTTCGATTACCGTGTATTGGACCAATCGGTGGCGGAAATTGTAGAGACCGTCCGTAGGAGCGGGGCGAAAATTGTGGGGCCGATTCCGCTTCCTACGCGCATCGAGAAGTTTACGGTGCAGAGTGCGACACATGCAGATAAGAAGGCTCGTGAGCAGTTCGAGATTAGAACGCACAAGCGTTTGATGGACATCATGGACGCGACTCCTGAAACCATGGATTCCCTGATGAAGTTGAACTTGGCCGCCGGCGTAGATGTCGAGATTAAGCTCTAAGAGTCGATGACTGACAAGGAACGTAACGCATGACGAACGGGTTGTTGGGTAAAAAACTGGGGATGACCCAGATATTTGACGAGACACGGTTTACGCCTGTGACCATTATTGAGGCAGGCCCTTGCCGCGTGGTTACGATCAAGACAAAAGAGCGCGATGGCTATGAGTCCGTCCAGTTGTCTTTCGGTGAAGTAAGAGAACGCAAGTTATCCAAGGCTGAGTTGGGTCATTTGAAGAAGACTGAAGCGCCAGCGACCCGTGTACTCAGAGAGTTTCAAAAGGTCGGGGAAGTGGCAGTAGGGCAATCCATTAAAGTCGATATCTTTAAAAAGGGCGATTGGGTGGATGTCATCGGTATTTCGAAGGGAAAGGGATTTCAGGGGGTGGTAAAGCGGCATCATTATGCCGGCGGCCCTGAATCTCACGGATCCATGTTCCATCGCCATCCAGGATCGATGGGTGCCAGTTCCTATCCTTCTCGTGTCTGGAAGGGGAAGACCTTGCCTGGGCATATGGGGGCGAAACGAATTACCGCTCAGCGGTTGAAAGTTATTGAATCCAGGCCTGATGAGAATCTGTTGTTCGTTCGAGGGGCCATCCCTGGTGCGGCAAATGGACTGATCATGGTAAGAAAGTCGAAGAAGGGGTAGGGCATGCCCACGGTTGACGTTGTCGATTTGAAAAGACAGAAAGTCGGGTCTGTCGATCTTCCTGAGGAAGTGTTTGGCTGTAAGCTGCACACGGCGTTAGTTCATGAAGCGGTGGTGATGCAACGTGCCTGTGAGCGTCAAGGTACGGCATCGACGTTGCGGCGGGGAGAAGTGGCGGGATCCGGGAAGAAACCCTGGAAGCAAAAGCATACTGGGCGGGCTCGGGCAGGGTCGATCCGCTCTCCCGTCTGGCGTCATGGCGGGTCGGTGTTTGGGCCGAAGCCGCGTGATTATTCCTACAGCATGCCAAAAAAGAAGTACCGTGCGGCACTTCAAAGTGCGCTGTCAGCAAAGTTAGCCGACGGACAAGTGATGATTGTGTCGAATCTATCGTTGGAGCAACCAAAGACGAAACTGTTGGCTCAAGCGCTGAATGGTTTGGGTGCCGGGGCGTATGCGTTGATTGTGGCAGGTGCGGGGCATGCTGGATTGGCTCAAGCGGCGGGCAATCTTCCTCATGTGTGTGTGGTGGGGCCCGAAGGATTGAACGTCTACGATATCGTTCGGGCTGAATTAATTTTGATCCTTGAGCGCGAGTTGCCTCGGGTGAAAGAGGTTTGGTCATGAAGGCGGGGATCCACAGTATTTTATTGCAGCCGTTGTTGACAGAAAAGATTACGGCCATGAGAGAAAACAACAACACGGTCAGCTTTCTCGTTCGCCCGGATGCGAATCGTCTTCAGATTAAGCAAGCGGTCGAAGCCCTCTTGAAAGTCAAAGTCGAGCGAGTGAACGTGATGAATGTTCGTGGGAAGATCAAACGCTTGGGGCGGTTCTCCGGTAAGAGATCGGATTGGAAAAAGGCCTTCGTCAAGCTCAAAACAGGTGAAAAGTTGGAGTTGTACGAGAGCGCGTAGCGAGACATTGCACCGGGCTGACTTCGGTGTGCTGGAAGGACATCTGTAGCATGGGAATCAGAATTTACAAGCCAAGGACACCGGGACGCCGCGGGATGACCGCGGTGACGACCGAAGAACTCTCGAAGAAGAGACCGGAGAAGTCGCTGACGTCAGTCCGCCGCAGTACTGGTGCCAGGAACAACGATGGACGGACGACTGTACGGTTCCGTGGCGGCGGGCATAAACGGATCTATAGAAAAATCGATTTCCGGCGCGATAAGACAGGAATTCCTGGGACCATTGCCTCGCTTGAGTATGATCCCAATCGGTCGGCTCGGATTGCGTTGGTGCACTATAAGGACGGCGAAAAGCGCTATATCCTGGCCCCTGTCGGATTAAAAGTCGGAGATGTGGTGCAGTCCGGTGTTGGTTCAGAGGTGCGTATTGGGAATGCGTTGCCTTTATCCAGTATGCCGTTAGGAACGACCATTCATAACGTAGAATTGAAGCCTGGGAAAGGCGGACAGCTGATTCGTAGTGCGGGAGGTTCTGCTCAGGTGATGGGGCGTGATGGTGACTATGTGCAGGTGCGACTCAGGTCCGGTGAGATGCGAAAAATTCTTTCAACCTGCATGGCAACCGTCGGACAGGTTGGGAATACGGACCATGAGAATATTAATGTCGGAAAAGCAGGTCGAAATCGGTGGTTGGGACGGCGTCCAAATGTGCGCGGTGTCGTGATGAATCCAGTCGACCACCCACATGGTGGCGGCGAAGGAAAATCAGGACAGGGTAATCCCCATCCGGTCTCCCCATGGGGTCTTCCGACCAAGGGCTACAAAACCCGGAACAACAAGGCGACGGACAAATTTATTATCTCCCGCCGCAAGTAGGAGTACGCGATGCCGAGGTCAGTCAGTAAGGGCGCATTTGTTGACGATCATCTGCTTCAAAAGGTGGAGCGGATGAATCAGAATAAGGATCGAAAGATCATTAAGACGTGGTCGCGACGGTCCACGGTCATTCCAGATATGATCGGACATACCTTCGCGGTTCATAACGGGAAGAAATTCATTCCTGTCTTCGTAACGGAAAACATGGTTGGGCACAAGCTGGGGGAGTTTGCTCCCACCAGGTTCTTTAAGGGACATGGGCACGCCAGGACTGAGAAGTCTGTCGCCCTCAAGTAGGGATAGGCTGTAGTCTCGGCACACTTCGATTGGATTGGACGGTTATGGCTGAAGCACAAGCAGTTCTAAGGTTCGTTAGGGTTTCTCCGAGGAAGGCCCGCCCAGTGATCGATTTGATCCGTGGCCAGCAAGTTCCCATGGCCTTGGCATTGCTCAGAAACTTGCCGCGTCATGCATCGAAAGTCGTTGAAAAGATTTTACGATCTGCCGTGGCCAATGCGGAGCAAAAGGAGATGGGCGACAGTGAATCGATGGTGGTGTCGAAGGCGTTCGTTGATTGTGGGCCGACGTTGAAGCGTTTTCGGGCTCGATCGCAGGGACGTGCGAATGCGATTCAAAAGCGTATGAGTCACATTACGGTTGTTGTCTCGGCGGCAAGTGTGAAGGAAAAGAAGTAAGAAGAGACGGTTGTCGGAATGGACTCATTATTTGTCTGAGCGAGGCATAAGAAGTTATGGGGCATAAGACACATCCGATCGGATATCGACTAGGGTACAACGTGACTTGGTCCTCTCGATGGTATGCCAGCAAAGATTATGCGAAGCTGCTCCATCAGGATATCAAGATTCGCAAGATGGTCAAGCAGCGTCTCTTTCATGCTGGTGTAGCCAAGATTGAAATCGAGCGATCTGGAGACCAGACGCGTGTGATTATTCATACCGCGCGCCCCGGTATCATCATCGGCCGCAAGGGGGCTGAGGTCGATAAGCTCAAGACGGAGCTGGAGAAGAGCTACTCAGGTCAGGTGTACATTACGGTAAAGGAAATCAAGAAGCCTGAATTAGATGCCCAGTTGGTGTCTGAAAACGTCGCCACTCAATTGGAAAAACGGGTGGCATTCCGCCGGGCCATGAAGCGAAGCGTACAGTCCGCGCTTCGTCTTGGAGCCCAGGGGATCAAGATTATGGTGGGAGGCCGTCTTGGCGGGGCGGAGATCGCGCGTTCAGAGTGGTACCGCGAAGGCCGTGTGCCGCTTCATACGCTCCGAGCAAACATCGACTATGGATTTGCCGAAGCCCACACCACGATGGGGCAGATCGGGATCAAAACCTGGATCTATAAAGGGGAAATTCTTCCATTACAGCCCCTCAATAAAGAATCAGTATTTGACCGCAGGCTTGGGTAATCGAAGGGGATATCGTGTTAGCACCAAAGAAAGTTAAGTTTCGTAAAATGATGAAGGGGCGTATGACGGGCAAGGCCTATCGTGGCAGCCAGATTACGCTCGGAGAATTTGGGCTCAAGGCGCTTGAGCCTGGCTGGATCACCAGCCGGCAAATTGAGGCCGCACGCATCGCGATCACTCGATGTGTCAAGCGCGGCGGTCAGGTCTGGACGAGGATTTTCCCCGACAAGCCGATCACTAAAAAGCCGGCTGAAACTCGAATGGGGAAGGGGAAAGGCAACCCGGAATACTGGGTTGCTGTAGTGAAGCCTGGCCGTATTCTTTATGAGATGGATGGCGTGACGCCGGATGTCGCCAAAGAGGCGTTCCGCTTGGCTTCGCATAAATTACCCATTGCCACCAAGTGCGTCATTCGCGGCGAGTTTTAGTATCGACCGAACCGGGCTAAGGGTAAAGGGGAGTGCATTCATGGATTTGAAGGAATTACGGCAACTCACAGGGCCGGAGTTGGTGGAGAAGGCGCAGCAGCTCACGCAGGAACTCTTCACTCTTCGTTTTCAGTTGGGAACTGGGCGACTGGAAAACCCTATGCAGGTTCGAAAGACGAAGCGTTCTATTGCCAGGGTCAATACGCTCCAGCGCGAGCTGGCGCAGGCCGATGCAATCTCTACTGCGGCGAAAGGGGCGTGAGGATGGCAGAATCGGCAAATAAACGGCGTGAGTGGGTTGGTCGCGTGGTCAGCAATAAGATGAATAAAACCGTGGTCGTCGAGATCGAGCGTTCGGTTATTCACCCGCTCTATCGAAAGGTGCTTCGACGGGTCACGAAATTTAAAGCCCACGACGAGGACAACACCTGCAAGATCGGCGATCGTGTGCGTATGGTCGAGACGAGGCCTATCAGTAAGGATAAGCATATGCGGGTTATTGAGGTGGTAGAGAAGAGACGTGGTGAGTAGGTCGAGATCGTGCGAGGGGTAAAGGGAACACCGGGACTATGATTCAAAGTTATACATACATGGACGTGGCTGATAACTCCGGTGCCAAGCAGGCCATGTGCTTTCATGTGCTTGGGGGAACTCGGCGTCGGTACGCCTCTCTCGGAGACATTGTCGTTGTGGCGGTCAAAGAGGCCATCCCGGCGGCAACGGTCAAGAAGGGCGATGTGAGCCGTGCGGTGATCGTGAGGACGACCAAGGAAGTGCGTCGGGAGGATGGGTCCTATATCAAGTTTGATCGGAATGCCTGCGTACTGATCAATAAGGATGGTGATCCTGTTGGGACTCGTATCTTCGGGCCGATCGCGCGCGAGCTGCGGTGGAAGAAATTCATGAAGATTATTTCCCTAGCTCCGGAAGTACTGTAGCAAGGGTGGAGACGGCGGGATGAATAAGCAGGGGTTGAAGAAGAATCGAATTCGTAAAGGCGATGTGGTTGTCGTGATTGCCGGGCGCGATCGTGGCAAGTCCGGGAAAGTGCTGTCGGTTGATCCGGGAGCGGGCAAGGTTGTGGTCGAAAAATTGAACATGATCAAGCGCCATACCAAGCCGAATCAAAAGGTCAAGCAAGGGGGCATTCTCGAGCGGGAAGCGCCGTTTGCGGTCTCAAATGTCATGTATCTGTGTCCTGTGACGAAGAAACCAACTCGGCTTGGCGTGCGTACACTCGATGATGGCAGGCGGGTTCGGTTCAGCAAAAAATCAAAGGACTCAGTCGAGTAGGAGTGAGGGGGCGGATGGCGAAGGTTGAATCAGGAAAAGGCAGCAAGACATCGGAGCGGAGGCCGCCCAAGAAAAAAGAGGGGTTGTCGGCCCCCCAGGCGATGGATGAGGGTAGCGATGAGTCAAAGTTTAATCCGCGGATGCGTGAGACCTACGTGCAGAAGGTTGTGCCCGCGCTCATGAAAGAGTTCGGCTATAAGAATATCATGCAGGTCCCGAAGCTTGAGCGGATTGTGCTGAACGTGGGGATGGGGGAAGCCATTCAGAACGTGAAGCTGTTGGAGAGCGCCGCTGGAGAATTGGGTGCGATTACGGGCCAAAAGCCTCTCATTACAAAGGCGAAGAAGGCTATCGCCTCCTTCAAGTTGCGCCAAGGGATGCCGATCGGCACCAAGGTCACCTTGCGGAGTCGTAGGATGTGGGAGTTCTTCGATCGCCTTGTGACCTTGTCGTTGCCACGGATTCGAGACTTCCGAGGCGTCTCGCCAAAGTCGTTCGATGGCCGAGGTAATTACACGCTTGGACTTAAAGAACAGCTCATTTTCCCAGAGGTTAAGTACGACGAGGTCGCATCCATTCATGGAATGGATATTACGATTGTCACGACCGCCAGGACCAACGACGAAGGCCGGGCACTGTTGAAACATTTGGGAATGCCATTCCGGACGTAACGTCAATCGAAGGAGCTGCAGGTGTCGAGATTAGCGCTTAGAAATAAATCGGCCGTCAAGGCGAAGTTTCCAGTCAGGGACTATCACCGATGTGAGATCTGCGGGCGTGTGAGAGGGTTCTTACGCCGGTTTCGCATGTGCAGAATTTGCTTTCGGTTGCTGAGCCTGAAGGGTGAGATCCCCGGGGTTCGGAAGTCGAGTTGGTAGAGTATCCGCGTCACTCGGCCGATGATGGCCGTCTGGCCACACGAAGAATGTTGGTGAAAGGGTTGGTATGGTTACAGATCCCATTAGTGACCTCTTAGTACGATTACAAAACGGGTTTCGTCGACGCCACGATGTCGTGAGCGTTCCGGCCTCTCGTCTCAAGCGCGAGGTCCTTCGGATTCTTCAGAACGAAGGATATATTCAGGGCGTCCAGGCCGACATTGCCGATGGACATCCTGTGCTGAAAGTGCAGTTGCGGTATGTGACGGAAGGCCAACCGATGGTCACCGGCATGCAGCGGGTCAGCAAGCCAGGGCGCCGCGTGTATGTAGGGATTAAAGACATCCCGCGAGTCAAGAACGGCATTGGCGTGGCGATCTTGTCCACCTCGAAGGGGTTGATGACGGATCAGGATTCTCGCCGAGCTGGACTGGGTGGAGAGGTGTTGTGTTCTGTATGGTAAGGGGTAGATCGAACCAGATTGTCATTGTGGTGGCTGGGGTGGATAGAGGAACGAGGCATCGATGTCGCGCATAGGAAAGAAACCAATCCTGATTCCAGCAGGAGTGGATATAAAAGTCACTGGACCTATCGTGTCCGTGAAGGGCCCGCTCGGGAAGATCGATTGGCCGTTGTCAACAGGCATTGGGGTCTCAATTGCGGGCGGACAGATCGTGGTGAGCCGGTCAAATGAGGATCGTCAAATCCGGGCCATGCACGGGTTAACTCGCGCAGAGCTGAGTAACATTGTTCAGGGTGTGTCGAAGGGGTACGAACGGAACTTAGAGATCACCGGAGTTGGGTATAAGGTCGCCGTGCAGGGTCGAACGATGAGCTTTAGTTTGGGGTATATCAACCCGGTGACCTATCCGATTCCGGTTGGAATAGACGTGAAGGTGGACAAGCAAACGCTGATCAATGTGAAGGGGGCTGATAAGCGATTGGTTGGGCAAGTTGCGGCGAACTTGCGCGCGATCAAGCCTCCGGACGTGTATAAGCAAAAGGGCGTTCGTTATGTCGGAGAAGTGTTGCGCAAGAAGGCTGGAAAGACAGGGAAGTAGGGTGACTCATGAATACTGCAGATAAAACGAGTCAGTTGATCAGGCGGAAACAGCGGGTACGAAAGCGAGTCTTTGGGACGGCCGAGCGCCCGCGGCTCAACGTATTCCGCAGCCACTCTCATATCTATGCCCAGATCATTGACGATCTCAAGGGGGCCACGTTGGTCGCCGCGTCTTCCCTGGATAAGTCTCTGCGTACATCGGTGAAATCCACCGGCAGCATCGATGGTGCAAAGGCTGTTGGAAAACTTTTAGCCGAACGAGCTAAGGCCGCCAAGGTGCAGGCTGTGGTGTTCGATCGCGGTGGTCGGATGTATCACGGACGCGTCAAAGCGTTGGCTGAAGCCTCACGTGAAGGCGGTCTGCAGTTCTAGGTCGTGCCTCGCTTCCGTCACGGTACGGGAGTGTAGGGAACAAAGAGGAGAGATGTTAGGTGCGAGTTAATCCAGATGAATTAAGCCTGAAAGACAAGGTTGTTTTTATCAATCGAGTGGCGAAAGTCGTGAAGGGTGGAAAACGGTTCAACTTCTGCGCACTGGTCGTCGTGGGGGATGGACAGGGGTGGGTCGGCATCGGGAAGGGGAAGGCGGCTGAAGTTCCAGTCGCAATCTCGAAGGCGGTCGAACAGGCCAAGAAAAACCTGGTGCATGTCGCCCTCACGTCTGGGACGATTGCGCACGAGGTACATGGGTTGTTCGGGGCTGAGCATGTCCTCCTCAAGCCCGCAAAGAAGGGGGCAGGAATTATTGCCGGGGGCGCCGTCCGGGCAGTGGTCGAGGTCGCTGGCGTTCATAATATCATTGCGAAGACGCTGGGCCGCGGAAACCCATTTAACACGGTTCGCGCGACGCTAAACGGGCTTTGTCAGCTTCGTAACGCTGAAGACGTTCTTAAATTACGCCGCGGCGGAGTGGTGAGCGATGAGCAGAATAAGGTGAGTGCCTAATGTCTACAACGAAGGCCGTTAAGGCTGTGTCCAAGGGGTTCATTATCACCTTGCAACGGAGCCCCATCGGGACACCGCAGAAGCATCGACGTGTGTTGTGCGGCCTCGGTCTCAGAAAGATCAGGCAGACGGTGACTCGTCCCGATACCCTGCAAGTGAGAGGCATGATCAACAAAGTCGGATATCTATTGGAAGTGCGGCCACAATGAATTTACATGAACTCGGTCCTGCAAAAGGATCCAGGAAACGACGCAAACGGATCGGTCGTGGTCCAGGTTCCGGTCACGGGAAAACTTCGGGCAAGGGGCATAAGGGTCTGTTAGCCAGATCCGGTGGTAGGAGTCGACAGGCTGGCGGGTTCGAAGGCGGTCAGATGTCCCTGATCCGTCGCGTGCCGAAACATGGTTTTACAAACATATTCCGAAAAGAGTACTCGATCGTCAACCTGAAAAGCTTAGGTGACATGATCGTGTCCGGTACCATCACTCCGCAAGCATTGGTCGATGCCGGCTTGGTCAAACGTAAGTCGCTGCCGATCAAGATTCTTGGAAACGGAGACCTCACGAAGGCGATCGTGGTGCAGGCGCACAAGTTCAGTAAGTCCGCAGAGGCGAAGATTCAAGCAGCTGGAGGGAGAGTCGAGGTCATTCCCGGTGTTTGAGAGACTCCTGACCAGTTTTCAGAATATTCTCAAAATTCCCGAACTACGTACCCGTATCCTCTTTACGGTGGGGATGCTGATAGTGTATCGGATCGGGGCACATATTCCTACGCCTGGGATCAATGGCGAGGCCCTCTCCGAGTTTTTGCAAAAGGAAGGCGGTGCGCTGCTCGGGTTTTTAGATATTTTTTCAGGCGGATCGCTTTCGCGGTTGACGATCTTAGCGCTGGGTATTATGCCCTATATCAGCGCCTCGATTATTCTTCAGCTGCTGACGGTGGTCGTCCCGCATCTCACGAAGCTGGCCAAGGAGGGAGAGCGCGGGCGGAAAAAGATTATTCAGTACACGCGGTTTGGGACGATCGGCATCGCGATTATTCAGGGATTCGGGATTGCCATAGGCCTCGAACAAATGAATAACGGCGCGTTTGTGATGAGCGGTGGGTGGGGATTCCGTCTGATGACGGTCATCACCTTGACGGCCGGAACAGGCTTTCTGATGTGGCTGGGTGAACAGATTACCGAGCGAGGCGTCGGGAACGGCATTTCCTTGATTATTTTTGCAGGGATCGTTGCACGGCTACCCTCGGCCGTCGCGCAGACGTACAACCTGTACGAGATCGGTCAGTTGAATGCGTTCTTGTTGATCAGCCTGGCTTTGCTGATGGTTGTGGTCGTGGCCGCTATTGTCTACTTAGAAAGTGGGCGACGGAAAGTGCCGGTTCAGTACGCAAAGCGGGTCATCGGACGCAGAGTGTTCGGCGGGCAGAGCACGCATATTCCACTGAAGATCAATACCGCAGGGGTGATTCCGCCTATTTTTGCTTCGTCCATTATTGCATTTCCTGCGACGATTACCGGTTTTTTCGAGACGCCCTGGGTCAAGGATATCGGTGCCCAACTCGCCCCCGGGTCAGTATTATATACGCTGATGTACGTTGGGCTTATTCTGTTTTTCTGTTTCTTCTATACCGCGGTGGTTTTGAACCCGGTGGACATGGCGGATAACATGAAGAAGTACGGTGGATTCATTCCAGGGATTCGTCCTGGAACACGGACTTCTGACTATATTTATAAGGTGCTCACGAGAATCACGTTTGCCGGATCGATCTACCTTGCGATCGTCTGTGTAATTCCTGAAATATTGATCTATAAACTAGGTGTGCCTTTCTATTTCGGGGGTACCTCGTTGCTGATCGTGATCGGTGTCGGACTCGATACGGCCCAGCAGATTGAGTCCCACATGCTGATGCGGAATTATGAAGGGTTTCTCGGCAAGGGGATGGCTCCACTCCGTGGACGGAGCGGGTAAGAAAAATTCATGCGTGTGGTATTTCTCGGCGCGCCAGGAGTAGGCAAGGGAACTCAGGCTGACCGTATTGCAGCGCAGTATCTGGTGGCGAAGATTTCGACCGGCGATCTTCTACGCGAGGCGGTTCGCGGTCAGACAACGTTGGGTCTTGAGGCGAAGAGCTACATGGATGAGGGGAAGCTGGTGCCTGACGCCGTGGTGATCGGGCTGGTCAGGGAAAAGCTGGCTGATCCAGTCTGCGCCAATGGATTCGTACTGGATGGATTTCCAAGGACTGTTCCGCAGGCGGAAGCATTGGGGTCGGTGTTGAACTCAAAAGGAATTGCTCTGGACCTGGTTGTGAATTTTCAGGTTCCACGCGAGGATATTGTGAGGCGATTGAGCGGTCGGCGGAGTTGCCAAAAGTGCCAGGCGACGTTCCATATGGACTTTGCGCCGCCCAAGGTGAATGAGGTATGCGATCGATGTGGGGAGTCACTCGTGCAGCGGAGTGATGACCGTCGTGACGCAATTGAGATGCGTCTGAAAGTGTATGACGAGCAGACTGCCCCGCTGGTTCGTTATTACCAAGAGCGAGGCCTGTTGCTCCCATTGGACGGTTCCGGCACAGTAAATGCCATCTTTCAACATCTCTCGCAGGAGCTGGCACCATACCGGGCGGTATGATCATTCTCAAGACGCCAGAAGAAATTGCGGTGATGGCTCAGGCGTCAAGAGTGGTGGCAGAGACATTACGGATATTGCAGAAAGCAGTCCGGCCCGGTATCACGACTGATGAACTGGACCGGCTAGCCGAGGAAGAAATTCAGTCACGTGGTGCGAAACCGGCGTTTAAGGGTTATCGGAGGTATCCGAAGACGCTCTGCGCCTCGGTGAATGACCAGGTTGTTCACGGGATTCCCTCCAAGCGAGTTCTCAAAGCGGGGGATATCATCGGACTCGATCTGGGAGCGATCGTCGGCGGGTTTTACGGAGATTCAGCGATTACGGTTTTGGTGGGGCAGACGACTGAGCGAAATGCCCGCTTGGTTCAAGTCACCGAAGAGGCGATGTACCTGGGAATTCAGCAAGCAGTGGTGGGCCATCGGTTGTCAGACATTTCACATGCGGTCCAGCAGCATGTGGAGGCTGCCGGTTACTCGGTTGTAACGGAGTTCGTAGGCCATGGGATCGGTCGGCAGTTGCATGAAGAACCACAGGTGCCGAACTATGGTAAGCCTGGGCAGGGTCCACGGTTGCAGGCGGGGATGGTTCTGGCGATTGAACCGATGGTCAACATAGGTGGTGCTGCCGTGAAGGTTCTTGAGGATCAATGGACGGCGGTGACGGTTGACGGGAGTTTTTCAGCGCATTTTGAACATACGATTGCGATTGAGCCGAGTGGGCCGCCTCGTATTTTGAGTCAGATCTGAGGAGCCGAGGATGGATCACACGGGTTCGTGGGGAAGGAATAAAGGTACGTGCCGAAAGAAGATGTAATTGAAATTCAAGGCACGGTGAACGAAACGTTACCGAACGCGATGTTTCGTGTGTCGTTGGACAATGGCCATAAGATTCTCGCACACATTTCCGGGAAAATGCGCATGCACTTTATCCGTATTCTTCCCGGCGACAAGGTGACGGTGGAACTGTCGCCGTACGATCTGACACGCGGACGGATCACCTATCGGTTTAAGTAGGAGCTCGAGATAGACATGAAAGTGCGATCATCCGTCAAGCCGATTTGTGCAAAATGTAAAGTAGTCAGGCGGAAGGGCGTGGTGCGCATCCTCTGTGAGAATCCGCGCCACAAGCAGCGCCAAGGATAGAAGTGCGGCCGTGGGTGGTCTGCCTCCGGTGCTTGCAGAAGGCGCGCGATGAAACGGCGCTCGTTCGATGCGCGCAGCTGAAGCCACCCAGCCCAGGCCGCTGAAAGCGTTACAGGAAAAGTGTAGGGAGGAATTATGGCTCGAATATCTGGAGTGGATTTGCCGAGGGAGAAGCGGGCGGACATCGGTCTGACGTATGTCTATGGGGTTGGGCGGGCGTCGGCACTCTCGATCCTGAGCAGGGCAGGGATCGACGGAGCGATTCGGGTCAAGGACTTGAGCGAAGAGCATATCGTCAAGATCCGTGAAATTATTCAGGAGGGCTATCAGGTCGAGGGCGATCTGAGAAAGACCTTCTCGATGAACATCAAGCGACTGATTGATAGTGGTACATACCGTGGGCTGCGCCATCGGAAGGGGCTCCCGGTCCGCGGTCAGCGGACCAAGACGAATGCCCGGACGAGAAAAGGCCGGCGCGCCGGTGTGGGAAGCAAACCAAAACCGCCTGCGCGTTAGTCGTAGTGCGTGACCGTTACTGGAGTAGGGAGTCTGTATGAGCATCAAAAAAGGAAAGAAGAAAGAGCGGCGGATTGTGCAGAGCGGAGTGGCCCATGTGCAGGCCTCCTTCAATAATACGATCGTCACCATCACCGACTTAAGTGGCAACACGATCGTGTGGGCAAGCTCAGGGAACCAGGGGTTTAAGGGCTCTCGCAAAAGCACACCCTTTGCCGCTCAGCGGGCCGGGGAAGCGGCCGCGCGGAAAGCGATGGAGAGCGGAATGCGTACGGTGGATGTCTATGTGAATGGGCCTGGGTCAGGCCGTGAATCGGCGATCCGATCTCTTCAGGCCGCTGGATTGCGGATCCATATGATTCGTGATGTCACCCCGATTCCACACAACGGATGCCGTCCACCCAAGCGGCGTCGCGTCTAAGTAGTATCTGTCGGGAAAGTCGAAGACACGAGAATTGTTGGACACACCCGCATGGTGATGTCCGGTAACCGGAGGTAGAGCAGTGGCAAAGTATCGAGGCCCCGTCTGTCGGTTGTGTCGGCGAGAGGGTGAGAAGTTGTTTCTGAAAGGCTCGCGCTGTATGACAGAAAAATGCGCCATCGAGCGACGGAGCTATCCTCCTGGACAGCATGGGCAAAAACGTCCTAGGAACTCAGAATACAGCACCCAGCTCAGAGAAAAGCAGAAGTTGCGCAGAATTTATGGTCTCATGGAGTGCCAGTTCCGTGGTGTGTTTGAGCGTGCGGAACGCCAGTCTGGCATTACCGGAGAAGTGCTCTTACGGTTGTTGGAATGCCGGTTGGATAATGTTGCTTACCGACTAGGATTCGGCGCCTCGCGAAAAGAAGCCAGGCAGCTGGTGAGCCATGGACATCTGACCATGAATGGTCGGAAGATCAATGTGCCTGGCGCCCAGGTTAAGGCGGGCGATGTCATCAGTGTCCGGGAACGAAGCCGCACGTTGATTTCAATCCAAGCCGCCTTAGAGTCTGTCGATGGGCGAGGCATCCCAGAGTGGTTGGAGCTGGACAAGACAGCATTTAAAGGGATGGTACGGGCGCTGCCCTCGAAAGACCAGATTCCTCTGCCAGTTAACGAACAGATGGTGGTGGAGTTGTATTCAAGATAGATGCGGAACTCATGAGGGCGCGGTATCTGCGGCGAATAGGTGCCGTGTTCAGGGGTTGGCTAGTCGATGAGATGAAGGGGGAGTTATGATTAAAGCGATGAAAGACTTTCAGATCCCAATGCGGGTGGAGGTCGAGAAAGATACGCAGAACCAAACGTTCGGCAGATTTACGACGGAGGCCTATGAGCGTGGGTTTGGGACGACGGTCGGCAATGCGTTACGGCGTGTGCTGTTGTCGTCGCTAACGGGCGCAGCCGTGACCACGGTAAAGATTGAAGGGGTCCTGCATGAGTTCTCCACCATTCCTGGCATCACGGAAGATGTGACCTCCATTATTTTGAATGTCAAAGGGCTACGGATCGCCGTCCATACCGATAAGCCAAAGACGCTCCGTCTCAGGAAGAAGGGGCCTGGTGAGGCCAAGGGGTCAGACATTATTCATGATGCGGACGTGAGCATTTTGACCCCGAATCTGCATATTGCGACGTTGGACAAGGATGCCTCGTTCGACATGGAAATGACGGTGAAGCATGGGCGTGGCTATGTGCCGGCCGAGCGAAATAAAGAAGAGGGGCTTCCGATCGGCGTGATAGCGATCGATTCGGTGTTTTCACCCATCAAGCGCGTGAACTTTCATGTGGAGAATGCTCGTGTTGGGCGCATGACCGACTACGATAAATTGACTTTGGAGATTTGGACGGATGGGACCATCTCGCCTCGAGACGCCTTGTCCACGGCAGCAGGAATTATGCGTGATCACGTTGAAATATTTATCAATCCCGATGAGCGAGTCGAAGGGCGTTCCGATCTTGGGAGTGATGAAGCGCAAAGTGAGGTCAATAAGCATCTGTTTCGTAGTGTGAACGAGCTGGAGTTGTCGGTCCGTGCCGCAAACTGTTTGAAGAATGCGAACATCAAGACCATCGCCGACTTAGTTCAGAAAACCGAGGGAGAGATGCTGAGGACGAAGAATTTCGGCAAGAAGTCGCTAAACGAAATTAAGGAAATCTTGACGGAGATGGGCCTGGGGCTCGGAGTGAAGCTGGATACTGTGCAACAGAACAGTGGTAGTCCAAAGAGCGAGTAACGAAACAAGAGGGAACCCGTGCGTCATAGAAAAAATGGTAGACAGCTCGGACGGAAGACCAAACATCGATGGGCTTTGTTCCGAAGTCTCGTGACCTCACTACTTGAGCATGAGCGCATTGAGACGACCGAGGCCAAGGCAAAAGAAATTCGAGGGTTCACGGATCGGATGATTACGCTCGGCAAGGAGGGGACATTGCCTGCTCGGCGGCAAGCGCTTGCCTTTATCCGAAGCAAGGACGTCGTCTCGAAATTATTCAGCGACGTGGCGCCTCGATTTAAAGACCGTCCCGGTGGCTATACCAGGATGGTGAAGACGAGACGGCGGATCGGCGATGCGGCGAAGCTAGTCGCGATCGAACTTGTTGCGCGGACGGATTCTGCGCTCGTAAAGAAACAGGCACCCGATGCATCCCCTTCTGCGAGTCCCGCTGCGGGCTAGGGTTTCTGTCCGCGAGAGCTATTCACGCGCGTCGCCGTGATAACAGTTCGCAATTCTCCCATCTCGCTCACAAAGGTCTGCCAGGATACTCCGCTCGTAAGGGCGGGGTCATCGATTTCATCTCTCACGAGTAGACCATGCCGAGGTTCCTGGATACGTTTACTTGATATAGGACCCATGCTACTATCATGCCAGTCCTTTATAGTACTGCGATAAGAAAGCAGGGGAAAAGTGTGGCAACGTTGGGCACGAGGAGGTTTGTTAGCGCTTAGTGCGGTGTTGGCCTGTTTCCTCGCATACCTACTCATGACCAATTCGACGATGATTCCCACCACGACGGCGGCGGCGCCCGGATCCATGAACACAGCTGATGCGACGATCTCCCATTTTACGTTCACCCAAACGAAGGGTGATACGGTTCAATGGCAGGTGCAGGCGCAAGAGGCTCGGCTCTTTGAACGGGATAAGCGGGCGATGCTCCAAGTCGTTGCAGTCACACTATTCGGCCAGCAAGGAAAGGAAATGACGGTGACAGGAGATGAGGGGACGTTGAATACGGAAACGAAAAACTTTGTGCTCACGAACCGAACAGAGCCACTCGTGATTCATACCGAGAGCGGGTACGTGATTTACACCAACCATCTCGCATGGACTGATCAGACGAGAGAGATCCGCACGCAAGATCCTGTCCGTATCGTTGGGCATGGGTTAGAGGTGACGGGGCGTGGGTTGTTGGGACACTTGGACCGAGAAGAATTTGAAGTACTTGAGGACGTACATGTGGATTTGGCTCCTGCTTCTTAATGTGCTTCTACTTGGGGTGACTTCATCGAGCGAATCGGCTGACGCCGCTATTTCTAAAGGTGGTGTTGATCAAGCTGTCAGCACCACCATTACGGCCAAGAAGATGACGATAAAAAATCAGGATAGCCAAGCGGTCTTTGAAGGGGCGGTGGTATTGACTCGTGGGTCGTTGGTTGTCTATTCCGATCGCATGGTCGTGCTGTTTCGCGCGCAAGATTCACCCGCGAACGATAATCAGAAAGGGCATGAGGCCGTCAAGGGCGTAACACCTTCGAAAGGGTCTGATGCCGTACCGGCTGTTTCGAATCGTTCGGTCAACAGGATTGAGGCGACCGGACGAGTGAAAATCGAGAAGGATTCAGGGAGTGCTACGTGCGAGAAAGCGATCTACTATCATGATGGAGATAAAATCATCCTGACTGGCGATCCGGTAGCTTGGGAGAAGGGAACACGAGTCAGCGGTAAACAAATCACGATGTTCTTGGCAGAGGATCGGAGTGTGGTGGAAGGAGGCTCACATGTGCGGATTGAGCCGGATGGGGGAGCGGCCAAGTGATCGAGGCGGTTCAGGGAAATGCATCGCTGACTGACTCCCTGGTCAATAGGGCAAGTGTCTATTTACGTGCGACGGGATTGGTGAAAAGTTTTCGCGCACGCAAAGTCGTCAAAGGCGTCTCGATCGAAGTTCGAGCCGGTGAGGTCGTGGGCTTGCTGGGGCCCAATGGGGCTGGGAAGACCACTATTTTCGACATGATTGTCGGTCTGTGTCAGCCTGATGAAGGGGCGATCTCGTTTGGTGAAGAGGTGATCACGGATCTGCCAATGTACAGACGCGCGCGGAAAGGAATTGGGTATCTTCCGCAAGAATCATCTGTGTTTCGACGTCTGTCGGTTGAAGATAATATTCTGGCAATTCTTGAGATGCTGGACTACTCTCGGGCAGAGCGCCGCGACCGGGTCGATGCCCTTCTCAAGGAACTGGATCTTTCCCATATTCGAACGAGCATGGCCTATGCGTTGTCGGGTGGAGAACGGCGGAGACTGGAAATTACGAGGGCCCTCGCGACAAGCCCGTCATTCATGTTGCTCGACGAACCCTTTGCAGGCATCGACCCGATCGCGGTCGCCGACATCCAACAAATTATTATCCGATTGAAAGAAAAAGAGATCGGCATTTTGATCACCGATCACAATGTCCAGGAGACACTGTCAATCACGGATCGGGCCTACATCATCAATGAGGGGTTGATTCTTGAGGCCGGGTCTCCCGAATTCATCGTCAAGAGTGAAACGGCCAGGGCCGTCTACCTAGGTGAACGATTCAAGCTATGACGCGTAAGGGTATGCACGCATGAAGCTCAGGCTCGACCTTCGGCTTAGTCAAAAGCTGATCATGACTCCACAATTGCAGCAGGCGATTAAGCTGCTGCAATTGTCGCGACTCGAGCTCCAGCAGAGCCTCACGCAACATTTGATGGAGAACCCGCTTTTGGAGGAGCTTCCCACTGATGCGGAGGACAATGAGGCCGCAAGTCCAGAGGAGAAGGCGGAAGATGCGGCCGCAGCAGCGGACAGCGAGCCCTCGAATGCGGAGGAGTCGACTCCTGAAGAACGGGATACGCCGGATGAGGCCTCTGCGGCTGGTTGGGAAGAGTATTTTAGCGATCGTCGGGTGGGCGGATCCGAATCTCAGTCGCCCTCGCAGGATGAATTTCCATCCTATGAACAAACCATGGCGAAAGCCACATCCTTGGAAGACCATCTCCTCTGGCAGCTGTCGTTTTCCGGCTTATCGGATCGTGAAAAGGAGATCGGGCGATTGATCATTGGTAACCTTGACGATGATGGGTATCTCCGCATGTCTCTCGCTGAGATGGTCAGCGGGACCGATTTCATCGTCATTGAAGCGGAGTCAGTCCTGAATAATGTTCAGAGCTTTGATCCAACTGGCGTAGCGGCCCGAGACCTTGCGGAATGCCTGCTCTTGCAAATCGGGCATTTGGGGAAGAGCCCCATGGGATCATTAGGGGCTCGACCCGGTGCCTTGAAGGGATCGATCGTCGAAGCCATCGTGCAGCATCATCTCAAAGACTTGGAGAAAAGACAGTATGCGAGGATCGCGAAAGCCCTAGATGTCACGGTCGAAGAGGTCTTTCAGGCGACCAAGGTTATCGAAGTGCTTGAGCCGAAGCCTGGGCGACCGTTTACGAATACCCAGAACTATGTGATTATTCCTGATGTATTTGTCGTGAAGAACGAAGGGGAATGGGTGGTAGTGCTGAACGATGATGGGCTGCCCCGCATGCGGATTAGCCCGTACTACAAGCAATTGATGGGGGCAGATGAGAGCGGATCGGCGGAGACGAAGGCCTATCTGGATGAGAAGCTGCGGGCTGCACAATGGGTCATTCGTAGTATCGAACAGCGGAATAAGACCATCGTGAAAGTGGTGTCGAGTATCGTAAAGTTTCAGGAACAATTCTTTGAGAAAGGTGTGCAGCAGTTGAAACCCTTGGTGCTCAAACAGGTCGCTGAGGATATTGGGATGCACGAGTCGACAATTAGTCGTGTGACGGCGAATAAATATATGTATTGCCAGCAGGGGATGTTGGAGCTGAAGTTTTTCTTCAACGCCGGCCTGCAGCGCGTGGACCAGCCGTCAGACATGATGTCGTCGGTTTCGGTGAGAGAGATGATTCGAAAAATGGTGGCAGAGGAAGATCCAAGCCGCCCCCTCAAAGATGAAGAGATCGCCGCACGGTTACTTACACAGCAGGTTGTAATTGCACGACGGACGGTGGCCAAGTATCGCTCGGAAGAACATATTCCCTCCGCCACTCAGCGGAAACGGTTCTTTTAACAGGATGCCGAACAGTCCGTCAGCCTGTTTTGTTTCCTCGGTCTGTCTGGTTCGTTTGGGTGCAGCTAACTAATCGGGTAGACCAGAAGACGACACAGACGGGGCTTATCCCGGGGTGTGGGACATTGAGTTTCCACCGTGCCACACGAGCTTTTCCGCAGCCTGTGAGCTTTTCCCTGTCCAGATGCACTCGTCGTTGCCTCCTATTCTGGTGTCTTCACTGGTGTTGCGGATGCTTAGAACTGACAAACGTAGCCGCATGGCAGAGGGGCCGAGGTTATTCAGATTGAAAGGATGAATGTCGATGAAAATTACAGGACGACACCTCGTGATCACGTCCGCACTCAGACAACATATTGAAAGTCGGTTTGAGAGGCTCGTGCGGTATGAAGTGAAGCTGGGCCACCTGGAAGTAATCCTGGGAGTGAGCAAGCTTCAGCATAGTGCGGAGGTCGTCTGTACGATGCAAGGACGACGGATTCAAGCAAAAGCGTCGACGCAGGAAATGTACGCGACGGTAGACCAGCTCGTGAACCGCTTGGCCACCCAGATACGAAAACACAAGGAGCGCCAGGCTGATCATAAAGAACCGACGAAGAGATCGGTTCGTAAGGTTCTGCGCCCGGCTATTCGTAAAGAAGAGGAAGAGGAAAAGATTGAAGTCGTTCACCCAGCCAGGGTGGTTCTGACTTTGGAGGACGCGAAACGCCGACTGGACTCTCTGCCTGGTTCCCTGGTGGTGTTCACTGCACGGTCTTCTGGAAAACTGCAGATCCTCCAGCGTCTCGATCGCGAGCGAGTGATCTTGATTGATCCATAAGGGGCGCACAGGCATGGCTGCACTCAAGTTGGTTGTGATCAGCGGTTTTTCTGGCTCAGGGAAATCGCATGCGCTCAAGTGCTTTGAAGATGCCGGGTATTTCTGCATCGATAATTTGCCGCCAGCCCTTCTACCGACCTTTGTCGAACTCTGTCATCAGCAAGGAGGGGAAATTAAGAGTGTCGGGCTAGGTATCGATGTCAGGGAGCGCGTGTTCTTTTCTGATCTCGTAGGCATTCTTGAGCGAGTCAAAGCGCTCGGTCATGCGGTCGAGTTGATATTCTTTGAAGCTCGTGAAGAGGTGCTGGTGCGCCGGTTCTCGGAGTCTCGGAGGCCTCACCCGCTCCTGCCGCATCTCCCGGTACTGGAGGGAGTACGGTTTGAGAAGGAGCGTCTCGCCGAACTGCGGCGTCACGCCGACCGTATTATTGATACCTCAGATTTGACGGTGCATGAGTTGCGTGAGTTGTTGGACCGGCAGTTTAGGCAGGAGGGGGCGCCGTGCCGATTGACCATCTCGCTCGTGACATTCGGCTACAAGTTCGGTGTGCCGTACGATATCGATCTCCTGTTTGATGTCCGGTTCTTGCGGAACCCGTACTTCATTCCAGACCTTAAACTCTTGACGGGGGAAGACCCACGGGTACGGACCTATGTACTGGCCGATCCGAACGCCGTCGCGTTCATCAGGCAACTGGAAGGCCTCTTCAAATTCCTCATTCCTCTCTACGAACGAGAACGCCGCAGCTATCTAAATGTGGGAATTGGCTGCACCGGCGGACGTCATCGGTCGGTGGCGATTGCCGGACGACTCCAAGAAAGCTTTTCAGTGCTTGGATATCAAGTGACCGTCGCTCATCGCGATCTCAACAGGCAATAACCCACGGAGCCGTCCGGCACGTCCTCCCTCCATCATATCCCTCGCTCTCCTTTCCATGTGTGTGTGCGAAAAGCCATTTCCTTGACAGCTAGAGCATACGGACTATACTTAGCATGTGAATGAAGTTAACCCCCAGTATCGACGCGGTGTTTCGACCTTTCTAGGACAGGATTAAGGACCAAGCGATCCTTACGTTACGGGAATGTGGAGTGGAGGGTCAGACGCACCCGAATATTGAGAATGGTCTTGTCACACATTCATTCTTTGGGGACGTTGACGTGTGTGGAAGTATGGGCATGAGCGACAGTCTGCGCAAAACTCACATAAAGAGTTGTCTTGCGTGGAGAGTCATGTACAGTCAGAGACACGTATGCTGAGTTCATTCAAAAGTCTTTCAGAAACCGATCTGTTCTCGATGTTCACCCCGAAGCGGCAGCTCGTCGGGTTGGATATCGGGTCGAGCGGTATCAAGCTTGTCCAGTTGAAGGAAAACCGCGGGAAGTACATTCTCCAGAAGTTTGGCTACAAACCACTCGAGCCGGAAGTCATCGTCGATGGCACGGTGATGGATGAGGGGCGGGTGGTGTCGGCGATTAAGGAATTGTTCGAGGAAACAAAGATCAAGGTGAAGCAAGTCGCAGTGTCGATTTCTGGCCATGCGGTCATTATTAAAAAGATCAGCCTGCCGCCGATGCCTGAGGAGGAGTTGGAGGGGCAGGTGAGGTTGGCCGCGGAGCAGTACATTCCCTTCGATATTAATGAGGTGAACATCGACTTCAGTGTGTTGCCCTCTTCCGAGGCCGCGGGCGATACGCAAGGAGAGATGTCGATCATTCTGGTAGCAGCCAAGAAAGACAAGATTATTGAGCTGACTGAACTCATCAAGGGTGCGGGGTTGTTTCCCATCGTCATGGATGTGGATGCCTTTGCGATAGAAAACATGCACGCGATCAATTACCCCGTCTCGCAGGAAGATACCACTGCGCTCGTGAATATCGGCGCCAGTGTCATGAATATCAATATTGTCCGAGGCGGCACGTCGCTGTTCACGCGTGATATTCCTATCGGAGGGAACCGCTATACAGAAGCCATTCAGCGAGAAATGGGCATGTCCTACGAAGAGGCAGAGGAGACGAAAAAACACACGCATTCGACAGGGAGCAATCAGGCCGCGGTGACCACGGTCATCGATAGTGTCAACGCCGAGGTTGCGTCTGAAATTGCGCGGACCATCGATTATTTCAAGTCAACCATGCCGGATGCGGACGTTCAGCAGGTTCTCTTGTGCGGAGGGGGCGCTCAGGTCAAGGGCTTAGTTATGCAACTGAGAGATCGAATGCAAGCTGTGGTCGAGGTGGCGAATCCGTTCGGTGGAATCGATACCTCAGAAGCCGGTTTCGATCAGAATACGTTAGCCGAATTGGCCCCACTGGCTGCCGTGGGGGTTGGATTGGCACTGAGAACGGTAGGGGATCGATGATTCGTATTAATTTATTGCAAGGGCCCAAGGGGCATAAAGCGAAGCCTCAGTATGATGTCAGGGCGCAGGCGCTGTTGGGTGTGGGGTTCTTGTTCATTACCCTGGCGGGTTGCTGGTGGTACTCAGCGTCACTCGATGAAGAGATAAACGCCCGGCAGACCGAAAAGCTTGATAAGGAGATGCAGGTTGCCCAGTTAAAGGAACAAGTGAAGCAGGTTTCTGATTTTGAGATCAGGAAGAAAGTCTTGGAAGAGAAGAATCGTATTATTGATGAATTGGAAAAGTCACGTGTTGGCCCTGTCAAGGTGCTCGACCATGTCAGTCAAAGCCTGGAACCGTTGAAAGTGTGGCTCGTGAGAGTTGCGGTCACCGGGAAAGATATCGATCTTGAAGGTCGTGCGGCGACCAACGATGACGTGGTGGAATTCATGAACAACCTGCGCCGTACCGACTATTTTTCGAATATCAATCTTCAAGAAAGTCGTGCTGCGGTAGAGAACCAACTCAATATCTACCAGTTTAAACTTGGCTTCCGTCTCAAAGGGTAAGAATCATGAAGCTGCCTTCGATTAATCTTAACCTCTTGCGGTCGATCCCATTGCTTCAGAAGTTGGGGCTTCTGCTCATGGTTCTTGCTGGGATTTTCGTGGGCTTCTACTACTATGTCGCCGAGCCGAAATCTACAGAGATTGTAGGGCTCCAGGGAATCATCGGCACGCTCGACAGCGAGATTCAAACGGTAAC
Organism: Nitrospirales bacterium; assembly: GCA_038200765.1. GTDB lineage: Bacteria > Nitrospirota > Nitrospiria > Nitrospirales > Nitrospiraceae > Palsa-1315. Next base: position 23,499 of record JBBRRK010000024.1, read on the forward strand.
GATTAAAGTCAAGCATCTTGATGAACTCATTGCTGCCAGCAAGCAACTTGAGATTGAGCTTGCGAAAAAGAAAGAACGGCTGCCGCCTGAAGGGGAGGCGGTCATGTTGCTCAAACAGGTATCAGACTTGGGGATTCGCCTTGGGCTCGACATTAAACTGTGGAAACCGAGTCCCAAAAGCGAAGATCCATCGAAGCTTTTTGTGCGTATGCCGGTGAACGTGGAGGTGTCCGGCGGCTACCATACCGCCGCCTTATTTTTCGATCGCATCAATGCGATGCCACGAATTGTGACTGTGTCAGGCCTCAAGATGGGCGCTCCCAAGTTTGAGAAGGGGCGAGTTGTCACGCAGACTGTGTTCGATCTTGTGGCCTATGCGGCACCTGAGGAAACAAAGCTGGATCCGGCGATTCCGGCGATTCCTCAGAAGAAATAGAGCACAGGGTTTCTGATCTATGAGAGGCCATGAGCGATGAACGTCATCTGTGAGAACTGGCGATTGACCATGAAGACAACAAGTATGATTCTAATTGGATGTGCAGGCCTGCTTGTCGCCGTTGATCCGGGCTTTGCTGAGACAGGTATGAGTTCTCATGTCGGACAAATTGGCCCAATGCGGCAGGATTCTTTAAAAGTGCCCTCTCTCAACGATGTGCCGAGGCACGCACCGTCTCCAACGCCTGCCATGGAAACTGGCGATGGGAATGCTCAACCAGTTGCACTCAATCCAATGGTGGAACCGGTGACTGTCCGCTCCTATGACCCTTCTGGACGGCGCGATCCGTTCGCGCCCGTGTTGGAACTGGTGGGACTCGGGCTGATTGACCCCACGTTACCTCCGCTCCAGCGTGTTGGGCTCACAGAGATGAACCTGATCGCGGTGATATGGGGAGCCTATGGTTATAGCGCGATGGTCCAGACTCCAGATGGAAATGGATATACGGTGCATCGAGGAACGCGCATTGGCCCCAATAATGGTGTGGTGAGCGCTGTCACGGAGAAAGGTATTGTGGTGCAAGAACGGTTTACAGATGTGTATGGGAGCAAACAGGAGCGGGAATATGTCAAACTCCTTCACCCAAAAGAGGGCGTAGAATGATACCTAGGCGGACCACGACAACGACAGCATTTATTCGCATGCTCTCAGCGGTGGGAGCGCTCAGTGTCCCAATGGCGATACCGTCGACAGAGGCATCAACCGACGTGCCTGCTGTCGATTCAGGCTCGCCTCCGAGCTTTGAGGGGGAGCTGGCGCAGACTCTGACTCGCATTGATCTTCAGCGCGGTACAGACGACATCCGTGTCATCATCTCGGGGGATGGCAGACTGGCCCACGAGGTAACACGTCTTGATGAGCGGCGACTCATGATCGAAATTCCAGGTGTGGCTTCTGTCATACGCAAGCCAGTCATACCTGTGAATCATCAGATTTTAAAGCAAGTACGTTTGGGCTATCATGCCGATAGAGTACGGGTGGTATTGGATCTTGCCGGTATGGTGGCCTACTCGGTTGAACCGCAAGGCGCCAATCTTATTGTGACTCTTCGCGAAAGCGCCGTCACGGATAGGGGCGCAGATAGAGATTCGTACCGCGGCGCGGCGCTCACAACCATACAGGCAGGCAATCCTGTAATACTGCCAGTCCATGCGGATGTGATCTCTCGGGTGGCACAGCGGACAATGACCATGGTGCGCCGGTCTTCAGCGAAATTTCATGTGCGGCCTATCCAGATGACCTCCTCGGAAGATGGTGGGGAGGTCAGCACGCCAAAGGAAGATTTAGTTGTGGGAGAAACGCGTTATGTCGGTCGGCGCATATCGCTTGATTTCCAGCAGGCCGATATCAGTAATGTACTGCGCCTCATTGCCGAAGTGAGTGGGTTTAACATGGTTGTCGGTGAAGGGGTCAAGAGCAAGGTCACTATGAAGCTCGTGAGTGTGCCATGGGATCAGGCGCTCGATATGATTTTGAAGATGAATGGGTTAGGCAAGATCAGGCAGGGCAATATCCTCTGGATCGATTCGCTGGCGAACCTTGCCAAACAGCAAAATGAAGAAGCGCAGGCGAAGGATGCCAAGGCGAAAGCGGAAGAACTGGTCGATCGGGTCTTCTATATTAGGAATATCCAAGCGACAGAGCTTATGACGTCTCTTCGACCGTATTTGAGCCCGAGAGGGTTAATGCAAATGAACCAAGGGTCCAATGCCTTAATCGTTCGGGATACGGAAAGCAAGATTGGGGTAATGAAGCAGTTGGTTGATGGGCTCGATCTCGAAGTGCCACAAGTCCAAATTGAAGCGAGGATTGTACAGGCTGATACGACCTATTCTCGTTCGTTGGGGGTTCAGTGGGGTATCCAGAATGTGAACCAACTTGGGTCTTCTTTTGGTGTAGCGAACTTCAGGACGGGTAATACTGGACCGTTTGGGGAGCAAACATCGAACTTTCTGGTCAATCTTCCCGCCACCGTCGGTGGTTTGGTGTCAACTCCTGGTGTTGGTTTCACGATTGGAAAAACAGATGGAGCGCTGTTGGATGTACGGTTGTCGGCAGGCGAGTTGCTCGGTCTGAGTAAAGTCATTGCCGCGCCGAAGGTCACGACCTTGGACAAGCGAGAGGCCAAGATCTCACAGGGAGAATCGATTCCGTTCCAGACGACATCCCTCCAGGGAACTCAGACGACCTTTGTAGATGCAAACTTGGAACTGAATGTGACTCCTCAGATTACCTCGCGAGATCCCAAGGACGTCGATAAACAGATCATGTTGAAGGTTCGCGCAACCAGGAATGCCGTCGGTGCGCGAAGCAATCCGGCCGGTCCAAGTATCGATCGCCGCGAAGCTACTACTCAGGTCCTTATTCGCGATGGCGAGACCATGGTAATCGGCGGGGTCTTTATCGACACGCAGAACAACAGCGTAGTTGGCATCCCGTACCTCTCTCGAGTGCCTGTTTTGGGATGGCTCTTCAAGCAGAAAACCGAGGCTGTATCGAAACAGGAGCTGCTTATCTTCTTAACCCCCAGTATCCTGAAGAGCTAGCAGGATGCTGAAAAAATTGGTCAACATAAGAAGACCGTTGTTTGGATTGTCTGGCCTGTTTGGTTTTTTGGTTGAGCGAAACTAACCAAATACAAAAAAACAAACCAGATTATTGCAGTTGGACTAGACAGACCGGGCTTGTCTCAGACGTTCGAACCGGTGAAGTTATCGCATACCCACATCGTTTTTTCGCAGCCCGCTAGAAGCGAACCGTGAGCGGTTCATTGATGGGGAACTCAAGGGTAGTGAGCCCTCGCGGTTGGTGTGTCACCACGATTCCCCAGTATATACTTTCCAGTCTGCTACGTATTTCAACATGATCGGTTTGTGATACCTCGTAGCCGAAGTAACTACGAAGGTAGAGTTGTCTGCTGTGCTCAGCATCAGATTCATGAAGTTTAAGAGAGGGGGCCCCGGAAATTCGGACAGTGTGATAAGTGGTAGCCTTGCTTCACCAACGCCACCAGCGGGTGGCAAACTAGAGGAGCGAGGCGATGAAGAGAACGAGACGCCATCACGGGGCCACTTTCAAGGCCCAGGTGGC
>JBBRRK010000025.1:0-26225 GCA_038200765.1 Nitrospirales bacterium
GTATACGCAGCACGAGCTGAACGCCATCGCGCATCGCCTCAACACGCGCCCACGAAAATGTCTGAACTTTGCCACGCCCTTGGAAGTCTATGCGGAACTGCGTCATCATTCACCCGTTGCACTTGGAACTTGAAACCGCCCTCTTCGGATATCGTTCCTTCGATCCCCAAAATGCTTTCTGTGGCGGTTTGCTCACTACTCTTCCAAAGAGCACACCATCCACCTGAATATCCCGGCTCACCTGCGGCGCCAGTGCGATGTCGTCCTGGTCGGTGGTGCTCTGCGTCAATTGTGTAAGCACATTCGCGGGGAGATGGCTGGCTACCTCAGCCGGACTGATCACGTGACGGTCGGTTGCTTGTCCGAGCACGGTCGCCCACCAGTCAGCCATGCGTAGATCCCCGACAAAGGGAGCCACTGCAATGTGCTTGAGAAGAACCTGCTGTCGCGCCTCTGGCGGTGCCACCCATGGGTGTTCAAAGGCCTCGAACTCAACGTCACTGCAAAGAACCACATCAGCGCACAGGATGCCAACCCAGGCCAGGACTGAGCAGCCCTGCATCAGGATGGCGGAGAAAAAGAGCATTCCCGCAAGAGAGATGTGTTTGAGTTGACTACGCATAGCTGTTCTCTTTAGACATCGAGATGGTTCCCGGAATCATGTCCCCCTTCTTGTGCTCGTCCCGTCAACCGTAACCTCAGCCTGAACCTTCCGCTACCGGCGCGGTGTCTTTTTACTTACCGCCACACACGGTGCCGGGCGATTGAGATCAGTCGGCAGTTTCGTCTGCTCGTCGATACAGGCCGTATCGAGCTGGGCTTGCGTCAAGCCTGAGACCAAAGACAGGTTGGCTCCATGCAAGATCGCCCGGTGGAGATCTGCCGCGTCGAGTCGCGTACCTGTGAGATCGGCACTGGAGAACGTGGCGCCTTGGAGGTTTGCTTCTTGGAGGTTGGCCTCCGTGAGGGTGGCATGGCTGAAATTGGAGCCTCTCAGGTCGGCTGCGACGAGATTGGCTGATTCCAAGATCGCTTCATTGAATTGCGCGCGCTGGAGCGAGACCTTCGGCGCATAGATACCGGTGAGGTCGGCTTTGGTGAAGATCGTGCCTGTTCCTCGTGCACCGATCAGCACCGAGTGAGGCAGCCGTGCATCCCGGAAATTCGCTTGATCGAGGTTCACGTGGTAAAGAATCGCCATGCGGAGGTTGGCGGACTGCAGATTGGTCTTCACGAGACGCGCTCCCTCGAAGTTGACCCCCTCCAGATCGGCCCGCTGAAAGCCCACTGATTGCAGATTCGTAAAGCGGAGATCGGCTCCCCGGAGCAGCGCGTCCTGCAGGCTGGCCCCGCTCAGATTGGCGTCGTCCAGATAGGCGCCTTCCATATCCGCTTCGATCAGACGAGCGCCTTGCAGTTGAGCCCCATCGAGCAGGGCGCCTTGCAGATTTGTGTGGTGCGCGTTGGCTTTGATCAAGACTGTGCGGCGAAGGTCGGCCCCCATCAGGTCTGCTCCTGCCAAGGTGGCCCTGGTGAGGTCGGCGCCGTAGAAGTAGGCATCAACGAAGGAGGCGTTCGTCAGATCAGCCGATGCGAGGTCCGCTCCCTCAAAGTGGGCCCGCTCGAAGGTGGATTCGCGCAGTTGCGCCCCCGTCAGGACGGCGTCGTAGAGCGCCGCTTCATCGCCTATCGCATGAAACAAATTGGCGTTCGACAATCGGGCATGACGGAGATCGGCTCCCGTCAGGTTGCTATCTTCCAACCGGGCTTTCGTGAGATCGGCTCCTGCGAGACTCGCTTGTGAGAAATTACTTTGGGACAGATTCGCCTGGCGGAGGACGGCCCCTTCCAATCGGGCCCGTTCCAGATCGGCCCCGGCGAGTTTCGCGTGGCGCAAGTCCGCCTGGCACAGATCCGCGCGTTGAAACTCAGGATTCTCACGGTGTTCGAGCCACTGTCCATGCGATTCCACGATCGCCTGCAGCTGCTTGGGTGGAACGGCTTTCTTTTTGTACGGGCTCTCACAGCGGGTGGAGTGACTGATTGCCTGACTCGGCTCCGCTGCCTGGGTGATGCCCGGTACGCTAATGGCCAGTACCGCGATCAACAACGCGTGGACAGCACAGACTCCGGCATAGGTTCGATTCATTCGTGTCTCCTTGATAAAGATTCTTCGATCGTGTGAGGACGAGTATTACACACATTGGTCTACGGCGAGCGCAAGATCCTGAAGAGGTTGCGAGATCCGAACGTCATAGGGGTGATCGCCTTCAAGACTTCGAAGCGAATCGGGCAACAGTGCCAACTGTGTGGCGGCCCGTTGACGCAGTTCCGTCAATTTCTGAGCAGGAACGAGGCGGCGGCCCTCAGCCATCACGGGGTGCAAGAGGGGTTCGCCGGGGTGGTGATCGTTAAGAGTGGTCACGATATCATAATCGAATCGTCCATTTTGGGTGTACTGTCGGTAGACCTGTTTGCGGCCAGGCCATGTGGCTTTCCCTTCCGATCGCTTCCGGCAGGGTCGACCCGCATACTCTTGAAGTTTGTAGGCACAATCGAGCGATGGGGCATCGGCCGATGTGGTCATGGCGGTGCCGACGGCAAAGCTGTCGATCGGTGCTCCGCCGGCGATCAGCCGTTGCAGTTGGTATTCGTCCAGATTGCCGCTCGCCAGGATCTTGGTTTGTGGCAAGCCCCCCTCATCCAAGATGCGCCGGACTTTTCGCGCATGGTCTGCCATGTCGCCGCTATCTAACCGTACACCTTTCACCATGATGCCCTGTTGTCTCAAGCTCGGAGCCAGCGCCACCACTTTGTGTGCTGCCGCCTCTGTGTCGTAGGTATCGATCAAGAGGACTGTATTTTCCGGTTGTGCCAGAGCGAAATGTTCGAACGCGGTCGTTTCGTCTTTGTGGGCTTGCACAAAGGAATGGGCCATGGTGCCGTAGATCGGAATGTCATATTCCATACCGGCGAGGACCGTCGCGGTTCCGGAAAAGCCGGCCAGATAGCTGGCTCGCGCGGCGAGCAGCCCGGCTTCCGCGCCGTGCGCCCGGCGCAATCCAAAATCGATGAGCGGTTTCCCGTCGGCGGCCAAGACTGATCGCGCTGCTTTCGAGGCGATGAGCGTCTGAAAGTTGAGGAGATTCATGATCCTGGTTTCGACGAGCTGCGCTTGGGGGAGGGGAGCGGTCACGCGAAGGATCGGCTCATGAGGAAAAAACACTGTTCCTTCCTGCATGGCGTGCACGTCGCCGGAGAACCGCAGGGTTTCCAGATAGCCCAGGCACGATCGACTGAATCGTCCGGTCTGTTTAAGCCATTCCAGTTCAGCTTGGCTGACGTGCAGCTGTTCCAAGAAGTCCAGGACTTGCTCCAGGCCCGCGGCCATCAAGAAGCCACGTTGGGCCGGTAACCTTCTGATGAAAAACTCAAAGACGGCGCGGTCCATCATTTCATGCTCGACGTAGGCCTGCACCATGGTGAGTTGATAGAGATCGGTCAGGAGAACGCTGGAGCAGGGATTCATGCAGCGAGACCTTCCAGACGGGTCGGGATCGCTCCCAATCGAATCATGGTCTCTTCCGCCTTGCGTCCATCTTCCCAGGACACATTGACGGCCTTGATGGCATCGGTCAGCAAGCAGACGTGGTAGCCGAGCACCCGTGCGTCTTTGACCGTGTGGAGAACGCAATAGTCTGTTGCGAGCCCGCCGATGAAGAGTCGTCCGATGCCTGCAGTCTGCAAGTGTTCATGCAGAGGCGTACTTTGGAATGCCGAATAGGCGTCCTTGTCTGGCAGGGTCGCCTTCTGAATGATGGTGGCCTGCGCCGGGATGAGGAATGAGGGGGGCGGCAGCGCGCCGACCGACCCAGCCACGCAATGGATCGGCCAGGGCCCGCCTTGCTCACGAAAGGAACAATGGTTGGGGGGATGCCAGTCTTGTGACAAGAAAATAGGTAGGCCGCGTGATCGGAAACGATCCATGTACCCGCGCAAGACTGGGAGGATCTCGTCGCCTCCATTGACCCCTAACGCTCTGCCGGGGAGAAAGTCATTCTGGACATCGACGATCAGCAAGGCATCGCCGACGTACAATGGTTCGAATATTGTGCTCATGGCGTTATCACGGTCATAGCAGTAAGACGAATGCGGAAGAGACCCCTAGCGCCCCTGCTGGGCTAACAGGCGAACGTAAGACACCACATCCTGCATCTCTTCGTCCGTCAGTTGGCCTCGCCATGAATGCATGGGGCTGAAGACGACCCCGAATTCAATGGTCCTCAACAGTTCTTCGTCGGATTTCAGAAAAGAGGAGAAACGGTGGAAATTGGCCGGTGCCACCTTGAGGGCCTGGGCGTCCGGTCCATCTCCCCAACCTCCGACACCATGGCAGGCTTGGCAATGACGCTCATACACGCCTTTGCCGCGCGTGGTATCGGCGGGATACTCTTGCGCGTGGAGGAGAGCAACAAACAGAAGACCGATGAGTCCCATGGTCAGAGTGGCTGTCATGCTCCGGGAGAAAATACGCATCACGCCTCCTATCCAGCTGCGGACAACCCATGGGGGTCTGTCCGGTATTGAAATATCCTCTTGCCATCGACCACAAGATTCGATCTTCCAGCATGCTCAAAATGACATCCCCGCAAGGCCGCAGGGAGCTCGGCGACCGAAGCGTAATTCTTTTTCACCCGCCCACCCCGAGCTGCCAAGACAGCTCATTCACCGGGGGGTAGGTTGCAGGAAGACGGGCGACTGAGAACGACGCTGGGGGGCATTTTCAGCATGCTGTCAGCTTTTCTTGGTTGTGTGGGCCACAAACGGCGAATACAGTTGCTGCATCTTGGTGCTGCCGCATTTCGGGCATGTCACTGTGGTGGATTCATGTTCCTTCAGCGTCAAGACCATCAGCGATTCCTTCGCGCAATCCTGACACGTGTAGTCGTACATGGGCATGAAGTACCTCCTAGTCGGCTGCGGAAAAACTATGTTGGCACGCGAGAACTTCGATCCGCGTGTGTGGCACCAGCCCGGTCTGTCTGGTCATCTGATCTATCTGGTTCAAGCAAATAATCGAGACAGACTAAACAGACCAAATGAACAAGACAGACTGGCGAATTTATTCAGCATCCTGTTATGGGGCGATGGGGGATGGGCGATGGACCGTCGACGCCTGAGGACCTTTCTCGCCCTCTTCAACGTTGAAGGCGACATCAGTGCCGTCACTCAATTCATCGAATGTGAGACCCTGCAGCGCGTGCTTGTGAAAATAGACCTCGCCGCCGCCTTCTTTCAGGATGAAGCCGTATCCTTCTATGGGGAACAGTTTGCAGATTACGCCTAGCAATGGCGGTATCGGAGCCGTGCGCACCTCAGTACGACCCCGTTTCTCGCGGTGCTTGTGGAGCTCGATAGCCATGGCGTCGAAGGCGGTTCTGATGGCCTCTTCGAACGTCTTGTCTTCCTTGCGGGCCGTCTTGGTCTGGCGGCCAGGGAGCGTGACGACGATGAGCGCCTCGGCGACATTGGCCAACTTTTTGTGGTGGAGATTTTTCGTAAGGGTGACTCGTCCATGAATCAGATCTTGATGCCTCTCCTGGAGGTCAGCCATGCGAGTTTCGATCTCGCTTTTCCAGCGGGGCGTCATCTCGACGCTTCGACTTTCAATTGCCAGTTCCATACGGCCTCCTTTGGCGTTGATCTCACCCTGCTGCTGGTTGATATCAGCAAGCGATGTGCCGCACATTCCGAAGGCGAGAGGCATCAGACAAGTGGCTATGGGCTTGAGAATTTTCTCTCGCCCCTGGCCTCTTGCTGCGCGCCTGGATGCGAAGTGGCGCATTTTTCCCCAGTGGGGCTCTAGGCAGTGACGCTCAATGCGCCAGTTCGCGTTGAGGCGAATGGTTGAATAGATCTTCTGTTGGGCTCCGCCGTGTGTCCTGAACCTAATCCTATGTGGTGGAACATGAATTGCCTGTCTTCATCGCGATGCCCACGCTCAAGAAAGAGTCTCTGGAACGATACCTTCGCGGTCGGTTCGGTCCCATGGCGACCTTGCTGACCTATGGGGTTATCGGAAAAGAAAGTTCGAAGGGCACCTACAAACAGTATGGCTATGGCACGCCGATCAAGTTGACATTTCAAGTCGGACAGAAGATTCAATCGGCGGTGCTGGAGACCATGAAGCCGGGGCCCTTCGGCCATGAACACCCTGCGGACCGGGCTCAGGCGATCCTCTGGGACTATGACTCCTATGGCCGGCTGCCGCGTCATGTACAGGCGCTCGACGTTGGGGCCTTTACCGACGATCGGCAGCTGATCTCGGTGGCCGAGGCGCGCGAATTTTTTGTCCTGACCCAGTGGACAGAGGGAGCCAGCTATCATGCCGATCTGGAGCGATTGGCCAAAGGCGGAAGGCTCCGGAAACAGGATCGAGAGCGGACGATGGCCCTGGCACGCTACCTGGCGCAGATCCATGCCAGAAAGTTGCGCGATCCCGCCCTCTATCGGCGTCGGCTTCGGGAGTTGATCGGCCACGGCGAATGCATTATGGGGCTGACCGACAGTTACCCGGATCGCTACGAGTTCATCACGGCAGATCTCTTGCGCGGGGTTGAAGAGGCCTGCAACCGGTGGCGCTGGCGCTTGCACGGGGAGGGCCAGCGTCTGTCGCAAGTCCATGGTGATTTTCATCCCTGGAATGTCTTGTTCCGGAAAGGAACAGATTTTTCAGTGCTCGACCGGTCACGAGGGGAGTGGGGGGAACCGGCGGACGATGTGACTTCAATGACGATCAACTACCTCTTTTTTTCGCTTTGTCGCTGGGGCGATTTACGCGGTCCTCTCGAAGTCCTCTTCCGATTGTTCTGGGAGACCTATATGGAAGCGAGCGGGGATAACGACGTGACGGGGGCAGCGGCCCCGTTCTTTGCGTTTCGAGGGTTGGTCTTGGCGAGTCCTGTGTGGTATCCCACGTTGCCGGTCAAGGTGCGTCGGACCATCTTTCAATTTATCGAACATGTGCTGGATGAGTCGCAATTCAACCCGGCGCGGGTGAACGAGTATTGCCGGGAGTGAAGATATTGAGTGATGAGTGATCTGTGATCGGTGATGAAGGAGTTAGATGAAAGAGCCATCCATTTCCGATCACCCATCACCCATGACTCATCACGGTGTGGCCTTCGCCATGTGGATCACCGGCCTACCGGCCTCGGGCAAGAGCACGATAGTCTCTGCCCTAAAGCCGCAGCTCGAAGGGCTCGGATTGACAGTCGAGGTGTTGGAGTCCGATGAGGTCCGGCGGATTATCACACCGACGCCGACCTATTCAGAAGCGGAGCGGGATCTCTTCTATCGCGCCTTGGCATTTACCGGACAGAAACTCGTGACCCATGGTGTGACGGTGGTCTTCGATGCGACAGCGAGCCGCCGGGTCTATCGGGACTTTGCGAAGTCTGTGATCCCTCGGTTCATTGAGGTCTCCGTGGAATGTCCTCTCGCGACCTGCATGGAGCGAGACCGGAAAGGGACCTATCGAAAGGGCCAGCGTGGAGAATCTCTGACGGTTCCTGGCCTCCAATCGCCCTACGAAGCGCCGAGCAACCCGGATCTCCGAATCGACAGCACCACCACTCCCTCAGGCGACGCGGCCCGCCAGATCGTGGACCTGGTCAAAACAAAATTTCTATAGCAGGATGCTGAAAAAGTCCGCCAGCGTCGTTCTCGTCTTGAAAGCATCCTCAACGTAGCCCAGAGGCTACGCCTCCGGTGCTTTCATCGGCTGCGGCCTTGCTGAACGGTCTTTTTGAGCATCCTGCAAGGTGTTTCCCCGTCTTGCTCGTCTCGCCCGTTCCGCCCGTCTCCTCAGTGAAACGCCAGCACCGGGCATGGCATCTTGTGTAACACCTCATGAGATACGCTGCCGATGTATTAGAACCACCTGCGGAATCTCTCGCACTCATTCTGAAATTCCTTCCTCGTCCTGCTCAGTACACTCTATGAGCTAAGTGTCTTACCTCTGTTGATTCGGATGGCCTGCGAATTTATTCTGCGAATGCATACCATCCAACAAAACTTTACGTTATGATAACCTCTATGTCATTGGACCGGCTAGAGTTTACACCAGGAGCCTTGCTCCGCAATCCACATTTCATGACCGTGCTCCCAGGCCGTTGGCCTCGCCGGGCGCTTCTTGCCGGAGTCCCGATCGAGTCGCGGCTCTTCACCACCGAGTCTCACACCCAATTGCTCGGCTTTTGCCACTGGCAGCCACACCGCACCGCATGCCAGACCGTAGTTCTCGTGCACGGACTTGAAGGCTCCAGCGAGTCTCACTATATGCGCGGCATCGCCGCGAAAGCCTATCGCGCGGGATTTAATGTCATCCGGATGAACCAACGGACCTGTGGCGGGACCGAGCACTTGACGCCGACGCTCTACAACAGCGGCTTGAGCCAGGACTACCGAGCCATCGTCCATGAATTGGCGCGCGTGGACGGACTCACTCGCATCTGGCTTGTCGGCTATTCGTTGGGAGGGAATCTCGTTCTGAAAGCAGCCGGAGAAGCCGGCTCGTCAGAAGCCGCGTTGGCCGGCGCGATCGCGGTCTGCCCGACCATCGATCCGACGCAATGCGCCAAAGCCTTGGAAGCACCTCGGAACTGGGTCTATCACCTTCATTTCTTGACCCAGATCAAAAGGCGTATGCGACGGAAAGCGGTGCTTTCCCCTGGCAAGTGGAATCTCACCGGACTTGACCGCATTCGCAGCCTCAGCGAATTCGACGACCGCTACACCGCCTTGGACGGATGCTACGCCAGTGGCGCCGACTACTATGATCGCTCAGGCGCATGCCGTGTGCTCGATACCCTCGCCGTCCCCACCCTCATCCTCACGGCACAAGATGATCCCTTCATTCCCTACTCCATGTTTACGGTGCCGCTGATTCTGCGCCATCCGATGATCCAGGTGATCGCGCCTCGCCACGGAGGCCATTGCGGGTTCTTTCAATGGACGCGCAACGGTGAAGATCCCTACTGGGCCGAGAATCGGATTGTGGATTTCCTGCAGGAACGTATGGAGCCCACCCTCATCGAAATCGCTACATATCAATGAGCGTCGGGCTAGCCCGCATTATTCATGAACGCTTCTGCTGCAATCGTCGATCCGCTGCTATGACAAGCCTTCGGCCGGCGGGCTCGCCCCTCGGACCCTCGACGTACTGCACGAGTACGCGTCGGGGCCTCACGGCTCCGCGCGCCGGTCTCGCGACGCGGCTCAGCGATTTCGCGACGAACCGTCATGAATAATGCGGGCTAGGCCAGCGCTGCGACGGCAAGGCGTAACCGCTCGGTCAGCTCCGTCGCCGCGGCCGGTTCTTCCGCGGCTCTCGCGACTTTGATCGGCTCTCCGATGATAACGCGTAACCGCGGGAAGCCGATTCTGCCCCTCGAGAGGGCCTGTGCCGTACCGACGAGGCGGACCGGCACTAGCGGCGCGCCGGTCATGAGCGCTGCGTGCGCGGCACCCCGTTTCCACGCACGGTCGCTGCGGACGGTGCCCTGCGGGAAGATCACAACCGCCTCTCCTGCCGTGAGCGCCTGCAGCACCCGCGCCGCAGCGAGGTAGTCACTGCGGCTACGCTCAATCGGGATCGCGCCAAGCCCGTCGAGCATCCACGCGAGCAGCCGGGACCGCCAGAGTTCCGCCTTCGCGACAAAACGCAGTTCCCGCTGGACTGCCGCCCCGAGGACGATCGGGTCGAGCACCGAGTCATGATTCGGTGCGACGACCACAGGTCCGGTGGCGGGTAGGCGATTGGCGCCGATCACCTCGATTCGATAAATGGCGCGCACCAACGTGCCGAATAAACGGCGAACCTTCGCGTAGGTTTGAAGGGGAGCCGGAATGAGACCCTCATCGTTGTTCGCCCGGCTGGCGGCAAGAGTTTCTACCAACCTTCTATCGACTGTCTCGACCCTAATCGATCGTGACGGTGACGGCTTTCTTCTTGGCCTCTTCGGTTTTGGGCATGCGGACCTCCAGCACCCCGCTCCATTTCGTAGGTGCGTGGCATGATCTCGGTGGGCTTCTTGGATGACTCCATCAGACCGGCGGGATCTGACTGAGAATCTCCCGCTCCGCCTCGAGCCAATCGTCGAGCGCAGACCTATGTTGGTAACCCCGCTCAGCGTAGAGAGCGTAAGCCCGCTTGGCGATCAGAACGCGCAGGTCCTCGCAGGGCGACAGCGGCGGGGCGTGAGGTTTCTGGGCCGGAGGCTCTGTAGAATTCTGCTGGAGTGCTGGTACGTTTCGGACTGATTTTGTTGTACGAATGTTGGCCGACTTCATATCTGGTTTCTCCTTGGATTTGACCCTCTTGGATTAGACCCTCATGGGTAGCCCACTCTTCGAGGCAGTGATCGGGAAGGGGACGAACGGACGATCAAGGCAGGTCAAAGGGAAGGCCGGTAGTCGGTCGATCCGCCGAAGGGTTTCGGTAATACGCTCCGGCTTGCCCCAGTCGCTCCAGAGCACGCCGGTCAGTTCGACAACCGCCAGTTTCTCCGGGACGCGCTGTAGAAGGTCAGATGAGAAATTCTTCGTCGGCATGTCCCGATATATAGCATCGAGGGCGCGCCCCTCATCGGGCCTTCCGATGGCCTGACTCAGCCGCTCAAAGTATGGCATCATGTCCGGCAGGCATTGCCAACCCAGCGTCCAGAGCCGCTCCACGTTGGCTGCGAATACCAGCGTGTTCCAGAGTGCTCCTGTCCGTATGGCTGCATCGGCCTGAGCTGCGCCAGGCTTTTCAAGGAACGAGTCAACCGCCTGAACCGGCTCACCAGGCAAATTGGCTATGGACTGGCCAGGCTGGATCCACCCATAGTCCAGTTCCAGACGATCAGGGGGGACGCCCAGCATCACCACACGATCTGGTTGCGACTCCGCGATCCTGACCGCACGTCTGACGGCTTCGAGGAACCGGTCCTCTGGGTAGACGAAATGATCTGAAGGGTAGAGCACCACGGTGGCCTGCGGAGCCCTGGCGCGGATATACGTCAGAGGCAGGAATACACCGGCAGCCGTGTCTCGGTTGGTCGGCTGAAAGAGAATCGTGCTGCCGCTTCTGCCATCCAGTTGAGCTAGCGCGTCGCGGCGATGGTGGCGCGCGACCACCGTGACTATGCGGGCCGGCGGCGTCAGCCTGGCCGCTCGATCCAGCGTGTGTTGGAACATGGAACGCGTGCCGACGAATGAACAGTACTGCTTCGGAGTGGGCCGGCCCAGCCAGCGATGTACAAGTGCGCTGAGCCTTGTGCCTTCACCGCCTGCCAAGACGATCGACCAGAGTTCATCCGAAATGCTGTGAGGACTCATGATTCATAACCTCCCTGATTGTCATACCGGATGCGTGTTTCCCTCTTCCCGACGGGACGATGCGATCGAGAAGGGGAGCAGGGGTCATGGCGGCGTTCCGACCTTCCGAAAAAACTGCCGCACCCTATCCTGAGCCTTTGCGAAACATGTCGGACAGTAGGTGTGTGTGAGTGCAAGCTCGGTCGGACTCACCCCATGGGTCTCGCGGTACGCCCGCTGCGTGACCCAGTGTTCACGATCAGGGGAAAGTCTCGTCTCGTCTCGAATGAGCCCGCAGGCGCAACAGACAGGGAGGAGCGTAGGTGCGATAAACGTCTCTCCCCTCGGAGCGGGAGGCGATTCAGGAGGGGTCTGAGCGAACAGTTTTTCAATCGACATAGGTCATCTCTTTCATTCGTCTGCCAGACAAGGAACAGTTAGGCGGAGAATTGCTGAGGCCACCAAGGGGACATAGTTCGTCATTATAAGAACGCGCAGCCGTTGGTGGAACTAGAGAATTCCCTAGTTTCGGTCGAACAATGTACTAGCGTATAAAAGTGAGGCGAAAACTTGCAGAGGAGCCTGCCGGAAATTCCGAATCCTTTCTGCCTCATGCCATGGATAATGGCAGCCCTTGAATGGGAAGCGGCGGCGCGATCATGTCATGAGTGGTGCATGCCATCCGCTCGTCTCCAGCCATCTCCGGGATCTCTTTCCCATTTCCCGGCATCGGCGCCGGGATGTGCGGAGAGAGCAGCATCACGACCCTTGAATAAGAGAGGCCTCTGCGATCAGGGAGGCCGAATCCTTTGAGGAGAATTGTGCGGGTGGATTCGCCGATCGTGCGGCATTGCTGGAATTGTTCCCAGTTGTTCGACCTCAGGCGCGCCTGCAATATCTCAATGATGTCCTGACAAAGCTGGTGCAGTGGAGCGGCGACGACGCCCCGCTCCGTTCCGACGTTCTGCGCAGTGTGTTTCAACTGGTCGAGTAACATTATCGCTCGTCGGTTGATGTGCAACACTTGCAAAGAAGGGGACAGCACTGCGATGCCGGGGCCGGTTGCCTCCTGTTCCTGATTCACTGCAATAGCTCCTTCTTCATGTGACGACGTAGTCCACGAAAAAAACTCGATTGAGTGGTATGGGATGACGCAATGAACAGCACGAATGTCTCACTGAGAAAGGAACGTGTGTCTGTTCTGTGATGTGCTCGACCCTGATTCAGCTCTGCATCACGTGGCGAGGCTTGGCTAGTTCATGAGGTGCGAGCGAGAGGAGATAGCGGAGCGGACCTGGATGTTTGAGGGCGACAGTGCCTTCCCGCGTCATCCGATCCACAGCGGAAAAGACTTGAGCCCAGGAATAGCCTGGCAGCAGGGCGGCGAGTTCATCCAGTGAGCAGGCGCCGACCCGACCGAGTTGTTGGCGAATGGCCGACTCGATCGAAAATATCTGTGTCATAGCGTCCCCCTTCCTCTTAGCCAAGAAACGAGTGATGAATTCTGAACTCCTGCTACCTCGATGGTCTGTTCCAGTAGGGGCACTAGCCTCTGGCAGGCTGCGGGAAAACTCGGCGTATACATGCAACACCGTTGGAATTTCACGGAATCACGCAGAGGCTACAATCGCTTCAGGATGCTCAAAAAGGCCGTCCTCTTCGTGCGTGGTTTGTTTGGTTCATCTGGTCTATCTGGTTTGTTTTGTTGCTTGACCCAAGGAAACCAAACAAACCACATAAACGAGACAGACCAAATAACGGTTTTCTCACGCCGGCGTGATTTTTTAGCATCCTGCTCGATAATCGTATACTGCAATGACCGGTTCAGAGAACCTAGGAAGACCTCTAGTTCTATAGGAAAACATTACTAGAGCCAGAACAATGGCGGTCTCCCTGCTTGTCTCTTGTCTGATATTGAGAAAAGGCCTAGACTCTGGTTTCCGAAGCCCTTCAGCGAGGGAAAAGCACTGGTCGATGCTGAGGTCTCTGTCATATGATGCAGATGAAGTTCGTTCCATGATTTTGTCCTCCACTATAAGAAGCAGGTTGAGTGAAGACCCGACTATCCGCGTTTTAGCCACGATTTCAGCCTGTTTTGAGAGGAACATGTGATGGCCAAGGAGCCTGACACATCCACGAAGGTGACGGAGAGTCGCAGACAAGCGGAAGAACGACTGCGCGCCACGCGCCGCGACGTCGCCGCTATGCTGATTGAGGATGTGCAACAGTTCGTGCACGAATTGCAGGCCCATCAGATTGAGCTGGACATGCAAAACGAGGAGCTGCGCCGGACCCAGGTGGAGCTCGAAGCGGCTCGTGACCGCTATGCGGATCTCTACGATTTTTCCCCTGCCGGCTATCTCACGCTGGATCGGCAGGGGAAAATTGTGGAGGCGAATCTGAGGGCCGGGATGCTGATGGGCCTCGACAGGAAGGAACTGATCGGACAATCACTTGCCCGCTTTGTGGAAGCAGAGGATCAGGCTCTCTTCCAGCGGCATTGCCAGGAGGTCGTAAAGACCGGGACGCGACAAACCTGTGAGGTGCAGTTCCTGGACAAGAACGGCGGTTTGCGCTGGCTGAATCTTGAGAGCCTCGCGGTGCGCGAAGAGCCGGAGCAAATCATCCACTGGCGGACAGCGATGCTCGATATCAGCGATCGCAAACGAGCGGCGCAGGCAAAAACCCTACTCATCAGAGACCTGAGCCGATCGCAACAACATTTTCAAGACCTCTTCAACTGGACTCCTTCCGCTGTCGGGATCAGTGCCCTGGAGGACGGCCGGTTTTGTGATGTGAATGAGGCGTTTACCATACTGACTGGGTACGGGCGAGAGGAACTGATCGGTCGTACAACCTTAGAGCTGGGGCTGTGGGCCGATCCAACGGAGCGCGCGATTGTGCTCCGGGAGCTTCAGGAACAGGGGTCCCTGCATAATCGTGAAGGATCGCTTCGAACCAAGTCCGGAGCAATTCGCTCGCTCATGGTTTCCGTCCAACCGATCCAGGTTGGGTCCACTCGCTGTCTGATCTATCTGGGCCATGACATTACCGAGCGCAAGCGGGCGGAAGAGGCCTTGCGGCTTGCGAAGTTCTCGATAGATCGGGCCGCCGACGCCGTGTACTGGATCGATCCGCAGGCCAGGATACTAAATGTGAATGAGGCTGCCAGTCTCATGCTGGGCTATTCGAAAGACGAGTTGTGCGCCATGACGGTTCCCGACCTGAATCCAAATTTTCAGGCGGACATGTGGCCGGGGTTTTGGGCAGAAACCAAGCGGTGCGGGACGATGGTGTTTGAGACGTCTCATCGGGCCAAGGATGGCCGGTTGATTCCCGTCGAGGTGAGCGTCAATTATCTTGCCTACGAAGGAAAGGAATATCACTGTGCGTTCGCGCGCGACATCACCGAACGTAGGCGGGTGGAAGGGGAGCTCCGCAAAAGTGAAGCGCAACTTCGGGCCATTCTCGATAACAGCCCGGGGATGGTTTTTCTGAAAGATACCGAGGGACGCTATCTCGATGTGAATCGACAGTTCGAACGAGCGTTCCATCTGACTCGCGAGCAAGTCGTGGGCAAAACGGATGAGGCTATCTTCCTGCCTGAGCAGGCCGCCCTGTTTCGCGCCAATGATCTCAAGGCGCTCCAGGCCGGAGTGCCGCTCGAATTCGAAGAAGTCGCCATGCACGACGAGGGTCCTCACACGAGTATTGTCTCCAAATTTCCCTTGTACGGTGGAGACGGAAAACCCTATGCCCTATGCGGTATTACCACCGATATCACTTGGCGGAAGATTGCGGAAGAAGCGCTGCGGGCCAGCGACGTCTTCACCCGCGCGGTCCTGGACTCACTCTCTAGCCATATCTGCGTGCTGGACAAGGATGGGGTCATCCTCAAAACGAACGACGCATGGAGAGAGTTCGCCCGACGGTACGGGGACGATGCGTTCACTTTTGGGGATATCGGGGACAAGTATCTTGACCGCTGCGGACACATCAATGACGGCGACAGGTCGACGCGTCACACTATTCTCAAGGGCATTGAAGCGGTACTGAGAGGGGACCAACCTAGTTTTAGCGCTGAGTACCAGACCCTGTTGCCGGAAGTTCCGCATTGGTTCCTGATGCGCGTGACTCCGTTGAAAGAGTCGCATAGCGTTGTGATTTCGCACACGGACATTTCGGAGCGGGTCCGAATGGCGGGGTTGTTAGAGCAACATATTTTCTTGCTTCGCGAAAAACGCGAGGAGTTAGAGTTCCTGGCGGGAAAGCTGATCCAGGCTCAAGAAGAGGAGCGCAAGCGGATCGCGCGCGATCTGCACGACGACTTCAATCAACGGTTGGCGGCTCTGGTTGTCGAATTGGAGAGCATAGAACGGGCCCCCATCGCCTCGCCAAAGTCGGTGGCTCGGCTACTCGCTGCGATCCGCTCTCAGATTGTACAACTCTCCGACGACCTGCACGATCTGGCGTACAGGCTGCACCCGTCCTTGCTCGAGCACGTTGGCTTGGAGATAGCCCTGCGGGACCACGCCGCCGAGTTCACGAAGCGAACCGGCCTACCGGTGACGTTTGACGTTCGTAAGGTGCCAGGGATGCTCTCGAAGGAGATTGCGACCAATCTGTTTCGCGTGATGCAGGAGAGTTTGCAGAATGTGTCCAAACATGCCGAGGCGACCACCGTGACCGTCAGGCTGAGTGGCTCGTCCAAAGGGGTCGGCTTGTCGGTGCGCGATAATGGCAAGGGGTTCGACATTGAGAGTAAGAACGCTCGCGTGAAAGGACTCGGCTTGGTGAGCATGGAGGAGCGTGCGCGTGGGCTGGGCGGGTTTATCCGAATCCATTCCTTGCCAAAAGCGGGCACGAAGGTCTGTGCCTGGATTCCCAGTTTTCGGGAGGGCGCATGAAGAAACCGCGCGTCCTCATGGCCGATGACCACTCGCTGATCCTCGCCGGTCTGAGGAAGCTGGTGGAGGGTGAGTGCGAGGTGGTGGGTACGGTGGAAGACGGGCGGGCGTTGGTGGAGGCGGCAAAGAAGCTGCGTCCAGATCTGATTCTCCTGGATATCTCCATGCCACTCTTGAACGGTCTCGAAGCAGCCAGGCAACTGTATACCCTGGTGCCGGAATGCAAACTCATTTTTCTCACCATGCATGCCAGTCCGACCTATGCGACCGAAGCGTTCCAGGCAGGAGCCTCCGGGTTCCTCCTCAAGCGCTCTGCAGCTTCCGAACTCAGCCTGGCGATCCGGTCAGTTCTCAAAGGCGAACAGTATCTTACCCCGTCGCTCACGAAAGATGTGCTGGCCTCGGCCTTCAAGCCATCCACCGGGAAGCGAGGCAAGCCTGTGTCCACGGCGCTCACCGCGCGCCAGCGGGAAGTCTTGCAGCTTGTCGCTGAGGGCCGCGGCACCAAGGCGATCGCGACGATCCTCAGCGTGTCGGTGAAAACGGTAGAGTTTCATAAGTCCCGCATCATGCAGCAACTGGACATTCATACCACTGCGGACTTGACGAAGTATGCGATCACCCACGGCATTACCGGCCTTTAACGGGCAGGATGCTGAAAGAGCATATGGCGTATGGCCGATAGCATGCCCGTAGAACAAGTACAGAATTGTCTTAGTCCGTGCCATACGCCATATGCTATCAACTCGCCTTCCCACGAGATTCGTTTCACGTTTCACGTCTTACGCCCTCCTGCGGGCCACTAGTACGATTCTCCCTCAACTCCAGGGTTCTTCCTAGATCCTCCCAGTCTCCAAGAAGACTATGTTCCCCCAACTGTTGCCTTTCCCGAGAGGAGACGACAACACATGAAGAAACCAAGGATACTGCTGGCCGAAGACCACCCGACAATGGTGATCGCTTTATGGGGCTTAATAGAAGACGAACTGGGTGAAGTGGTGGGGACGGTGGCAGACGGGGAGACACTCCTGGAAGAGGCACAACGGCTGAAGCCGGACATTATTATCACGGATATCTCGATGCCCAAGCTGAACGGCCTCGAGGCTACTCGTGCCTTACAACACACTGTTCTCCAGAGCGAGGTCATCATTCTAACGAGCCATTGTGAGCCGGTCTACGTGACCTTGGCTTTCGAAGTGGGAGCCCGCGGCTATCTTCTCAAAAGAACTTCCCTCCATGCAGAACTGGCTCAAGCCGTCCTGCACGTGCTCGCAGGCGATTGTTATATCGGGCATGGGATGAGAGTGGGAGAAGAGCGGGCGTTCGCCGGTGAGGGCGAGTCCCTGGTTCGCTATCGCCTGTGAGGGGTTGAGTGGCGAAGAAGCTGGAGAAGCAGGAGATCGTGATGGAAGACCGAGATGGCCGACAGGATGAGAGGATATTGCTCACGCAGGAAGAGGAATCCTCGCTCACTTTGTTAGACCACTTTTCGCCCGCCATTGAGACCTCATCTTTGAAATTTTGCCCCGTTATATCAGGAGCGAACCAGACGGGGCCTCGCTGCTGTCGGGCGAGCTTGCCTCCGCGCGTTTGACGCGCGTGCAGCAAGAACATCCACGTTCCCTGCCGAAGGGGGGAAACGAGGGATCTGTCGACAGAGAGGGCGGAAAGGCGGCAGACTCTCGCGATCCCTTCGGTCTTGGCGTAGGCGGGCACCTTTGGACCATCGCCCACTTTCTGACCTCCATTCAGCCGCTGTATTCGACGCCTTTGGAGCATCTGGTCTATTTGGTTTGTTTGGTTGAACGAGACCAATCAGAGGAACCAGATCAAATCTCATTCGTTCAGCTCGTCTCGCTTTTCTCGCCTTTCCCGCCTGGTTCCTCAGTGAAAAGCCAGCACCGGGCATGGAGCCTTGTGCAACACCGCATGAGACACGCTGCCGAGCACGAGGCGGGTGATTCCCCGCTGACCCCTTGTGCCCATCAGAATCAGATCCGATCGTAGGGTGGTCGCTTGTTGCAGGATCATGGTAGCAGGTGTACCGAGCAAGGCGACTCCGTGCGCCTGATAGCCCATGGCGCACAGGCGTTCTGCCACCGCCTCGATGTATTCGGCTTGTTTCTCCAGTATCTCGGTGGCGGCGGCAGCGGCAGCTTCTGCTGCGCCGCTCGGCCATGGTGGCTCTGTCCAAGGCAAGACCGTCATCAGCGTCAACTCAACTGCTTCATGAAACGGTTTGAGTTGGAGAAAACGAATTGCGGCTTCCACGTCGGATGGACCTTCGAGTGGTAGTAAGATCTGTTTCATGGCCTTGACCGGGCCGTTTACGATCAACGTGGCGCAAGAGGCCAGCGTGAGGATGCGGTGCGACACGCTGCCGAGCAGCCGTTCTTTTACAGGGCCAAGACCCCGCGCTCCCATCACGATGAGATCGGCGTGCTGCTCCTTGGCCATCGACAGGATCACTTCTGCCGGAGACCCGATTTTAAGGTGTTTCGTCGTGGGGCCTGCGTGCAGCGGAAGGAGGGACTCAACCCGGTTGAGCAGTCGCTCGCCGTCTTCCTTCATGCTCTGCTCAAGAGTCTGATACAGCCCCTCCGCTGTTTTCGATATCATCTCAGGGTACGCAGGCCTGGGGACATCCAGCGCATGAAGCAGCGAGAGCTGCTCTGCCCGGGCTAGGTATTTCATGATGTGAACGGCTTCATAGACATTATCCGACCCGTCGACCGCGAGTATGGTGTTCATTGAAGACACTCCTTTGTTTGTGCACCTGTGCCATTGTGAGAGGCAGGATGAAAGTGTTGCTGAAACCAGGCGAGCGCATGTTCCACGACCTGCTCAAGTGTGCCGGGTTCTTCGAAGAGATGAGTTGCACGGGGCACGATCACCAGACGTTTAGGGCAGGAAAGCATGCGGTAGGCTGCTCGATTCATCTCGATCACGGGCTCGTCCTCTCCTCCGACTATCAGCAGCGTCGGCGCGGTCACCGACTGCAGGTAGGCCTCGGCCAGATCCGGTCTGCCGCCCCGCGACACGACAGCCCGAATCGACGAGGGATCGCGGGCTGCCGCCTGCAGGGCCGCACCGGCGCCGGTACTGGCGCCGAAATAGCCGATACCCAGACCTGTCGTCCTGGTGTCCTGTTCGAGCCAGGCTTTGGCCCACAGAACCCGATCTGCCAGCAAGTCGATGTCGAAGACCTTGCGGCGGTCCTCAGCTTCATCGGGGGTCAGTAGATCGATCAGGAGCGTGGCCACCCTTCCTTGCTGGAGATGGCGGGCAACGAAATTATTGCGCGGACTGAAGCGCCCGCTGCCGCTTCCATGGGCGAAGACCACCATTCCGAGCGCCTGCGCCGGAAGGCCGAGGACTCCTTCAAGGGAGAGGCCTCCCCACGTGAGTCGTACTGCCGTTTCATGCATTGCCGTTCCCACGGTTAGCATTTCACTTTCACCTTCTAATTATGGACGATGGGCCGAGCGGGTATCACCAATTTCTGGATGGCCGAAGCCCGAGGTACTTCGTCTCTTCATCAACTCTGTCCCAGCAATCATGGCAAAACTGCCAGTTTCATCGTTGCTGTAATCACTCGAAGATCACAGGCAGTCCGTGGGGCAGAAAAACAGGATGTACAGTCCCACCGCGAGCCCGAGCAGGACGGCTCCCAGGAGCAGCCATTGTGTTCTTGTCATGGATCCGCCTCTGGCAGGATGCTGAAAAAGCCTCTGTTCTCACCCACCCAAACCCAGCGCGTCGAGACACGCCCATTCCCATGCGTCGTTCTCACCTCGAAAGCATCCTCAACGTAGCCCACTCGGAAAACAAGCTGTCTTGTCAGCTTGGGGTGGGCGGGTGAGAAATGGTACGCCTCCGGTGATTTCATCGGCTGCGGCCTTGTCGGACAGCCCTTTTGAGCATCCTATATGAATATTCTCATCTCGCCCCAACCGTGCAGGCCATCGAAGTTTTGCTGTGCCGAAATGGTATTTCCGCAGCCTGTTTGTTTCGTACTACTGAGACTCAGCAAGTCTAATGCCGTTGTCCTCACAACCGCGCGAGGGCTAAGGGTGAAGAGTGAACGGTCATTAGCCTCGTCTTTCTACTCGCGCCTCACGGCGTAGGTCTCACGGTTCATGTTATCTGTAGCCTTTCGCCACAGAGTGAAAAAGCAAACTGTAGCAGGACTCCCCCGCTTACAACGCAAAGAGCCGGTGGCCGATGGCAGAAAGTCCGACAAAAAAGACAAAGTTGTTGTTTCCACTGTGCTCTTCGCCATTGCTCAGGGCTCTTGGCTCGGTGGCACCGGCTTTGCTGATAACAGGGAATGGGGCAATCATTTAGGAGATGGCATGGCTGAGACGCTCTTTACGAAGATCCTTGTGCCGGTGGATTTTTCTCCTTGTTCGGAAGAAGCCTTCCGTGTCGCGTTGACCCTTGCCCAGACATTTCAAGCCCAACTGCTGCTGTTGCATGTGATCGACACGAGTGCCCTGGCGACCTTCAATCGACTGGGGTTATTGGCAGTGCCCTCAGACGCACAGGGCCAGAAGCGGCGGCTGCGTCATCATGCGCGGCTCAATGTGCGGCGATTACTCGAATCGGCGTCGACCAAGGGCGTGACCGTGACGCGAATCGTATTGGAGGGCGCGCCGTTTGTGGAGATCGCGAAGACGGCCAGACTGGGAAAAGTGGATCTGGTGGTGATGGGGAGTTATGGCGGACGCTCAGGGAGCGTGGACAAGATCTTTTTCGGCAGTACGGCGGAAAAGGTGGTGCGGACCGCGGGCTGTCCGGTGTTGACTGTTCCGTTACCACCCAATCCGAAACGTTAACTCGGGAATACGTCGAAAGGAAGGTGCGCATGAGAAGTCAGCAGGCACAACAGTGGGGATGGGTTCTGGTGTTTGCCGTCACATGCGGGTTCTGGTGGGAGACCGCGGGGCCTGTGTTCTCGCAGTCGGAGCAGGTCGTCGAGGTCACGATCAAGGATTTCAAGTTCGTGACCAAGCAGGGGGCGCTCCGTCTTGGATTCCCAACAGTGATTAAGGTCAAGAACGAGGGGGCCGAGCGGCACGATTTTGGCTCGACCATGTTTGAGGGCATTCCCACTCAGATCGAGAAGGATGGGGTGATTGTGCATGGCCGGGGCCTGGGCGGAGTATTCCTCGATCCAAAACGGGATGTGGTGATTCGTTTCAACATGTCGCGGCCAGGCCGGCATGAGTTCCGGTGCTCAATCCATCCGAACATGACCGGCGAGCTGCTGTTGCTGAGCGTGGAGGCGGTGTAAAAAATAGGCAGGATGCTGAAAAAGTCCTCCAGCATACGAAGATCGTTGCGCGTGAGACGTGAAAGGTGAAACGTGAAACGCAGGAATGCCGAGGGCTCTTCATCCGAAACCGTTCACCTTTTACCTTTCACGTCTCACGGGGCGGCCTTATGAGGAGATGACACTTTGATCACGCGAATTTTGTTTGCGACGGATTTTTCTCAGTGGGCTCGGCGGGCGGAGGACTATGCCTGTGCGCTCGCCTGCTCGTGGAAAGCCTCTCTGACGGTGCTCAGCGTCGCGGAGTTTCCACCGGGACTCAATCCCGATTACCCCGTCAATCAGCAATATCTGGCCGATTTGCTCAAGACCGCCTCGTCGCAGCTCGTTGATCTCAAAGGCCGCGCGGAGCGGCGGGGCATCGCGGTCACGACCAGGGTGGCCACGGGGATTCCGAGTGAAGAAGTGATCACCGCTGCGCGGGCGGAAGATTCTGATCTCATCGTCGTAGGGACCAGGGGGAAGACCGGCCTTGCGCACGTCTTGTTAGGCAGTACAGCCGAACGGGTCACTCGCGGAGCCCCTTGCCCGGTGCTGACGGTGCGAATGGAGCCGGCGGACAACGAAGGTGAGAGCACCCTGTCAAGACCTGTCACACTAGAGCGCATCCTCGTACCGGTCGATTTTTCCGATTGTTCCCTTGATGCCTTTGAGTATGCCGTCGAGGTGGCGCAGCAGGCGAAGGCGTCTGTGATGCTCCTGCATGTGCTGGAGCCGGTGTCGTATGGTTTGGACTTTGACCTCGGCCATATCAGGACCCGCGAAGATGTGCGCGCGAGCTGGACAAAGCGACTGGAGGAGTTAGCGTCCTCCCACCGGCATCCTGACGTCGCGGTGGACGTTCAGTTGCGAGGCGGCTTTCCGTCCGATTCAATTATAGATTCTGTCCAGACCCTGCCTTGCGACCTCATCGTGATGGGTACGCATGGGCGCCGTGGGATCTCGCACGCTCTGTCCGGTAGCGTGGCAGAGGCCGTCTTGCGAAAAGCCCGCTGTCCTGTCGTCGCGGTGCGGAGCCAAAAGTTTGGACCAGGCCATCGCCAGACGGTTCCGGAAGAAATGTCTCCCAAAATCCATAATTAGCCAAGGAGTCAGTGATGGCAAGCGCAACACAACGCACAAAGAAACCGAAAACCTCCATGCGGAACCCCTTGGCGGCATCGCCACAATCGATCAAGCTGCCGGAAGGTATGCGGGAACGGATTTTAAGAAAGGCGTTTGAATTATGGCAAGCACGGGGATATCGAGACGGCCACGATCTTGAGGACTGGCTCGATGCCGAGGCCATCGTGAATGAGGAAATTCATGAAGCTCGCGAGTGAATCGACAGCCGGCCTTTGGGTGCCTCTTGTCCCTTCGCTCGA
Organism: Nitrospirales bacterium; assembly: GCA_038200765.1. Lineage (GTDB taxonomy): Bacteria > Nitrospirota > Nitrospiria > Nitrospirales > Nitrospiraceae > Palsa-1315. Next base: position 22,968 of record JBBRRK010000025.1, read on the forward strand.
CGCGTTGCTCGCGAGGTTGGACGCTCTTTCGTTGGGGCCGAGGGTGGCTCCTCAGCGGCAGGTCGCGCTGAGTCTTGCCCTCCAGCCATATTTTGAGGGTGGTGCGGGGGCACTGTTGGTCCCGTTGCCACAGGAAACGGAGTTAGCCAACCTCTCACTCTACGCCGACTTCTATCCGCAGGACGGGCAACTGACGCTGATTGAGCAGTTGCGCGACGTCATCACGGAGCATATTCCGCAAGAAGAGCGAGCATGGTTGGATCCACTGAAACATTCCTATCTCGATCTGGCAGAATTCCTGTCGGTCGACGAACCGACCCAACGTCTGGTCTTCCGCTCGCTAGGAGATGCGCGGGTCTATCGCGTGCCGGACGGAGCCTTCCGCAAGGATCTGCAACCAGGACAGGTGCTTCTCACGCGGCTGATCCGCGAGCTTGGCGATGTGGAGTGGGAGCGGGCGATCATCGCCGGCGCCGCTCTTGTGTTATCCAACGAGGATGGAAAGGGGCTCCTGAATGCCACGCTCGATTATCGGAGGCAGGTGGAAATTTCTGCTGGATCCTTCACACTCGGCGATTGGACGGAATTCGCCAAGCGCTACGGACATGTGCTGCTGTGGACCTTCGCGCGCATGCGGTTTGCCGCGCTCATTGACGCCGTGCAGAGTATTCACTATGTAGCGGAAGGGGGGCAGCCCTTTCTGTATGCCTTGGCTCTCTACGATCATTGCGAGTACGGACATATGAGTGACATGCTTGCAGGCCTTGAAGGGTTCGAGCGGGAAGCTGGGGTTGCTTCCAACGGTGGAGCGTCAACGTCTAAGGACGCGCAGCATTTCGTGCAGCGAGGGGCATCCGGCGCCCGTGAATCAGCGGTGGTTGCAAGGCTGATCCTTACGGCGACCCAGTTGTGGGTGGAGTGCGATTCGCGAGAGCGGCTTGATGCGGTCAAGCACAAGCTGGCGGCAATGTTCGGATTCTCACTTCACTTCCGCCGCGAGTCCTGTACGCCACCGCCCCGACAGCTCAAGGAGTCGGAGTTGGCCGTCGATGGGCATCTGACCTTGACGATGACAGCTGAAGAAGATCAGGTTCTCTTGAACGGATTCTTAGAGACCCTGTATTTAGAGTGGGCAGAACGGGCCTGCCCGTCGCTGGAGAATCAGATGCCGCGTCACGTCGCCACGTCAGCAGCAGGTCGCGAGCAGGTTGCCGCCTTGATTGCCGACATGGAGCGCCACGACCCCGGTGTCAGGCGCGTGGGCCTGGCATCATTCGATTACAACAAGCTGAGAGCCCATGTGGGGCTCGACTAGCAGGCTGCTGAAAAAGTCCACCAGCATACGAAGATTGTCTCACTTCTCACGAACGACGAGGACGACCCCTTTGAGCAGCCTGAATAGTTCTGCAGTCTGCGAGGTGACACGATGACGACTCGGCACCAGCCCAGGCTCACCGAGACGCTCGAAACCTGTCGCCCTGCGTCGCTGAACACACCGAATATTCTCAAGGCACTCCTGGTTGTCCAGTCTGTCCGAGGCTATGTGCCGACGAATGCCATCCCTCAGATTGCGCAGGTGTTAGACGTGACGGAGGCCCAGGTTGCCGGGGTCTTGTCCTATTATTCCGATCTCCGGACTCAGCCGCCAGGCCGTCACCTCATTCGAGTCTGCATGGGCGAATCCTGCATGGCCAACCACGGCTGGCGCGTCCTTCGTGCGATCCAAGATCACGTGCGTGTGGCTGTCGGAGATACCACGCAGGCAGAGCGTTTCACGGTGGAACAGATGTCTTGTGCGGGAAACTGCGCTGTGTCGCCGACCGTGATGATCGATGAGGATCTCTGTGGGCGAGTGACGCCATCCGCCATTCCATCGCTTCTGGAGTCCTATACATAATCGATGAATACAATACGCTGCTATCTCGCCAACGATACCTCCTCCCGTGCAGCCGGCGCAGAACGACTTGCCGATGCCTGGCGCGAGCGCCCTGAGATTCAACTGATTCGCACGTCCTCGCGCGGAGCCTTCTTTCTGGAGCCGATGGTGGAGCGAGATACGCCCAACGGACGTGAGGCCTGGTTCGACGTATCGCCAAATGATTTGCCGAGCATTGTGGGCGGCGTGGGAGGAATGCCGGTTGCCGAGATACCGTTCCTGCAACAACAGACCCGCTTCACCTTTGCTAATTTCGGCATCACCGAGCCGCTTGCACTCGATGAATACCAAACGCGTGGCGGGCTCAAGGGATTGGAAGCGGCACAGAGTTTGTCGCCGGAGGCGATTGTCGAACAGTTGCGCGTCTCACGCTTGCGAGGTCGCGGTGGCGCGGCATTTCCTGTCTGGGGAAAGTGGCAGGTTGCGCAGCAGGCCTCGTCGGAGCAGAAATATGTGGTGGCGAATGCCGACGAAGGGGACGCAGGCACCTATTGCGATCGGATGATCATGGAGGGCGATTCCTTCAGATTGATTGAAGGCATGATGCTCTGTGCCAAAGCGATCGGGGCGACGCGCGGGTATCTCTATTGCCGGTACGAATATCCAGCGGCAGCGCGGGCCATGAATTTCGCCATTCAGAAGGCCCGCGAGGCGGACCTGTTGGACTCTGACGACTATCCATTTGATCTTGATGAGGTGGTCGGCGCCGGCTCGTACGTCTGTGGCGAAGAAACCGCGTTGTTGGAATCGCTGGAGGGCCGCCTCGTTCCTGGAAAAAGACGGTACCTTTACCAATCTTGAACGTCGTATTCAGCGGATCAGGAAAGCGGTGGAGCCGCCTCGCGGGATTCTTCCGGATTGGCGCGTGGTCTGCGAAGTCTCCAACCGGATGGGTTATCCCATGTCCTATCAGCATCCCTCGGAGATCATGGACGAGATTGCGAAACTCACCCCGATGTTCGCCGGTGTGTCCTACGATCGGCTCGGTCAGCCTGCCGGTTTACAGTGGCCGGTGCCGACTGTCGCGCACGAGGGCACAGCACTGATGCACCAGGAGACCTTTCCAAATGGGAAGGCGCACTTTGTGGCGGTCGAGTACCTGCTGCCTGGTGAAGTTGCAAGCAAGGAGTATCCCTTCGTGCTGACAACAGGACGCATTCTCCAACATTATAACTGCGGAGCCCAAACACGCCGGACAGGCATTCTCGAATTGGTCGATACCGACGTACTGGAAATGCATTCGGCCGATATGGCGGCGCTACATCTGCGTGACGGTGAGATCGTTCGTGTGGTGAGTGCCCGTGGCGAGGCCCTGCTGCAGT
>JBBRRK010000026.1:0-25964 GCA_038200765.1 Nitrospirales bacterium
CTTGAGTTCTAACTCCAAGTGCAACACTACCGGCCCTGATGGGCTAAGGTGTTGCCATGCCACAACAATGTTACACGCACGTGAGTGACACCGATCGTGAGACCCTGAGCCTCGGCCTGGCTCAGGGCCAGTCGTTACGGACACTGGGGCGGGTGTTGGGGCGAGCCCCCAGCACCGTGAGCCGCGAGGTGGCCCGCAACAATGCGCGGGGCCGCCCCTACCGGGCTTGCACGGCGCAGGCGGTAGCGGCCGCCCGAGCCCGTCAGCCACGGCGGCCGCGCACACTCCTGGATCCCTGGCTGTGGCAGTATGTCCAGACACAGCTGGCTCAGGGCTGTTCGCCCGAACAGATTGCCGGACGTCTCCGACGCGCGTAGCCTGACGACATGCGGAAACAGCTCTCGGCCGAGACCATCGATGTGGGCCTGTATGTGCTGCCCCGTGGCACACTGCGGAGCGAGCGGCTGGCCGCGTTGCATCAGGCGCGCAAGGCGCGTCGGCCTCGGGCACGGGGGACCGATCGCCGCGGCCAGATCCCCACTATGACGCCGATCACCGAGCGTCCGACCGAAGTCGCGACCCGTACGGTGCCCGGCCACTGGGAGGGCGACCTGATCAAGGGGGCCCGTAAGGGGTCGGCCGTCGGGACCCTGGTGGAGCGAACTACACGTCTGGTCATTCTGGCCAGGATGGACGGGACAGATGCGAGGAGTGCCCGAGAGAGCTTTACGAAGACACTCCGGCATATGCCCGCGCTGTTGCGGAAAACTCTGACCGATGATCGAGGTAAAGAGATGGCCGAGCACGCGCAGTTGACCCAGCGGCTCGCGATCCAGGTCTTCTTTGCCGATCCTTACAGCCCGTGGCAACGCGGCACCAACGAGAATACGAATGGCCTGCTGCGCCAGTACCTGCCCAAGGGCACGGACCTGTCGGGCTACACGCAACGCGAGTTGAATGCCATCGCACATCGCCTGAACACGCGCCCGAGGAAATGTCTCGACTTTGCCACGCCCCTGGAAGTCTTTGCGCAACTGCGCCATCATTCACCCGTTGCACTTGGAACTTGAACCCGCCGACTGTTTAGTCTGTCTCGTTGGCTTGCGTTGTCTTGATCGATCTGGCAATCTACATCCGCTTGCGAAAAAATACACTCTGTGTGATAGAACTGGCTGCTGCACGTGCGGTGCAGCGCGTGATGAACGGGCATACCATTCGGTTCAACCTAAGGAGGCAGGCATGAAACAGAGAGCATCGACAATCGTGACGCTGGGCGTCGTATCGGTATTCGCACTGACCGTAGGAATGTCGACGGCCTGGGCCAATGAGCCAGGCTACGGCAAGGGAGGACACGGAGGCGGCGGGCATAGCTCGATGGGCGGACATGGATCGAGCATGATGCACAACAGTACCGGCCACTTGATCCGGCATCTGCTCAAGCACGAACAAGACATCGGGCTCACCCCGGAGCAAGTGACGAAACTCAAAGAGATGCAACTCAATCTGGACAAGGTCCGTATCAAGACCGAGGCCGATATCCAGGTCGCGGAACGTGAGTTGAAAGCCCTGACCGAGGAAGAAAAGTTGGATCTGGGAGCGATCGAAACCAAATTAAAGCAGAGCGGGGATCTGCAAGTCGACTTACGCATGGCCTCCATCAAGGCCCGCCGTGATGTGTACGCTCTGCTGACTCCGGAACAGCGGGCCAAGGAAAAGACCGAGCATGACAAAGCCATGCAGCAGCACAAGGATGCCGGCAAGGGGTACAGCAACCCTCATGGTGGCTCGGGCGGCCCCATGAATGACAATCCGCACAAGGGTGGCATGCGACAGGGTCTGCGCCTCCATCAAGCATAACCATGCGGTAATACGATCCGCTGGCGCGCAGAGGATACGGTGAGTGGTTCGAACGACTGAGAGCGAAGCTAAAGGATGTCATGCCGAAAGAGTTGAAACTCATCAGCCGTAATTTGCTGGCCGGCCCCGATCGAGCCCCAGCCCGCGCCATGTTGAAAGCCGTTGGATTCACCGACGAAGACTTGTCTCGTCCGATCATCGGCGTCGCTAATACCTGGATCGAAGTCATGCCCTGCAACTTCCATCTACGCCGATTGTCGGAACGGGTGAAAGCCGGGATCAGAGCCGCCGGCGGTACCCCTATCGAGTACAACACCATCGCGGTGTCGGACGGCATTTCGATGGGCACCGAAGGGATGAAGGCGTCGTTGATCAGCCGGGAGGTGATTGCCGATTCGATCGAACTCGTGGCTCGTGGACACCTGTTTGACGGCGTGGTGGCATTATCAGGCTGCGACAAGACTATTCCCGGCACCGTCATGGCTCTGGCTCGCCTGAATCTGCCGTCGGTGATGCTCTACGGCGGCTCGATCATGCCGGGCCAGTTCCAGGGCCATGACGTGACCATTCAAGACGTGTTCGAGGCGGTCGGAAAACATGCCGCCGGCACGATGAGCAGCGCCGAGCTCAAAGATCTCGAAGACCATGCCTGCCCTGGCCCTGGCGCCTGCGGCGGCCAGTTCACGGCGAACACTATGGCGATCGCGTTCGAGTTCCTCGGCATCTCGCCGATGGGGCGGAACGGGGTGCCGGCCATGGATCAGAAGAAAGACGACGTGGCCTTCGAATGTGGGAAGATGGTCATGGATCTGCTGAGGCGAGACCTGCGGCCTCGCCAAATCATCACGCGGAAATCTCTGGAAAATGCCATTGCCGCAGTCGCGACGACCGGCGGCTCGACGAATGCGGTCCTGCATCTGCTCGCCATCGCGCGCGAAGCCAACATCACACTGAGCATCGACGACTTCGACAATATCAATCGGAAGGTCCCGTTACTCGCCGACCTGAAGCCAGGTGGTCGATTTGTGGCTTCGGATCTCTACACAGCCGGAGGGACGACGCTGGTCGCCAAACGCCTGCTCGATGCCGGCATCTTGCACGCCAACCAACCCACCGTGACCGGAAGAACGATTGGAGAAGAGGCCAAGGATGCCAAGGAAACATCTGGGCAACAAGTCCTCAGGCCCCTGTCTAATCCGATCAAGCAGACCGGCGGGCTGGTCATTCTACGGGGGAATCTGGCTCCCGAAGGCTGCGTCGTGAAGGTGGCCGGTCACTCGATCATGACATTCCGTGGCCCGGCGAAGGTCTACAACCGGGAAGAGGATGCCTTTGTCGCCGTGCAATCCCGCCAAATCAAAGCGGGCGACGTCGTGGTGATCAGATATGAAGGCCCGTCCGGCGGGCCCGGCATGAGAGAAATGCTGGGCGTCACTGCGGCCATCGTCGGGGCGGGCCTTGGTGACTCCGTCGCATTGCTGACTGATGGGCGTTTTTCCGGCGCCACCCATGGGCTGATGGCCGGCCATGTCGCACCAGAAGCCATCAAGGGCGGCCCAATCGGCGCGGTGAAGAACGGCGACATGATTGTCTTCGATATCGCCAAACGAACACTGACCATGGAGCTCTCGCAGAAAGAGATCAAATCCAGGCTTAAGAAAGTCAAACAACCGTTACCCCGCTACACGTCCGGCGTGATGGGTAAATACGCGCGGCACGTCTCGTCGGCCTCTGAAGGGGCCATTACGACATAGGAAATGTGGAGAAGAGGCCGAACTGGCTGGATTATTCGACTCGTAGTACGTGACCCTCACCTCACCACCTGCGCGCTCAGCATGTCGCGCAGGGTTCGCAGATTGCTGAGAGTAGAACCTCCCTCGTGTCTATCACCCCTTCTGCGGAGTCCCTCATGCCATCAACGTCATCATAGTCTCCTTCTTCGACTGCCGTACCACTCACCCAGCTCGCTCAGGATTCTGAATGTGAGTTTATGGTGAGACGACACGCGGAAAGGGGCTAGGAATTGGCGGGAGTGAGAATTTCGTTGGCGGGTTCAAATTCCAAGTGCAACGGGTGAATGATGGCGCAGGTGCGCGTAGACTTCCAGAGGCGTGGCACAGTTGAGACATTTCCTCGGGCGCGTGTTCAGGCGATGCGCGAGGGCGTTCAACTCGCGCTGCGTGTACGCCGACAAGTCCAGCAACCCGTTGGTGTTTTCGTGGGTGCCGCGCTGCCAGGGGCTGTACGGATCGGCAACGAAGATCTGGATCGCAAGCCGCTGAGCCAGGCGCGCGTGCTCGGCCCTCTCGTTCCCTCGATCGTACGTCAGGGTTTTCCGCCGCAGGGCGGGCACATGCCGGAGTTTTTTTGTAAAGCCCTCGCGGGCACTCGTCGCATCTGTCCCGTCCATCCTGGCCAGGATGACCAGGCGCGTCGTCCGCTCGACCCGCGTGCCGACGGCCGACCCGTTGCGGGCTCCTTTGATGAGATCGCCTTTCCAGTGGCCCGGCACCGGGCGGGTCACCCCCTCGGCGGGGCGCTCGGCAATCGGCGTCATAGTGGGGATCTGGCCCCGTCGATCCGCGCCCGAGGCCGCCGCGCTTTGCGTGCCTGACGCCGCGCCGCCAGCAGTTCGCTCCGCCGCGTGCCACGGGGCAGCACATAGAGCCCCACATCGATCGTCTCGGCCGAGAGGTGCTTGCTCATGTCGTCAGGATACGCGCGGTGAAGCCGCCCGGCAATCTGCTCGGGCGAGCAGCCCTGCGCCAGCTGTGTCTGGACATACTGCCACCGCCAGGGATCCAGGAGTGTGCGCGACCGCCGTGGCTGACGGACTCGGGTGGCTGCCTGCGTTTGAGCGGTGCAGGCACGATAGGGACGGCCCCGCGTCGTGTTGCGGGCGTATTCGCGGCTCAGGGTGCTGGGCGCGCGGCCCAAGACCCGCGCCAGCGCGCACAGCGACTCTCCTTGGGTCAGGCCCAGGCTCAAGGCCTCACGGTCTTCAGCACTCAAGTGTGTGTAGCATTGTTTCGACATGGCAACACCTTAGCCCCTCAGGGCCGGTAGTGTTGCACTTGGAGTGAGAACTCAAGGTTCGAAAGAAGGACGCGATGTGAGCAGGGCTAACCGCGCCGATAGAACTCCACCATCATCTCAACCACGTAGGACTGCTGCACTTCTGTCAATTCCGGAAAGATTGGGATAGACATCACCTCTTCAGCCGCCTGTTCTGATAGGGGGAAGGACCCCTTCTGATGCCCTAAATCGCGGTAGCAATTTTGGAGATGCATCGGGAGCGGGTAGTACACTTCCGTACCGACCCCTTTCTCCTTGAGGAAGGTGCGCAACTCGTCGCGCTTCGGCGCCCGGACAGTGAACTGGTTATAGACGTGGAAATTGCCTGGCACCGTTGGTGGCAGCAGGACACGGTCTGTCAGCTTCGCCTGAGCGAACAACTGTCGATACCGTTCGGCGTTCCGGCGGCGCCCCTCGGTCCACTGGTCAAGATACTTCAGCTTAATCTGTAATATAGCAGCCTGGAGCGCATCCAACCGGCTATTGAACCCGATCGCCTCGTGGAGATAGCGGACCTGGCTCCCATGAACACGGAGCATGGCCATGGAGTCGGCAAGGGCTTTGTCATTCGTCGTAATAAGGCCCCCATCCCCAAAACCTCCCAAATTCTTGCTGGGAAAAAAACTAAAGCACCCGGTGTCTCCAAGTACTCCCGCGCGCGTGCCCTGCTGTGCCGCGCCGATCGCTTGGCAGGCATCCTCAATGACGAAAATGTTGTTCCGCTTTGCGATCTGATTGATCGCAGCCATATCCGCACATTGCCCAAAAAGGTGAACAGGAATGAGGGCTTTCGTGCGAGGCGTGATCGCTCGTTCAATGAGTGCCGGATCGATATTAAACGAATCAGATTGAATGTCCACAAACACCGGCTTCGCGCCCAATCGTGAAACTGTGCTAGCCGTGGCAAAAAATGTGAAGGGAATGGTGATGACCTCATCACCGGCTTTCACTCCCATGGCCATGAGGGAGAGCAAGAGCGCATCGCTCCCGGAGGCGCAACCGATCGCATAGCGAGACCCGATGTACCGGGCAACGGATTCCTCGAATGCCACAACGCGCGGTCCTAGCACAAATCCCTGCTCGTCACAGACTGCCTGTATCTCCACCATGATCTCGGCACGGAGGGACTGGAACTGAGTTTTCAGATCAAGCAACGGCACATGCATCGAAGCGAACCTCCAGGATGAATCTCAACCGTCGAACAACGCACACAGCAGCCATGACACTCCCTTCAATACCTGGCTCCTAGACATAATGCAAGTGGAGAATAGAAAACGCTGGCCGGCGATCTTAACGAAAATCTCGCCGATGAAAAATAAGGCTGGCCGTGAAGAGGAGCACTGCCGTGTACGTCGCTCCGTAGGCGACAATCAGCATCAGGTCCGCACCGCTGACTTCCAGGTGATGCACGACATGGCCCTTCAAGTTGAACCGCTCAAGGTTGGGCAAGAGATAATAGATCCCGTCCAAGATCCCCCGACTGAGATCATCCATCTTTGCGCCAAATGTTCGCAGGTCGGCCGTAAGGTGCCCAATCACATACAGCGCCAGCGTGAAGATGGCGCTCAGGGTGGCGCTGGTAAAGGTTGAAAACAGCAGGGCGACCGCCGTAATCACCATGAACTCGACGAAAATCAGCGCCAGCGCCTTGAAGAGCATCCCCTCGACGGGAACATCTTGGGCATAGAGCACCACCAACAGTCCCACCGCCATGACCACCGTATTGACGAACAGGGTGATCGTGAGGCCCACATACTTGCCGAGTAGAAATTGGTATCGCGCTACCGGCTTAGACACGATCGTGTAGATGGTCTTCTTCTCGATCTCCTTGCTCACCAGCCCGATCCCGACAAAAATGGCAATCAACACTCCGAAGAAATTAATGCTCCCGAGCCCAAGATCCAGAATGAGACGGTGAAATTCCCCCAAGGTGAGCCGCGACAGGAGCACAGAACTGCCGATCATGAGCAGGGCAAAGACCAGCAAATTGTAGAGCAGCTTGTCTCGCAAGTTTTCCCGAAAGGTATTCAGCGCGATCGATAAAATTTTCATGCGCATTTCTCCAACGAACCCCGATGTCCTTCGACCTCCCGGATGAAGAGGTCCTCCAACGACCCCTTCTGAGGGTTGAGCGACACCAGACTCGCCTTCGCCGCGCGGATAATCTCCAACGCTCCCCCCACTTGTTGTTGGCTCTTCAGCACCACCAGCATCCGATCCCCCTGCAGCACCACTTTATCGGCTAGCGGGCGTAAGTGGTTCAACCCTTGCGGAGACAACCGATCCACGATCAGTTCCACTGGGTGACTGGCCCCTTGATCCAGCAAGTCGGTCACCCGACCACAGGCCACGAGGCGTCCCTTCAGGATCATCGCGACCCGATCGCACAACACTTCGGCATCGTGCAAAATGTGGGAGCTGAACAAGACCGTCTTTCCGGACTCCTTCAGGCGGAAGATCAGGTCTCGCACTTCTTTCCTCCCAATGGGGTCCAGCCCAGACATGGGTTCGTCCAGCACCACCAACTCAGGATCGTTGATCAAGGCTTGAGCAATCCCCACCCGCTGCAACATGCCTTTTGAGAACTTCCTGAGCTGGAGATCCTTCGCATGGGTCATACCGACCAGCTCCAAAAGTTCATCGATTCGCTTATCCAGAACAGCACCCCACAGTCCGAACAAATGCCCATAGAACTCAAGAAACTCCCGGCTCGTTAGGTAGTCGTAAAAGTAGGGAGATTCTGGAAGAAATCCAAGCCTGGCCTTGGTCTGCGGATCGCCCAGATCCCGGCCGAACAGCCGCGCGTGCCCGCTCGTCGGATAGATCAGCCCCATGAGGATCTTGAGGGTGGTGGTTTTCCCCGCGCCGTTTGGGCCGAGGAAACCGAACACTTCCCCCCGCCGGACTTCGAGATTGAGCCCTTCCACCGCAGTCACTCGCTTGCCCCAGAACCCCACGCGAAAGATCTTAGAGAGTTGCTCAGTCTGGACCACAAGATAGGAGTTAGGCGTCATGGCTCACTCCCATGTTCGAGGGAAACTATAGGAAGGCTCTACCTTGGGAAAACTGTATGTGATTGGCTTTTTGCGTTTGAAAAACGTGCGCATCCGCTCCGGGTGTGTCGAACTGAAGACCGAGCCGGTTTTGGGGTCAACCCGATAGTCTCCTTCAAATGGTTCCTGCGGCAGCATTGGAAGGATTCCCGCCGCCACGAGATCCGTCAGCGTCGCAGGAATGGCCCGATGTTGTGTCCGATAGACTTCCACTGCATCCCCTAAGATACGAATATCCCGTTCGATGATAACTTCTTTCAACCTGTTCTCCAAGGATTCTCGCGTTTGTGGATCCTGTGTCTCCCGCAAACGAGCCTCAAGAAACGCCAAGGCCGTGTCAGGACTTCCCGCCTCCACAGCCATGCGAGTGGCGAGGCCTGGGAGATAGTCAGGCCGACCCGGCAGGCTGGCCGCTTTCATAATATATTCTGCCCCCTTGGCTGGATCGCCGAGCAGGAAATAATAGTTGTATCCAAGCAGAAAGGGAATGTTCCAGACATCGGGATTCGCGCTGACACCCTTTTCAAGCATTCGATTGCTCAAGTCCGGGCGGTTAGCAAGATCGCCCAGAGTGACCCCGCCGGCATAGTAGGCGTAGGCATATTGAGGGTCGAGCGTGGTGATCACGTCCAAGGCATGATACATCCACTCATATTCGTCCGCGCTGTTTCGTCTGTTCCCGATAACTTGAATGAGCCTGAGCCAGAGCATATCGGCACCTAAATGGTGATAGCCGAGCAAGGCCGGTTTCAGATATTCGCCCTGAGGAAGCTGCGCGAGGCCTTCAATCTGGGCAACCGTCCGATCCTGCCGCCGATCAAGTTCACCTTGCAGCCAGCCGAGGCAGGCCAGCAAGAGGAGCCCCCCCATGCCGAGCAGAAACTGATTCACGATCGGTGCATTGCGATGATGGAAGGCTGTTGAGACCGTCATGGGAGACAGACCAGCAGGGTGAGTAAAACGGGAAGGTCCCGGCAGCCGAATGGCTGCCGGGACCACGGAACCATACCTACCGCGACCTAGTACACACCGGTCGTACAATCATTGGCGCCATGATCAACCGTGGCATCCCAGGTTGAAATTGCCGCATCACCATCAAGATTGCTTTTAGCCATCGCAACAAAGTTGTTTTGGACAGCGAGTGCGGCAGCAGTAGTCCCAGTAATAGCCAAAGGACAAGACAGGGCCGTGGTATACCCAGTGAAAGTCGCCACGGTCGGAGCCACCGTTGAATCTACTCCATAACTGTAATTCACATTACCAGTTGCCTTAAACCCAATATCGGCGAAAGTGCCTCCAAACACACCTGCCGCAACACACCAGAGAGCACCGGGAGCAGTTGGAGCCGCACCAGCAGCCCAGGTAAATGGAACTGTTTTAGTACCGCCCACAGGTGCTACCACACCCTCTGCACCTACTCCAATGTAACAGCCTCGCTCCGCCTGGAAGGCGACTTCAGAGGTTTTGATCGCCTGGAGATTGGTCTTGGCCTCGGCTTGCCGCGACTTCAACTGATAGGTCAAGAAGTTCGGGATGGCGATGGCCGCCAAAATCCCGATGATCGCCACAACGATCATCAACTCGATCAATGTAAAACCCTTTTGCCCCTTCAACTGCTTTAACATCGTCCTGCCTCCTTGTTGATGGTTCACTGACCTTGCCCCTTCACACCCTTGCTTCTTGTACATCGGAACTCACATCCGATTTCTGTTACCTAACCCTCTAGCAGGTTCGATGCCCGATACGAGACAAGGCCCATGAAAGACTGAGTCCTATTAAGTATCAAATGGTTATGATTGTTAGCCTGCCGCGAAACAGACCGTAGTTGCTGGACGACTCTTCAGCTTTTGCTCTGATCTGCCAATTTTTGTCACCCACTGCACAGGACCTGGCGCCCTCCATGGTCTCTCTATGGAAGAGGAGGTGTCTGGGCGCTTTACACTCTGCATGAGAGAAACAATCTGTGAAAACAATTATTGAGCGTTGGAAGACTGGTCCGAATCAGCCTTTAAGACACAACGGAGAGGACTCGGAGAGATGGCTATCAATAAAATCGATGTGAGAGCTGAGGATAAGATTAGGGAAACCAGAGCTACTATTTATGGCGGAGGGCTGTGTTAGGGAGCTGGTATCTTCTCAGATACACGCCGTTTGGCCTGTTTGATACGTTCTTCATGCGACGGGTCGCCCATCCCCAGTTCACGGAATCGGTCCATCAACTTAGTATTGGACGGGTCAAGCTCCAACGCTCGGAGCCAGGACTCACGGGCATCTGTGAGGTTTTGTTGCTTGGCGTAAATATCCCCGAGATGCTCAAAGAGCACCGGGTCATCCCCGGCAAGCGACACGGCGCGCTTGATCTCCGTCAAGGCCTCGGTGAACGAGCCGGACTTAAACAAGGCCCAGGCGAGGCTATCGATATAGTACCCATTGTTCGGTTTGAGCGTGACAGCCCGCTTGGTCAAGGAGAGCGCTTGGTCGATCTTGACCCCTCGCTCTGCGTAGCTATATCCCAGATAATTGAGCGCATCGGCATGATGAGGGTCCAGCATGATCGCGGTCTCCATGACGCGCACGACGTCGTCGAATCGATTGAGCTTGTCGTAGACCGTGCCAAGATTGAAGTGCAAATCGGCATTCTTTGGATTCTGGCCGATGCCTTCCTCCAAAGCCCTGGCCGCCTCGTCGAACTGGTCATTCTGCACATAGGTCAATCCCAGCACGATGTGGGCTTCAGGCTGTTTCGGATTAATCGTGACGGCCTTCGTCAAGTGCGTGATGGCCTCAGGCGATTGCTTCAATCGATAGAACAACAGGCCGAGATGCAGATGCCCTTCGAAGTAGGACGGCTCAAGTTGTACGTTAAACGTATAGGTCTCGATAGCCTTCTTCGTATCCTTGGATTCCTCGTAGAGATATCCAAGGTAATCTCGGATTTTGAGTTCCGTCGGGCGCGCCTTGAGAATCTTGGTCAGTTGGTCGATGGCCTTGGGATAGTCCTTTTCTTCCCCATACAGAAGCGCCAGTCGAAGCTGCGCATCAAGGTCCGACGGGTCCTCCGCCAGCAAATCATTCAATTCTTTCCTGGCCCCCTGAAAATCCTTCCCAGCCACGTAGAGCCGAACCAACTGGTGCCGGATAGCCCGGTTGCGCGGATTCACCGTCTGGAGATATTTCCGTAGTACAGCGACCGCTCGATCCTGGGTCTGCCGCGACTCATAGATTGAGGCGAGCGCAAGATAGGCCGGTTCAAACGAGGCATTGACCGCAATGGCCCGCTCCAAACTCGCTACCGCCTCTTCCCCCTTCCCTGCATCGAAGAGTATGCGCCCCAGGTGATAATGTCCAACGGCGGATTCGGGAGCCCGCGCCAAGCCGGCTCGAATGGTCTGCTCCGCCTCGGGCTGCCGCTTTAGATTCAGGAGTAACAGCCCCTTTGTAAAATAGGGATCGCCGGAGGTCGGATCGGTCTCGATCACGCGATCCAACAGTGTCACCGCACGTTCCCCTTGCCCGGCACTGGCTAAAATCCCTGCCATCTGCGTGAGCAGCTGTCCGTCTTGGCTCGGTCCCTCTGCCGCTTGGTCCGCATAGTGCAGGGCATTCGGCATATCGCCCAGCGAAAAATAGAGACTTGCCAGCCGGGCTTTCACAGACTGAGACGTGGGATCTGCCTTCAGCGCAACCTGATATTCCTGAATCGCACGATCCATGTCCTGTGCAAGTTCGGCTTGGTACCCCAACATGAAATGATACGCCGCAGCGGCGTTAGGGAGATGAACCGCGGGCGTTGCCTTCGGCATGTCAGAAGAGGCGGGTGTGTCATTCGGCACTTGAGGTGTTGCGGCACAGGCCACGAGCGCCAAGGGAATCAGCGCGCACGCCACTCCTCTGAAGAACGTATGACCGCGGCGAATTGCCGTTCGTCTGGGGATGAAACACGTCGTGAACAATCGCACGACCCTCTTGGTGGACTCAGATACGGTGGTGGTAATGATAAAGATTATACGGGTGAGGTGACACAGGGTCAAACGACTTCTCTATTGTCGAGGCTCTCGAATTTCGCAAAGCGGTCGTGGAAGAAGAGCTCCTTTCTCCCGATCGGGCCATTGCGATGTTTGCTCACGAGAATATCGGCAATGCCCTTCCGTTCGGAATTCTGGTCATACACGTCTTCACGGTAAATGAACATGACGACGTCGGCATCCTGCTCGATCGCACCACTCTCGCGAAGATCCGCGAGCATCGGAATCGGTGGCTTGCGAGCTTCCACAGCACGGCTGAGCTGCGACAGCGCGACGACCGGCACGTTGAGCTCCTTGGCCAAGGCTTTCAGCGAGCGAGAGATATCGGAGATTTCCTGCTGCCGGGATTCCGAATCGCTCCGCCCCTGCATCAGCTGGAGATAGTCGACAATCAAGAGATCCAGCCCTCGCTCGGCTTTTAACCGGCGCGCCTTCCCCCGCATCTGCTGCACGGTGATGCCGCCGGTATCGTCGATATAGATCTGCGCTTGCTCCAGTCGGCCTGCCGCTTCCGCAAGTCGCCACCAATCCTCTTTCTGAAGCTTGCCGGTTCGGAGACCATGCGAATCGACTCGCGCTTCTGAACTCAACATGCGGAGGACGATCTGCGGCTTCGACATTTCCAGACTGAAAATTCCGACCACGGCACCTGCGTGGATGGCGGCATGTACGGCCATCCCCAACGCCAAACTCGTCTTCCCCATGCTAGGCCGCCCAGCGATGACCACGAGGTCGGAGGGTTGGAGCCCGGCGGTGATGTCGTCGAGATCGTAAAAGCCGGTGGGGACGCCCGTGACATGTTCTTTTCGCTTTGACAACTTGTCAACAAGGTCGAGACTTTCCTTAATAATGGAGTTAATAGGGGTAAACGACCGATCCAGTTTTCCCTGGACGATGCCGAACACCGACCGCTCCGCGAAATCGAGCAGATCGTCGATGGACGAGCTGCCTTCGTAGCCACGTGTGAGAACCTCCGTCGAGGTATTGATCAACTCTCGCAGCAGCGCCTTGTCGCGCACGATCTTGCAGTGGTAGCGGATATTGGCCGAGCTGGCGACGCTCTGCACGAGTTCTGCTAAATAGGCGGCTCCCCCGACGGCCTCGATTTCTCCCTGCGCCTTCAACCGTTCTGTCAACGTAATCTGATCGATCACTTCTCCGACATCCGACAATTCCAACATCGCACGATAGATCTTCCGATGCGACGTGCGGTAGAAGTTCTCTTCGACCAACAATTCCATCGCCTTAGCCATCGCGCTGTTGTCGAGGAGGACTGCGCCGAGAACCGACTGCTCGGCCTCCACATTCTGAGGGGGCAGTTTTGGCTGGGACAGATCGGCGGCCGACATGGATTTCATGATCGTTCCTTGACCTGCCGACGCGCCGCGGCCACCAAATCGGCAAGCCCCATCTTCTTTGCAAGACGGCTCAGATTGCGGGCTCGACCGCCCTGCCTATGAGCCGCGAGGGATTCGACCACTAGCACCTCGTCAGGACCCGTTCCTGGCGCACCGACCACCACCACGGATGCGGCTTGCTGAGCCAACCCAGCCGTCACTGCGGCAGACACCAACGCCGCGTCGTTCCCCTTCATCGTCTGCTGCACGATGCGGGAGCGAGTCCGACGCAACTGGGCCGCGACCGCAGTCAATCGACCAGTTGCCCGGCTTGGTGCGGCAACAAGATAATCCACTCGCGCCGGGACAGACCCCTCCTCAGGAAACTCTATCGTGCGGAAGAGCCGATCGACATCCAACCCGAAACCGGTTGAGGGTAATGGCCTGCCAAATCGACCGATCAAGTGATCGTACCGTCCGCCGCCGCCTAATTCTGCGCCCATCCCTTCAGCAAACACGTCAAACACGACGCCATCATAATAATCGAATCCACGGAACTCCCCCAGATCCAGAAGCAATGAATCCCGGTGACCTGCCGCACAGAGCAGATGATACACCTGGGCAAGCCGTTCAAGCGGAGCGACCAATGCCGGATCGCCGGCAGCGAGGACTCGGCCTCGTGACAGCACGTCCTCTTGACCGTACAACTCAGGCGCTTCACGAATGGCGCGCGCCGCCGTTTTTGAGATACGCTCGCCGGCTAGGATTTCTTCGAGTCTCGGCAGATCTTTTCGCGCCGCTGCCTGCTCAGCCAATTTCTGCCCCTGCGCCGACAGTCCGGATCGCACCAGGAGCCCCTTAATAAAGCCCACATGCCCAAGAGACACTTTAAAGGACTGCAGCCCGATCGTATGTAGACACTCGATCATGAGATCGATGACTTCGCTGTCGCTCGTGACATCGTTCAGACCAATCAGCTCGGCTCCGACCTGGAAGATTTCCCGCCCGCGCCCGGCATGTTCCTGCTCATACCGAAAGACGGACGTTCGATAGGAGAGACGCAACGGCAACGCTACGCCCGTCAGCCCCATGGCGACCGTCCTGGCGATCTGTGCCGTGGCATCCGGGCGGAGAAGGAGTGTTCGCCCCGTCGTCCGATCAACGAATTGATAGCAGTGTTCGATCAGTTCAGGCTCAAGCCCCGGAGCCAAGACGTCAAGATACTCGAAGGTGGGAAGAATGATCTCATCGTAGCCCCACCCGTTGACTTGAGCGAGTAACTGTTCTTCAAGGCAGCGGACTTGCTTCGCGGCATGAGGAAGAATCGTCGCCATCCCCACGGGGACGAGCGAACGCGCGCGGGACGACGGGACCTGCCCCGAAGAACGGCGTGGCTTCGGAGGAGCGGAGACCATAGCTGACCTGATGGATGGTGCGCGTGAATTAGGACAGAGCCGCGACTTTAACTGAGAGAATGTCTTTGCTGGATTTGATCGTCTCAAGTACTGTATCCGGGAAGACCGCATCGGAGCCAATGATGAGCATCGCGTTCCCGCCCCGCTTTTCAAGCGCGCACTGCATTCTGACGATGTTGATCTGGTTGTCGCCGAGCACCTTTCCCACCATCCCAATCACCCCTGGGCGATCGATGTTCAGGATCAGAAGCATGTGCCCCTCCGGCACCACCTCAACATTGAACTGATCGATTTCCACAACCCGCGGATCTTTCTTGTGAAAAAGCGTGCCGGCCACCTGATACGATCGCTTCCCGGCCTCCACTCGCACACGAATCAAGCTGGTGAAATCACCTGCATCGGAACTCTTCACTTCCTTCACTTCAATCCCACGTTCCTTCGCGACAATGGGCGCGTTCACGTAATTCACCGGGGCTTCCATCATCGGAGTCAGCAAGCCCTTCAACACTGCAATCGTCAGCGGCGCGATCGACAAACTTGCCACCTCTCCGCTGTATTCGACGGTCACACGTTCAAGTCCTCCTTCACACAACTGCGTTTGCAGTTTCCCCAGCTGCTCAGCTAACGACAAATAGGGTTGGAGCCTCGGCAACAATTCAGGAGAAATAGACGGGATATTGACCGCTCCGCGGGCAATGCCTTTGGTGAAATAATCGACGATCTGCTCTGCGATCCCAACGGCCACATTCTCTTGCGCCTCGGTCGTCTGGGCTCCGATGTGCGGCGTACAAATAAAATTATCCAGCGTCAACAATGGATGATCCGCCCGTACCGGCTCTTCTTCAAACACGTCGAACGCAGCGGCGGCCACGCGCTTGACCTTCAGCGCGTCGAACAGATCAGCCTCATGGACAATCCCACCGCGGGCGCAATTGACAATCATCACTCCCGGCTTCATCGTCGAGATCGCTCGCGCATTGATGAGGCCCTTGGTCTCAGGCGTCAAGGGAGTGTGGACAGAGATGATGTCGGCACGCTTGAAGACTTCATCTAGCGGCATCATGGTGACACCCATCTTCTGCGCGCGCTCCTCGGACAAATAGGGATCGTAGGCGACCACACTCATGCCAATTCCCTGCGCCAGCTTTGTGAGGTGGCTGCCGATTTGCCCCGCGCCGACGATGCCGAGCACCTTGCCGTAGAGTTCGACACCCATGAATTTATCTTTTTCCCACTTGCCGGCCTTCACCGACGCGGTGGCTTGAGGAATGCGCCGGCTCATCGCCCAGATCATCGACATGGTGTGCTCGGCCGTCGTGACGGTATTGCCGCCTGGCGTATTCATGACCACAATGCCACGACGAGTGGCTGCCGGCGTATCGACGTTATCCAGCCCAGACCCGGCCCGCCCGATAACTTTCAATTTCTCGGCAGCCGCGATCAGCTCCTCCGTCACCTTGGTGCCGGACCGTACGATCAACCCATCGGCGTCCTTGATCTCCTTGAACAACTCGTCTTTCGGCATTTTGGATTTCACGACCACCGTGAACCCAGCCTTTTCGAGCAGCTCCACGCCCTGTTTCGATAAGCTATCGCTGATGAGAATTTTCATGCCCATTGTGTTTGCCCTACCGTAAGAGTTTCGAGGTGAAACTCCTACGCCATGAGAATTTCTTGCGCCTTCGCCACACCGCTCCCAAGCTTCACAGGATGTCCCAGCCCTTTGAGCACCATTTCAACCGCGGCCACG
Source organism: Nitrospirales bacterium (assembly GCA_038200765.1). GTDB lineage: Bacteria > Nitrospirota > Nitrospiria > Nitrospirales > Nitrospiraceae > Palsa-1315. The sequence continues at coordinate 16,513 of JBBRRK010000026.1, forward strand.
GCCATGATGATATCGAAACGATCCATATAGCCCATGTGTGAAAGCCGGAAGATCTTTCCCTTCAAATGGTCTTGCCCACCGGCCGCCGTCATGCCGTATTGGACACGGAGATTCTTGTAGATAGCCTGTCCATCGACGCCTTCCGGCGCACACACGGCAGTGAGGGCATCGCTCGGTGATTCCTTAGGAAACAGCGCAAGCCCCGCACCCTGCATTCCTTCACGCATGGCCTTCGCAAGCATGGCTTGGCGGGCGAACACTCCATCAAGCCCCTCCGCCCTCATCATCTTCAGCACTTCCTGCAACCCGACAATGAGGGACACGGCAGGGGTATAGGCCGTCTGATTCTTCTGCTGGTTCTCATGCTCTTTCTTGAAATTGAAATAGAACGCGGTATTCTTCGCCTTGTCTGCCGACTGCCAGGCTTTATCGCTCACGCTGACGAATGCCAGCCCCGGCGGAAGCATCAGCGCCTTCTGCGACCCTGTAATCACAACATCAACCCCCCACTCATCGGTTTTGATGTCGAATACACCGAGAGCGGTAATCGCATCCACCACCAGAATGGTCTCGCCATAGGGTTTCACGACCTCCGCAAGTGCCTTGACATCGTGCGCCACACCCGTAGATGTCTCGCTCGCTTGCACATAGACCGCTTTGATTCCCGGATCTTTTTTCAGCGCATCGGCCACTGTTTGGGGATTGACGGCTCGCCCCCACTCCACTTTAATTTCTGTGACCTCTGCTCCGAACGTCTTGCAGAGCTTGGTCCATCGTTCACCGAACTTCCCCCCATTAATGGTGAGCGCCTTGTCGCCGGGAGAAAGAAAGTTAGACACGGCCCCTTCCATGCCTCCGGTTCCGGAAGCCGCCAATATCAACACGTTATTCTTCGTTTGGTACAGCCACTTCAGTCCATCACGGACCTCAGCAAATATCTTGTCGAACTCGGGGGCGCGGTGATGGAACATGGGCCTTGCCATGGCCAGCAACACTTCAGGGGGCACAGGCGTCGGACCGGGAGCCAGCAAATACCGTTTCAGCATCGACTGATCCTCCTAACCGGATGGAGCGTGGACAATAATTACGCGCGACCGTCGGACGATACCATTGCCTCTCAAAAGCTGTCAAGGCAAGCAACCGCGCGGACACGCGTGTTTTCAAACTGTTGGTGGTGGTTGATACTGAGGTACTTTCGTTTGCAATTTCGAACGTGCGCTAGATGCCTATCTCTGTGAGACCAAAGGATGGACGTCATTCCTCTGGCAATTCCTTGACACAAACACAGTACACCGATAGTCTAGCCTCACAGAACATGACACACCTCCCACACAATATTGATTGCCCCCGCACTTCGATGAGGTCTTTCAGGCTAAGACATGCCGTCCTACCGATGGCTCTCTTGTTCGGGATGTGGTTCAGTGTCTCCGCTCCTACTCTTAAAGCCGTGCAAGCTGAAACTCCTTCCGAATCCGATACGATTGCCCCCTCTACACTTGAGGACGAGAACGTAGCGGCAGCAGACGACCCAGCGGCAGACGGCCCAACGACAGACGGCCCAGCGACAGACGACCCAACGACAGACGGCCCAGCGACAGACGACCCAGCGGAAGACGACCCGGACCCAAACCTTGTCCCGCTCGATACCGAAGAAGGTCCGCTACCAGAGGCAGAGGCCGCCAACCATCCCCCTGCCCCAACGAGCATTGTTCCGAGGGCTGAAGACCTCTTACAGCTCAACCCAGCCGGACACTCACCGGCGATCGCACGGTTTGCAGACGCCTTGAATCCTCCGGCTGAACTGACTCAGACACCTGACCCTACCACAAATGCCTCAGATCAGACGGAGTATGCGAACTACAATGTTCCAATTGTCATGGATTCATCGGTTCAGGCTCACATTCGCTACTTCAATACGGCCATCCACGATCGCTTTGAACAGTGGCTCCTCCGGCTCAGCCGTTATCGTCTACTCGTCGACAGAATCTTCACGGAATTTGACCTTCCCAGCGATCTGGTCTACCTCTCGATAGTGGAAAGTGGTTTCAACCCCCACGCGTACTCACGAGCCAAAGCCACGGGCCCCTGGCAGTTCATGAAGGGCACGGGCAAGGCCTATGGGCTCCGTGTTGATAACTACGTTGATGAACGTCGGGATCCCATCAAGTCAACGGTTGCTGCGGCACGTTACCTCCGCGATCTCTACGACCTCTTCGGTACCTGGCCGCTCGCGATGGCCGCCTACAATGCCGGAGAAGGCAAGGTGATGCGAGCCCTCCACAAGGCTAAGGCCGAAAGCTTTTCCGAGATCTCAAAAACGCGATTGATTCGACGAGAGACGAAGGAATACGTGCCGCGATTTATGGCCGCGACGATCATTGCGAGGAACCCCGACCGATACGGCTTCACTCAAGAGTCTGCCGCGCCTCATCAATTCGATGAAGCGATCATCGCACGAACCGTCCATTTCCGCGCGATCGCCAATACTACTGGCATTCCTTATGAAGAGCTCCGGCTCTTAAATCCTGAGCTACGGCGAGACGCAACTCCCCCCGGGAACGAGGTCTATCACTTGAAGGTTCCGGTGGGAATGAAAGCGAAAGTGGAACAGTTGATTGACCGTATTCCGGCCTATAAGTTCCCTAAGGTTCCGGCAAAAGCTCAGTTTGCGTCAACCGGACCTTCTCGCTGGTATAAAGTTCGCGCGGGAGACACGCTGGGAAAACTGTCAAAACGGTTTAGAGTCCCGCTCAAAACGCTCAAGACGAAGAATAACCTCTCCGGCCCGACAATTCGTCCGGGCGACTTTCTCCTTATCAGCCGCTAAAGACGTTCTCTCCTTTCCCGCGATCCACAGAACATCACACTCCCGCAGACTGCTCAAAAAAGCCAGCCTTCTCGCTCCCCCAACCCTGGCGTGCAGAGACGCGCCTTGTCCCACGCAAGGCCGCAGCCGATGAAAGCACCGGAGACGTCGCATCTCTCACCTGCCCACCGCACGCTGCCAAGACAGCTTGTTCTCCGAGAGGGCTACGTTGAGGATGTGTTCGAGGTGAGAACGCCGCGTGGTGAAAGGTGCGTCTTGGCGCTCCGGGGTTGGGCGAATGAGAACAGAGATTTCTTCAGTAGCCTGCTAGGATTTTTTCTTGCCTGCTGAGGAAAGAGGAGCTAGAGGGCTTTTCTGTGACGGAGCAATGGCCGGAGCTGTCGACGGCGGGGGAGGCGTTGATTCTTGGGATTTCTTGGCATCCAAGATCTTGGTCCGAATCGTCGCTTCGCTGGTGAAGGGAGAATTCGGATAGGTCTTGATCAGTTCCTGATAGCGAGCCAAGGCCCCCTCAGGCCGAGACTGGGATTCTTCCAGCCGCGCCAGCTCAAATAACGCTTGATCCCGGTTCAACGTACCGGGGGCATCCAAAATGGCGGTGAGTGCCTTCGCGGCCTGGTCCCGGTTTCCCTTGTGCAAGTACACATAGGCCAGACGTTGTCGCACCAATCCAGTCATTGAGGGATTCGAACCGTATAATGTAAGAAATTGCTGGTAGGCCTCAATCGCCGCGCTCAGTTCATTGGCCTGGACCAATGTATTTCCCAAATGATACAAGGCGAGTGGAGCGGTAGCGGTTCGTGGATATTGCTCGACAATTAGCCGATACCTCGTGATCGCTTCCTTGAGCGCGTGATCAGCCTTTTGAGGATCGTTGGCGGAAGGGGCCGTCAAGAAATGCATCGCCTCTCGTTCAAGGTCTTGGGCTTTCTGCGCTGCCTGGCGGTCGACATAAAAGACTCCTCCGACCACGGCCGCCGCGAGCACCAATACTCCCAAACCGATCAGCAAGGGGAGTCGATAACTGCCTGCCCTATGCAGCGCATGGTCCAGCGAGCTCAACATCTGGGCTTCATCGACCGGAAGAGTTTTTGCTGGAACCTTGATACGATAACTCATGGATGGATCGTCGGAGAGGGCGAGACGGTTTCCTCAAGTGGTGTACGCGCCTTATACTTACTCAGGATATCACGATTTTGTCAATGCGCTGCGGCGGTCGGTCGGTTCTGAGAAGGTAGACCATCTCCAATCTTTAATGCCTGGCCACTTCTATATGTTTGAAAAACAACTCCACGAATTGGCTACACGACATCTGACCAGACGCCTCACTCCGCTCCATTCCGGCATCGGCCCGATGGTTGAGATGGCAGGGCGCCAGATCCTCCTGCTCGCCTCAAACGACTATTTGGGGCTGGCTCGGCACCCGGAGGTGATTCAGGCCGCCGTCGAAGCTACTCAACGATTTGGAGTCGGAGCCGGAGCTGCACGGTTAGTCTCTGGCTCTTTGCCACCGCATCAAGAGTTGGAAACTGCGCTGGCACAGTTCAAGGGAACAGAAGCAGCGCTGACGTTTAGCTCCGGCTACCTTGCCAACATTGGGACCATCCCGACATTAATCGGACGAGACGGATTGATCCTGGCCGATCGCTTGTGCCATGCTAGTCTGATTGACGGCTGCCGTCTGAGCGCAGCCGACTTTCGCATCTATCGCCACAACGATATCAGCCACCTACAGTCCCTTCTCGCAAAGAGGAGCCGGGCACGACGCACCCTGATTGTCACCGACGGCCTGTTCAGTATGGACGGAGACCTCGCGCCGTTGCCAGAACTCAGTCGGTTAGCCCAGGACTATGAGGCCGATCTCTATATCGATGATGCCCATGGCACAGGCGTGATGGGACCGCACGGACGAGGCACGGCAGAACATTTCGGCCTTGAGACACAGATCCCGTTTCAGATGGGAACCTTGGGCAAAGCCTTCGGCAGCAGTGGCGCCTACCTCGCTGGGCCCGCAACATTGATCCGCTATCTCATGAACACGAGCCGGTCCTTCATCTTTACCACGGCACCCCCTCCGAGTTCGGCTGCTGCCGTCACAGCAGCGTTACGAGTCATGCAACGAGAGCCGGAGCGACGTGCACGCTTATGGGCCAACCGTGAACGGCTCTTCTCAGGGTTGACACAATTGGGATTCAGCCTGTCCCCCAGCGTCAGCCCGATCATGCCCCTCCTCGTCGGCAATGCCGAAACCGCGCTTTCATTTGCCGAACACCTGTTCACAGAAGGCCTGTATGCTCCAGCAATTCGCCCGCCTACTGTTCCGGATGCCACCAGCCGTATCCGCGTTACAGTGACATCCGAGCACACCTCCAGCCACATTGACTTCGCCCTCACTGCATTCCAACGCGCAGGACAATCGGCGGGACTGATCTGATCGACGCCCTCACCTCTCTACCCTAACCTCTGCGCTAAACCACCGAAGAATTCACGCAACCGCTTAGCCCGCATTATTCATGAAGGTTCGTCGTGAACGCCTGCAAACACGAAGCGAGACGGGCACTCGGAGACGTGAAGCCCTGAGGCGTACTCGTGCAGTACGTCGAAGGACTGAACTGCGAGACTGCCCGTCGCAGCCGCGTATCCGCGCGTGCAGCAGAAGCGTCATGAATCATGCCGGTTAGGGCTATTTCCTTGCTTTCTCATCACCCTGTGGCATCATGCTCTGACGCAGTCCTGAGACCCGACAAACCATCATCCTATTTCACCGAGGAGTCCTCTTCATGGATATTTCGAAGCTCCTGACCTACACGGCAAAGGAGGGCGCATCGGATTGTCATATCAGCGCCGGCGAGCCACCGATGATCCGTCTGAACGGGGACCTCAAGAAACTCGACCATCCTCCACTGACCACGGAAGAAACGCACTCCCTGATCTATGACATGATGAGCGATACCCAGCGGAAAAACTTCGAGGAAAAGCGCGAATGTGACTTTTCCTTTGAGCTAGGCGACATCGCCCGATTCCGTGTCAATGTCTTTGTCCAAAGCCGTGGGCTTGCCGCCGTTTTCCGAAACATTCCCACCGAAATCATTCCGTTGGAGAAGCTCGGCATGCCTCCGATCGTACGACAGCTCTGTGATCGGGAAAAGGGACTGATCCTTGTGACCGGCCCAACTGGGTCCGGTAAGTCGACGACGCTGGCCTCGATGGTTGATTATTTGAACAACACGTTCGAGGGTCACATCCTGACAATCGAAGATCCGGTCGAATTCGTCCACAAGACAAAAAAATGCCTCGTGAATCAGCGGGAGCTGGGCGTGCATACGATGTCGTTCGCGAATGCGCTGAAGTCCGCTCTCCGCGAAGACCCGGACATCATCCTCGTGGGTGAAATGCGCGACCTGGAAACCATCCAGCTCGCATTGACTGCTGCGGAAACGGGCCACTTGGTCTTCGGCACTCTCCACACCTCCAGCGCACCAAAAACCATCGACCGCATCATCGACGCGTTCCCCCCCAACCAACAGTCCCAGATTCGCGCGCAGATCGCAGAAGCTTTGGAAGCGGTCATCACGCAGACCCTGCTGAAGAAAAAATCAGGTGGACGTGTCGCCGCCCTCGAAATCATGGTCACCACGACCGCGGTCCGGAATCTCATTCGGGAGGGCAAGTTGCACCAGATTCCTGGGATCATGCAGGCCAGTCAAAAAGACGGCATGCAAACGATGGACATGGCTCTGGTTGATTTAGTGACCCGTGGAGTCGTCACCAAGGCTGAAGCCCAATCGCGCAGTATGACTCCCAATCTGTTTGGATCCGCAATGGGCAACGCGGCCTAGCCTGAATGATTCATGACGGTTCGTAGCGAAACCGCTGAGCCGCGTCACGAGACCGGTGCGCGGAGCCGTGAGGCCCCGAGGCATACTCGTGCAGTCCGTCAATGGTCCGAAGGGCGAGCCCGTCGGACGAAGGTTTGTCGTAGCAACGGATCGGCGCAGCAGAAGCGATCATGAATAATGCGGGTTAAGATACAAAGCCGGAAGAAACGGGGGCGGAGATGGATGTTCGCAGTCTCTTGAAAGTCATGGTGGATCAAGAAGCATCAGACCTGTACTTGACCGTCGACTCGGCTCCCGCCTATCGCATTCACGGCGCGACACAACAAACCGACGCACCGCCGTTTACTAGCGAACAACTCGAAGCCCTCGCGCTGGCGCTGATGCGCGGTCAGCAGCGTGGGGAATTCGAGGAAAAGATGGAAATGAACCTGGCCCTCTACTACAAGGAGCTCGGCCGTTTCCGTGTCAATATTTTTCGGCAGCGGGGGAACGTCGGCTTGGTCTTCCGCCATATCAAAGCCGAGATCCAGACTGCCGATCAGCTGGGCTTGCCTCAAATTGTGAAAGACATCGCCATGACGAAGCGGGGGTTGGTCCTCGTGGTTGGAGCCACCGGTTCTGGAAAATCCACCACCCTCGCCGCCATGATCGATCACCGTAACACCGTCCATCCCGGCCATATCGTAACCGTGGAAGATCCGATCGAGTTCGTCCACAATCATAAGCGATCGCTCATTACGCAGCGAGAAGTGGGCTTCGACACGCTCTCATTTCAAAGTGCACTCAAGAATGCGCTACGGCAAGCGCCGGATGTGATTCTGATCGGCGAAGTCCGAGACACGGAAACGATGGAAGCTGCGATCACCTTCGCGGAAACCGGGCATCTGTGCATCGCCACCCTCCACTCGAACAATGCGAACCAGGCCATCGAACGCATCATGAACTTTTTCCCCGTGGAGCGGCATGCGCAGATCTATCTCCAGTTGTCCCTCAATCTTCGCGCCATTATCTCTCAGCGGCTTGTGCCATCCGTGGACGGGAAGCGGGCCCCTGCACTGGAAATCATGCTCGATACACCCCGCGTGAAAGATCTCATCAAAAAGGCCGAGGTCGATTCGCTCAAAGAAGCGATGGAGCAAGGGGTCGAGGAAGGCTGCCAGACATTCGACCACGTCTTGTTCCAACTATATAAGTCAGAGAGGATTTCGCTCGAACAAGCCTTGATCAATGCCGACAGCGCCAACAACCTCCGGCTCAAAATCAAGCTCGAAGGTCTCAAAGGCGACGATGCGGTCAACGCGCTCCTCGACAAAAAATCAGGTGACCCGACAAGCGGTGCCTTTAAGATCCAGGGAGGAGCCTCGGGAAACGTAACTCCCATACGTAAACCCTAGCCCTGCACACCAATCCCGCGCCTACTGAGCTGTGGAACCCCTCTGCTGCTCAAGATACGACGCAATTTTTTCCAGCGCGAGGGCGCTGAGTTTCGCGCCATACCATACCGGCATCGTGCCGGCCGGATATCCCGGCACGACAAACAGCCCTGGTTCGAGGACCGATTCAATCACATAATCATGCACCGTCTTCGCCTGGCCCCGGTACGCCGAATCGGCCAATCGCGCAGGCCCCGTGGCACCTAATACAAGAGGCGGCCCTACCCGTCCATTGGCCCCAGGAATACCCGGAACAGTATGGCACACCAAGCAGCCGGCTCTCGTAAAGATTTCTGCGATCGGTTCGTCCCCGGTGACCAGCGGAACCATGCCAGGGGCAAGCGCGGTCACCGATGAGACAGGCACCGGCGTGACCGAAGGGGATTCGATGGAACGGATGGCCATCCATGTCCCCAGTAGCAGCGCAACCACGATGAGGGGTGTGATAGATCGTTCAGGCATAGAACCGATCGCAGGAACAGTCCGGCAAGGTCGTAATGGGATGAACCACCATGGCTCGCTATCTACTACATCGCGAACGTGCTCCGGCCTGCACTAGGCCAACGCGACTTTCACTTCGGCATATCCATGGCACAGCGAAATCCGATCGTCCGATCCTCGAAATCCAGCTCGACAGAGAGCCTCGCCGTCACCCGCAACGCAGACGGTACATCTGCCCATGACCCACCTCGCAGCACGCGCTTCTCACCCGTAGCAGGGCCAGATGGATTCCGCCCAGGACTCGTTTGATAATAGTCGCGCTCATACCAGTCAGCCATCCATTCTGCCGCGTTCCCCGCCATGTGAGAAACACCAAATAGGCTTCTCCCGCCTTCTTTGAGCCCATATCGCACACTCATTCCCTCGAGACCGCTGGTGACCGCCACCAACCTGATCGCTTCACTGATCCACATGCCTCGGTTATAGTTTGCCATGTCGACGAACGGCTACATCTCTCCCCATGGATACCGGCGCCTGTCGGTCCCCCGCGCGGCCTTTTCCCACTTAGCCTTCGCTGGCAGGATGCTGAAAAAGTCCGCCAGCGGAGTTCTCGCATCGAACGCATCCTCAACGCAGCCCACTTGGGGGAAAAGCTGTCTTGGCAGCGTGCGGTGGGCAGGTTAGAAATGCTACGCCTTCGGACCTTCCCTCGCTACGGCCTTGCTGAACGGCATTTTTAAGCATCCTACCGGAATACTCCTCTCTGTACCAAGAGGTGGCTCCGCTTGATTGGACAGAATGTTCCGTTCCTTAAGTGGCGCCTCGCGGTGTTCTGCCTACGCGGCGGTGAGCCGTGCAGGCAGGTTGTCAAAGTACACTCCATCCGGCGTGTGACCGTCAAGCGCCCGGTGT
>JBBRRK010000027.1:0-25896 GCA_038200765.1 Nitrospirales bacterium
TTCGCGACCGGGTACATGCGGCTCCAGTACCGTCCATACTTCATCCGATATATCGTGTCTGCGATGCGATGCGTTCATGCCCAACCTCCTGCGGTTAGGCATGATTCTACATCATTTCACATCTCGTGACGACAGTATCTAAGGCCGGTCAAAAAATAAATCTTTTAGAGCGTTCATGAATAAATTATGCCAAACGACCGCTCTGCTGCGCTTCTAACTTGGCAATGATGGACAATAATAAGAGTTCTATTGAGCTTCCTCTCCGCGACGCTTACCCATTCGAGAAATCCCACGGACTCGGATGCGAAAGCGACAAAATTCAAAGGAGTCGCCCTCCTAACCGAGCTCACAAATCGGTGTATCGAAGAGCTTTGATGTCTGAGTTGCTTACGGCCCATGATCTCTTAGGAGAATTCGCACGTGACTTCTGGCTACACGGCAGCACCACAGAAGGTCGGAAACTTCTGTCGAGTTATCAGCGCGTACTGCTACGCCACACGAAGAAGGAGGAAGGATCGTGGAGCAGCTGCGATACCGACCGAGGAAGGCTAGGACAAACCGAATTAGCGGTCGGAAGGTTGAACCGTCGATGTTTAGGATCCTGGAACCGAACGAGGATTTTGGACAGCCTCAAGACCATGACTAACATTCAGGGTGGTACAAGGATTGACACAGGTCACATCTGTGTCCAGACCGGAGTTCTAACAAACCGCAGGTCATCACAGCGATTGAGTCAGTGCGTTGCACCATAACGACAACAATCCCAGGAGGCTTGTCATCAGTTCAGGGTAGTCAGAAACTCTTAATGAGACGGAGAATAATGTGAAAAAGTTATTTTTACATTGTGGATAGAATCGCTAAGGCTTTGGGCTCTCTTTCTCTGGCCCAGATGGACCCCAGAGATCGCCTAAGCCTAGCGATTCCCACAAGTCTTTTTCAGCCTGAGGAGGAGCGCCCTCGAGAAAGCTGGCGAGGATTTTCGATTTGTAGGCTGCAGCGTGCGGGCGGCATTTCTTTACCGCAGCGGCATATTCCTGTTTCGATACACGCAAGCTTTGAAGGAGAACGCCCTGAGCCAGTATGAGAGCGTGATGAACCGAAAGCGCATGGGCCAGCCTCTCAATGAGTTTGCGATTTGTCATGAGTGAACCTCCTTGGAAAATGATGTCCTTCAAATCCCCAATATAGTCAGTTGCCATGGCCGCGTCATGTGGAGAGAGCGATGAATCAGGCAGAAATAAAAAGTCCAGAAATACAGTACAACAGCGGCTTCGAGGTTAGCCAATTTGCGCGAGAAAGCCAAGATCAGCCTGTAAAAACGAGCGATGTTCATTCTGAGCTCGTCCGTTCTCCTCTTGCACCTTAATCCTCGCCCGGCTAGAATAGAAATAGAATTCCTGCGCCTAAGTGTCCTAGAGACGCTGGAGCACCAGCGTGTGTCTTGAGGTCATGTGGCTCTCCTGTCATGCTGTTAAATAACCCTGAATATTCCCCTATCTTTGTGGGAAGAAGGAGTCGAGGGTCATGGCACTACTGATTACCGACGAATGTATTAACTGTGGAGCCTGCCTGCCAGAATGTCCGAATGAAGCTATCTTCGAAACTCGCGGCGACGCGGAGGCGAAGGGAAATCATGTGGGCGACGGTCAGGGAGTCGGAGACGCTATTTACGTGATTACCCATGAACGGTGTACCGAGTGTGTCGGCCATTTTGATGAACCTCAATGCTCGGCGGTTTGTCCCGTGGATAATTGTTGCATCGCTGATCCCGCCTATCCGGAGGCCACGGATATTCTGCTGGAAAAGGCGAAGAAACTCAATCCTGACAAGGCCATCGACCCGGCAAAAGTTTGGAGCGGCGTGCGGAACTAGTCATTTTCCCTTGGAAGAACCGCTCGACACTTGCCATCTGCACCTGCTTTCTGATCGTGCGCGCTCTGCGAGCAAGAAGGACGGCTGCTCCATGTCCCCTCACATCTCTTTCCCCTCTTCCATCACCCACCTCGTGCGGGGCAGTGAGGTGATTCCGACTGCGGCCGTCGAACGACCACTTTCTGAAGTGGGGGTTCCGGGAGCAAAGGAACCGCCTCACTGACCCGCACGTATTAATTTTGTCGCTGCCACAGACGGTACATTTGGTAAAGGCGACAGGCATTGAATTCCTTTCTCTTTACTCAAGCAAAGGCCCTTGCGCGTTATCTCTTCGGGGATGGGGGCTGATTGATCTTCCACTGCGCGCGTCCAACGAGGGCTTTCTTAAGCCGCGCGTTGCGCGAGCACAGAAGATCATCAGCCTCCATCCCCTTCCCTCACTTCTTAAAGATCAGCCTCGGCTCCGTCATATCCCCCATCGAGACTGATACCAACTCCCACCCACCTGCCCCAAACTCGTTCAGCTTGGTTTGCATATTCTGGGTGTCAGGAAGGACCTCAACGATTCTGTACTGGAACCGTTTCGGCTCTTGGGCCTTCGCGGTAAACGGCTGCCCCATGAGAAGCAGGAACCCCAACGCGCTAAGACTGACGCCCGCGATCACCCACGCGGCTGAAAAACGTACGTTCTGCATAAGTTACCTCACTCAGGTTTTTGTTATGGATGCGCCACTCGCCAATTGTGGCCTGTCCCTAGATCGACTTTTAAAGGCACCGACAGACCCAGCTTCTTTCCCGTCGCTTCCATCTCCGTCTTCACGAGCTGCTTCGCCTCTGCCAAGTCCTTCTCCGGTACCTCGAAGATCAATTCGTCGTGGACTTGGAGAATCATCTTGGTATGCGGCAGCTCATGATGCAGCCGCTGATTCACATCGATCATTGCCACTTTGATGAGATCCGCGGCTGAGCCCTGGATCGGACTGTTCACGGCCATGCGTTCGCCGAATCCACGCTGCACCGGATCGCCGCTCTGCAACTCGGGAATTGGACGCCGTCTGCCAAGGATTGTGGTCGTGTAGCCTTTCGTTTTGCCTTCTTCGATATTCCGGTCCATCAAGGCGCGCACGGCTGAAAACTTTTCGAAGAACGTCTCGATGTACTTCTTTGCGTCCGCCTGTGACACGCCGATGTTCGAAGCCAGACCGAACGGACTGATCCCATACACAATGCCGAAGACGACCGTCTTGGCCACGCGTCGCATGTCCCGCGTGATCTGACTGGAGGGCAGACCGAAAATCTCCATGGCCGTTGCCATGTGGATGTCCTCCCCTTTTGCGAAAACAGCGAGCAAGCGGGGATCTTGCGACAGGTGCGCGAGGATGCGAGGCTCGATCTGGCTGTAGTCGGCGCAGAGCAGGGTATGGCCTGCCGGTGCGATAAAGGCTTCTCTGATCCGTAATCCATACTCGCCCTTTACTGGAATATTCTGCAGATTAGGCTCGGTCGAGGAGAGCCGCCCGGTCGCCGCGACGGTCTGATTGAGCGACGTATGGAGCCGCTTGGTCTCCGGATTCACGAGTTCTGGTAGTGCATCCACATAGGTGGACTTGAGTTTACTGAGGCTCCGGTAGTTCACGATCTGCGCGGGCAATTCATGCTGCGTAGCCAGCTGCGTCAGCGTGTCTTCGTCGGTCGAGTAGCCAGTCTTGGTTTTCCTGATCGGCTTGAGTCCCAACTTCTCGAACAGCACCGTGGCGAGCTGCTTCGGTGAATTGATATTGAACTCGCCGCCGGCCACCACGGCGATGGTCTCCATGATCTTGTCGAGATCCCGTTCCAATTCCTTGCTGAGCCTGCGCAGTCCCTCGACATCCAATAAGAATCCATTCCGCTCGATCTCGGCCAACACCGGCACCAGCGGCATTTCCACGTCGGTGAAGAGCGTGAGGCTCCCCTGTTCCGACAATCGTTCCGTCATGGGCCGGGCGAGCTTGGCCAGCATCGATGCGGCCTCTGCTGCCTCCTCGCGCGATCCGGTGTCCTCGTCGTCGAACAGGGATTTCGGGTCGTCGTTGTTCTTCTTTCCGGTCCCAAGCCGATGGTCCAGCACTTCAAACGCGACCGTCTCAAGCTGATGATCGCGGCGATTCGGATTGAGCAGATAGTCGGCCACCATGGTGTCCAGATAGGGGCCCGCGAGAGTGACTCCAATGTGGTGAAAGGCCAGCAAGGTCGATTTCAGATCGTGGACCACCTTGGTTCTGGTGAGATCATGCAGTAACGCAATGATCGGTCGCATGTATGTTTTGACGTCGAGCGGAATGAACGCGGTCTTCTCTCCCACAGACAGCGCGATTCCCCGCACATCCGCCTGTACGCCTGGTCCGGGGGAGAGCAGACATTGCACGCCAAGCGCGCGGCCCTTCGGCAATCCCTCCACAAATCGCTGTGCGGAGGGTTCATCTTGAACAAGCTCCGTCTCAACCGTATTCGCCTCAGCTTGTGAGAACGACGGCTGAAATGATTTGAGAAGCGTGGTGAATCCCAGCTCGCGCAACAAATCGGTAAGCTGGTCCTGATGTGGAGGTTTCAGGTGATAGGTCGCAGGTTCGAATGCCACGGGACTATCCAGTTGAATGGTCGCCAGCCTCCGGCTAAGGCGGGCGTTCTCGGCCTGGTCGACCAACAAGGCTTTGATCCGAGGCGGCGTGACCTCCTCAACACGACGTAGGAGTTCTTCAATCGTATTGAACTGGGCGATCAGCTTCATCGCCGTTTTCTCACCGATGCCCTTCACGCCGGGAATATTGTCCGCCGCATCGCCCATGAGCCCCATGATTTCCACGACGCGCGCCGGTTCCACACCGAAGCGTTCTACACATTCCGCTTCGCCCAACCACTTGTCTTTCACCGGATCGTAGATGCGCACGTGAGGCGTCAGAAGTTGGAACATGTCCTTGTCGCCGGTGACGATGACGACGTCGAACCCAGCCTGCTCAGCCTGGTGCGCCAGCGTGCCGATCAAATCATCTGCCTCGTAGCCGACTTGCCGGACGGCAGGAATGTTGAGGGCATCCACGACGCGATGGATGTAGGGAATCTGGGCGCTCATGCCTTCCGGCATCGGTGGCCGCTGCGCCTTGTAGGCCGTGAACTCCTCGTGGCGCAATGTTGGACCCTTTTCGTCGAATGCCACAACGAGGCCGTCCGGCTTCCGTTCACGAATGATCTTCAACAATGTCGTCGTAAAACCAAGGATGGCGTTGGTCTGGAGGCCTTGGGAATTATTCAGGGCCGGCAGGGCAAAGAATGCACGATAGATATAGGCGCTCCCATCGATCAGATAGAGCGTCTTGCGGCTGAACTCGGTGCTCGGCATGGGGGATTGGGGGTTACGGACCGGGAGCCAGTGTCAGAGGCGGCTTATCGAACTGCCGGCGCATGCCGTTAATGACACTCAGCAGGGTCGGCTGGCCGACCATTCTCGCCTCCAGCTCACGTTTTTTAGGGAAATCCATGAGGGAGATCCCGATCAGCATCGTCAGCAGGCCCTGCCCCGGCAAAAACAGCATGGCAACGCCGACCACGAGGAAGACAACGCCGACGACGTTCTTGGCGACCAACCCCAACAGACGCAGCATCGGATGATGGTCCTTCATCCAATGGCGGGGAGTACGTGTGTCGAAATAGTCGGCAGGCAAGCGGACGAGAATCCATGGGATGGCAATCAGCGAACCGATAAATCCGACGACCGAAGCCACGGTGAGGCCGATGAGCACATCGACCGGAATCCATTGCTGAACTGTTGCAAATAAGTCATCCATGCACCGCACATCCTAGCATGCGACCTGGGGGCACTCAAGCCAAGGGCCAAGCCTGGGAGCCTGTCCGACAGAGACCATGCTTCTGCGGCGAACGACTAAGTCTGACAGGCTCCTAGTCGAATGTTTACGGCATGTTTCTCGGCGGGCTATAATCGCGCTGCCATGTCGCGTCGTTCGCCCTTCAGACTTCAGATCAGCGCCTTGCTGGGGATCGCGGTCCTGGGCACAGCACTGTTGACGATTCCTTCCTCCATTTGCGCATCGGACGATCTTCATATCGAGATAAGGAAGAAAGGTCTGGGCAAAGAAGTCGTCATCACACAGGGGGCACACGAGTGGTTTATGCTGATCGAGGTGACACCGGAGAATTCCGTCGTCTTGCGGCAGGAAAAAGAGCACGATACTTATCTCGTGGACGAAAGTGAAACGCATGACCGTCCCATGACCACGGACGAAGTCGATGCGGCCATTACCGATTATGTAAACAGCGTCAAGACGCGCGCCACAAAGGAGTAGCTACCGACCATGCCGGCTCAACCCAAGTTCGTCATCTTCGCCCATCACGCCACCTACGATACGCTGCACCAGGTTGCAACCCTTGGACTCACCGCCGCAGCGATGGGGAAGGACGTGATCGTGATCCTCTTGTTCTGGACGATCAAGAAGCTGGCCGAGGGGAAGATCGACGTGATCGACTTTCCGCCGGAATATGCCTCATCGGCAGACGAGGTGGCGCGGCTCTTGAAGGAGAAGAAGGTACCGAAGATTTCGGAAATGTTTCAGGACGCCAAACACGTCGGGAAGTTTCGGCTGATCGCCTGCAGTGCCGGCCTGGAATACATGGGCGTGGACAGTGCCGCAGTCGAAAAGAACGTTGATGAAGTCATGGGGCTCCCTGCAATTATTGCGCTCACCTCTGACGCGGAAACGAAGCTCTTCATATAGTGGGATGCTGAAAAAGCCCGCCAGCTTCGTTCTCGCATCGTTCAGATCCTCAACGGGGACCCGGCCGCCTCACTAACTCGGCGGCGCGCACAGACGTGGTGCTCCTTATTCGTCGCACCGTGCGCCCCAGAGGGTACGCCTCCGGTTTCGACTCGCCTGCGGCCTTGCTGGATGAACTTTTTGAGCATCCCCCTGGAAGCGCTTGCCGGTTGTGGCACAATACGTTTTCTCGCAACCTGCTATCTGCCCTGGGTGTCAGGCGACGGCGGATCTCAGGCCTTACCTCTAACGTGATCTTTTAACTCCCACCCGATCGCAATATTCGGTGAGTTTGCACTGGCTGCAGAAGGGCGAGACCGGCTGGCAGAGATTCTGCCCATAGGGAACAAGTAAATCGTTGAAGGTGATCCAATGCTGTGCCGGCAATTTCCGGCGTAGCGCCTGTTCAGTATCCTCCGGTGTCTTCGTCTTCACATAGCCCCAGCGATTGCTGATCCGATGCACATGGATATCCACGCAGATGCCGGGCTTGCCATAGCCGACCGTCACCAGCAAATTCGCCGTTTTACGGCCGACCCCCGACAGTGTAACCAGCTCCTCGATAGAGTCAGGAACCGTTCCTCCATAGACGTCCAGAAGACGACGGCAAATGGAATGAATGGATTTGGCTTTTGTCCGGTAGAACCCGACGGGATAGATGGCGCGTTCGATCTTCTGGAGCGAGAGAGTCAGCATCGTGGCAGGCTGATGCGCCAATGCGAATAGCCTGGCACTGGCTTCACTGGTCGTCTTGTCTTTGGTCCGGAGGCTGAGGAGGCAGGATATGAGGATGCGAAAGGGATCTCGGTTCGACTCGCGCGACACGATGCCGAGGACCGGCTCCTCCCACTGCCGAATCTCGCGCTTCACGATTCGAAGCGCAGCAGTGATCTGGTCCTGGCGCATGGATGAGGAAGAGATCTGAGGGCCTTGGGAGAAATGCGATCAACCGAACGGGCGAGCCCGTGGAAGGACGCTTACTCTGGCTTACGCTTTGACAACCACTTTTGACGCCGCCGCTGCGCCTCGCGTTCTTTGGCTTTCTTTCTCACGCTCGGCTTTTCGTAAAACCGACGACGCTTTAGTTCCCGGAAGAGTCCTTCCCCCGCGAGCTTCTTCTTGGCAACTTTGAGAGCTTTCTCGACGTTATTATTGAAGACTTTGATTTCCATTCTTCCCGTCTATCTACTTTCCCAGGCGGTGCCTGTACAGGTTTATTTCCCGTGCTAATTTGCCCCTGACGAAGGGGCGTAATGTAGCATAGCCTCCGGAGTTCCTCAAGACGGATTGTCATTTGGCGAATCCGGTCGCAAAGAGAAGACTTAAGCCGTTGATTGCGTTGAATGTTTATGTTTTCCGCAACTGTGTGACCTCCTGCATCGGCTGCGGCGATCGCCAGCACCAGCCCAACAGTGAGATCAGAGCGAACGCGTGTCTTCACTCCTGCTGAGCAGGCATGGAGAAGCGCTCCAGCCTCTATCGCCTGTTCGGCGATTTCGAGCGGAATCTCCGTCGCCAGATGGAGCGCAGATGATAAGGCAGCGGAACAAGTCCGGTCTGTCTTCGCAATCTTCGTTGCTTGGAGAAACCGCTGATAGGCATCGCCGTCCGCTTGCATGAGATCACGAAGCCGCTGGCCAATTTTACCCAGCCGATGTTCTACGCTTCGTTGCCGGCTGAGGCGCGCCCCCATGATCCCCAGCGAAGCCGCGAGGGCGCCTACCAAGGCCGCGACCGTACCGCCGGCCGGAATCGGGGTCGCCGCGGCCACCGCGGCCAAAAAGTCCGCGATGGATTGTGTGTGTGTATCAACCGACTCCTGTTCGTGAGACGAAGCCTGTCGAGTCAGCTCACCAAACAGCCGAGTCTCCAATCTCATTTCAAGTACCTGCGTTGAATCGAACTGTTCGAGCGCCAAGCTATGCGCGGCGGCCTGAGCCAGTGCTGCTTGGGGCACAAGCCCGATCACTTCGCTCCCCGCTACCGCCACACCTTGCTCAGCGGCTCGGGCTCGGACCGCTTCAAACGCGACATGGAGCGGCGTGATGATGAAATCGGTGAGATTCATGGCGACCTGAACCACCTGTCGACTGGCTAACTCCACACCGATCGCTTTGAGATGGGGCAGTCCTCCGTTCGATTGGCGAATGTCTTTTGCAATGGATCGGGCCAACGCCAGATCCATCGAGAGGAGATTCACATTAAAGGCGATCAAGGGAGGTCTCGCACCAATCACCACGGCGCCGGCCGTTTTATGAAGTTGGGGAGGGCCACAATCGGGTGTCCAGTCCGGATCGGAAGCCATGCGGAACGCAAGGCCTTGGAGCCCTCCTCGGCGGACCGATTCGAGCGGAGCATGATCACGGTGCAGGGCCGCGTGTTCGTAGAAAAATACCGGGATCTCCAGCTCTGTTCCTACCCGTTGCCCCAATTCCTTCGCCAGATGGATACAATCCTGCATCGTTGCACCACGCACCGGCACGAAGGGCACGACATCCGTAGCACCCACCCGCGGATGGACGCCCTTGTGCTTCCGAAGATCGATCAGATCGGTCGCCACGCGAATGACGCGAAAGGCCGCTTCAGCGACGGCGTCCGGTTCGCCGGCAAAGCTCAAGACGGAGCGATGATGATCCCGATCCATCGTCTGGTCCAACAGCCAGACCCCCGACACGGACTCCACGGCATGCACCAGCGCACACACCGTCGTCTGATTTCGCCCCTCACTGAAGTTCGGCACACACTCGACGATTCGATCCACGTCCTGCCCCATCGAAAATCAATACAACGAAGCCGGAGGTCTGATTATCATCCCTCCGGCTTCTCGATTGCGACTACGTCTCTAACTGTGCGGTTATTTCGTCTTTCTGACAAACGCTTTATAGATCATTCCCGACTTCGTCTGTTCTTCCTCAAGCCCGACCATCTGATGGCCGGTCGTGTCGCACCAGGCCGGCATGTCCTTTTTGATGCCTTCGTCGTCCGAGACGACTTCAAGGATCTGGCCCAACGTCAGTTCCTTGATCTTCTTCAAGGTCATGATAATCGGCATCGGGCAAAAGTACCCGAGCGTATCGAGCTTCACATCGGCATGTGGCATTCACAACTCCTGAAGGCTGAGGTTGAGATACGGCATAGCCTACGCCGTAGGCTCGACCTTAAATAAACAAATTCACACTACCTTGCTTGGCTTCCGCAAGATAGGTGGTCACCCCGGCAAACTGATCGATACCCTCGATCAGCGTATCTTTCGTGATTCCCATCAGCCCCATGGTCGTCGTGCAGGCAATAAAGTGAACACCCAGGTCCAGCGCCGTCTCCATGAGTTCCGGCACACCCGGCATCCGGTTTTGCTTCATGACCGTTTGCATCATCTTCGTGCCCAGCCCTCCAAAATGGAACCGCGAGAGAGGCAGGCTATCAGCGCCCCCTTTATTCAGCATGCCGAACATCCGACGGAGCCAGTCTTTCGCAGAGCTGGCCGCGCCTTTCCGACGAATGGCATTGAGACCCCAGAAGGTGAAAAAGACGGTCACCTGCATCCCCATGGCGGCGGCCCCGGTGGCGATGATGAACGCCGCCATCGCTCGGTCCATGTCGCCGCTCAGCAGCACGATCGTCACCCTGTCAGTCTTAGCGGTCTGTAGGTTGGCCAACGCCACAGCTGGATCCATCTGTGCGATTGTCATGACACCCTCATTCCTGTCAGCTCCGCGTGAATTTGGTGATTTCAATGGAATTTTAACTATAGTCTCCGCTTCTTTTTCTTGTCAAGCCAACGACCTTGACCTCACTCAGCATGCCGGATATAGTTCCAAACGAACCGATGATCCCTCCCATCTCATGCTTTCCATGAACAGCGACCTCATCACAGAGATTAAACCATCCAGGAGCGCACCGCTCTTCGGCTTCTGGTATCCCGCTTGCCTGAGCAGTGAACTCGCTCCTGATAGCCTAAAGGGAACCATCCTGTTAGGCCTCCCGATCCTCGTCTGTAAAACATCACAGGGTGCGGTGGCGGCCATGCGCGACATTTGCCCCCATCGCGGGATGCCGCTGTCCTTCGGCAAAATGGAAGGCGACTGTGTCCAATGTGCTTACCACGGGTGGCAATTCGATCAGACAGGCCGCTGCCGGGGGATTCCTGCGCTGGTTGAAGGCTCTCCCATTCACGTCGACAAAATCGGCATCACGACCTACGCCTGCCGCGAACGGGATGGCTACGTGTGGGTGTTCGTTCCTGACCCTCAACGACCGAGCCAGGCCATTCCGGATGTGCCGCCACTGCCGCTCCCCTCGTCTCCCTATCGGATGATTCACATCTCGACCCTGTTGGATTGCACCATCGACGACGGTATCGTCGGCTTGATGGACCCGGCTCATGGCCCCTTTGTGCATCAAAGTTCCTGGTGGCGAAGCCAGGCCAGCATCCACGAAAAGGCCAAGACCTTTGAGCCGATACCCTACGGCTTCCGCATGGTGCCGCACGCTCCTTCAACAAACAGCGGACCGTACAAGCTCTTGAACCTGTTTTATGGCGGGCCGCTGACGACGACCATCGACTTTGTGCTGCCCAACCAGCGATTCGAACTTGTTCAGTGCGGATCGCTCTTTGTTTCAAGTCGCGCCACGGTCACGCCGATCAGCGACCAGCAATGCCGCATCGACTTTACCGCAGCATGGAACTGCCTCAGCTGGGTTCCATTTTCCAAGACCATCTTTCGCTATTTCGCCAATATTTTCATGACACAGGATCGGGAAGCGATGGAGCGCCAAGCGGTGGGGTTGCGCTACAAACCTTCCTTGATGCTCATCGACGATGCCGATACGCCGGCCAAGTGGTATTACAAGTTGAAAGCCGCACACCTCGCATCGGTGCCAACTGGACAACCCCTCGACCATCCGCTGAAAGAACGGGTCACACTTCGCTGGAAGAGTTGACGCGCCAGCCGCCGCACGCTCCGACGAAGAGTTTACTCCCCAGTCGACGCCATTAGGAGGCTGATCGCCCGCTGGATTTGTGCCCGAGACCCGAGCAGTACCACGATATCTCCAGTCTGAAGTTTGGTGTTCTCGGAGGGATTGGACTGCGTCACCCCGCTGTGCGTCCAGGCGATGACCGAGACACCGCTGTGGGCACGGATCGACAACTCAGCCAACGTCTTCCCCTGCGCAGGCGAATCATTCTCGATGCGGCAGGTTTCAACTTCCGCATCGTTCAAGGTTCCGCCACGAAGGTGAGGCGAAAGCTCCGGGGACTCGCTGCGGCGAAGCAGTGCATACCCTTCACGGCGAACCTTGTTGGCCTTTTCCGTCACAAAAGCCTGCGGCATTTTGTAGGTGCGGAGCACCAAGGCAAAGATCTCGATGGAGGTTTCGAATTCCTCCGGCACCACATCGTCCGCACCGAGTTGGTGCAGCTCCTCCAATTCACGAAGATAGCGAGTCCGCACGACGACATGGAGCTTGGGGTTAAGTCCCTTGGCGATCTGCACGGCCCGCCGGGTGATAAACGGGTCAGAAATGGCGACCACCAACACCTTTGCATCCTCGATCTTCATGTGCCGCAGCACGTTCGGATTCGTGCCATCGCCGTAGTAAATGGACACCCCTTGTTTCGCCTCGCGGCTGACGATATCGCCCTCAAGATCCAACGCGAGATAGGGGATCTCCGTCTCACCGAGAACGCGAGCGAGATTCCTTCCGTTCAACCCATACCCCACGATAATGACGTGGTCCTTCATCGAAATCTGTTTGCCTTCGGTCTGCAGAACGTGGGCGGTGGTGCGACCAGGCAGCCAATGACGAAGCCGCTGC
Source organism: Nitrospirales bacterium (assembly GCA_038200765.1). GTDB lineage: Bacteria > Nitrospirota > Nitrospiria > Nitrospirales > Nitrospiraceae > Palsa-1315. Next base: position 12,498 of record JBBRRK010000027.1, read on the forward strand.
CACGCTTCCACACGGCGAGCCAGGTGCGGTGACCACTGCATGAGAAACGGCGTGCCGATCATGGAGAGCACCGAGACCGCAAGAAAGATCTGATACGGATCGCCTCGCAAAAAACCGATATCCTGCCCTTGCTGCGCTAACAAGAAACTGAACTCTCCGACCTGGGCCAGGGCGATGCCTACCATAATCGCCGAGCGTACAGGGACCTCCGCCAACAGCACCGCTCCAGCCCCGGCGACACACTTCACCAACAGAACCGTCACCAGTAGCCCTGCCACTGGTAGCGGATGCGAAAATAGCACCCGCCAGTCCATAAGGATGCCGATCGATACGAAGAAGAGGCTATTGAAACTGTCGCGGAACGGCAGCACTTCAGCCATGGCCTGATGGCTATACTCCGATTCAGAAATGACCAACCCGGCGATGAACGCGCCCAATGCCAGCGAGAGGCCACCGAGCGAAGTGAGCCACGCGATGCCGAGACAGGACACGATGATCGTCAGTAAGAACAGTTCGCGGCTGCGGCTCCGGACGATATGTCCCAACACCTTGGGGACCAGATACCAGGCGGCGGCAATGACGAGCGTGACGACAAGGACCGACTTCCCCAAGGTGAGCAGGATCGCCAGTCCGTCTCCATCCGATTGGCCGCCAAGAATCGGCGTCAACAACATCATGGGCACGACGGCCAAATCCTGGAAGATGAGAATGCCGATTGTGGCTCGGCCATGGATCGAGTCGCTGTCTCCTCGTTCGGCCAAGGTCTTCAGCACGATCGCCGTGCTGCTCAAGGAGAAGAGGAATCCCCAGAACATCCCTTGCTGCCAGGACAGTCCGACGAGCATTGCCCCGAGCCACGCGATCAACAGCACGCCGCCGACCTGGATCGGCGCCGCCAGAAATATGAGACGGCGCATGGAGGCCAAATGCACCAACGAGAATTCGATGCCGATGGTGAAGAGGAGCAGCACGATCCCGATCTCCGCCAACGCTTGGACCGTGCCGATGTCCGAGATGAGATTCAACCCATAGGGTCCGATGAGCGCGCCGGCAACCAAAAACCCTGCGATCGAGGGAAGCCGGAACTGATGGAATACGAAGACGACGGCGATCGACGCCGTAAAGATCACGAGGAGATTTGTGAGCACGCCGTAGTCAGTCATGGCAGAAGCCGGCCAGGAGAGAGAGACTTCTCGAATGTTTCACGGGTTCACGGCGGAGGATACATCAGCAGCGACGAGGGAACAAGACAATCCAGCGAGGCAAACCATGTTCCACGACCATGTTTTGCCTCCACCGGCACCCCCGCCGCCGATCATCGTGCGCAATACGTGAGGCTAGAGAATCCCCGAATCGGCGGATGCGCAGCAAAGACCCCTCCAATCGATCGAGCCATTGATCTCGGCTAATCGGCTAGTTGAGCCATCTGGCACATCCTCCGTCGATAGCAAGACCCCCGCGAAAGATGCATAGACAGTTTTGTCTCTGGTGGAATAGCCTGTTGACATCAACGATACGTACAATGAAAAAGGTGAACGAATGATGCAAACTCTGCCTGCTCCACCGTCTCAAGAGAGGTGCTTTATGCAGCCTACCCGTCTGCTCTTGATTGCCGCAACGACCCTTGTCCTGTCTTCAACGTCGGTATTTGCCGATACCCCGATCGCTTCCTTTGATCCTTTACTCATGCGGGAATGCCCCCAAGCCAACGGGGACACCCTCTACACCAACAAGGAGTTGCCAGGCTGCAAACTGATGACATTAAAAGAACTGTCGGTTGTGCCTTCGCTGGACGAGATGCCGACCTATCGCCCCACGATGGCCGTTGCTCCTCAGTACAATATTCCTCAGTACCCTGACCGCAATCAGACCGATATGACCGGCGGGGGACAAACCGTCACCGATTCAGCCAGAGATTGGCACGCCAGCATCGCCTCTTCTGGATCGGTCCAAGCTGAAGTCTGTTCGAAGTATGGAGAATGGCTGCATCTCAACGAGAAAACTCGAGGCGGGTTCTTCTACGGGACGGACCCCTCGTATGGCGGAGATCTTTCCGGAAGAAATCGGCACGGGGCGAGCTACTCATTCTACGATAATGCTCGCTACGTCACACTGTCCAAGATTTTCGGGCGGGGATTTATCCCGATCGGCTGCCCGTAACTGACGATCAACAGATCCTAGAGAGGGCGTCAGGCCACAGACGCCCCTTACTTTCTGTAGAACTCCCGATACCATTGCACAAAATGCCCGATCCCTTCTTCGATCGGTGTCGCTGGGGTAAACCCGACATCCCGCGTCAGGTCCTCGACATCTGCATAGGTCGCCGGCACGTCGCCCGGCTGAATTGGCAGCAGCTTCTTCACCGCTTTCTTTCCTAATGCCCTCTCCAATACTTCGATAAAGCGTAACAGTTCCACCGGCTGATGATTGCCGATATTGTAAATCCTGGCTGGGGCTGAACTGGTTCCAGGATCCGGTCTGTCACCGGACCAGGATTGATTGGGCGTCGCCGGATGATCGAGGGCCCGGATGATTCCTTCAACGATGTCATCAATATAGGTAAAATCACGGCGCATCTTTCCGTGGTTGTAGACCTCGATCGGTTTGCCCTCCAGAATCGCCTTCGTGAAAATGAAGAGGGCCATATCGGGCCTCCCCCAGGGCCCATAGACGGTAAAAAACCGCAGACCCGTGCAGGGAACCCGATAGAGATGCGCATAACAATGGGCCATGAGTTCGTTGGCCTTCTTACTCGCGGCATAAAGTGAGACCGGATGATCGACGTTGTCGTGAATCGAAAACGGCATCTGGGTATTGCCGCCGTAGACGGAACTCGACGAGGCATAGACGAGGTGCTCGACTTTCGCGTGCCGGCAGCCTTCCAATATGTTCAAAAACCCTTCGATGTTGCTGTCCGTATAGGCGTGCGGGTTTACCAGTGAATAACGCACACCAGCTTGCGCCGCCAGATGGACCACACGCCGGATCGGTTGCTTCGCAAACAGTTTCTTCATCCCGGCCCGATTGGCCAGGTCGAGCTTCGTGAATGAAAACGACTTGAACTGTTTCAGCTCCGCCAACCTCGCCTTCTTCAGTCGTACGTCGTAGTAGTCGTTGACGATATCGAGTCCGATCACTCGTTCGCCTCGCTCCAGCAATTTGGTTGCGGTATGAAAACCGATGAAGCCGGCGACGCCGGTGACAAGGATCGGGTCTTGCTGCCTCTTGCGTATGGTCATAGTCGGTCCTTTTCGATTCAGCGAGATGGCGTGGTACGGCTTCCGGCTTTCATGAACGGAGGATCCCCGTGGTCAAGCCGGTAGAGCGACAGAGGCGTGAGGGCTTCTCCCGTCTTCATCGATTCCACTAGCCCGTCGATCGTGCGACGAAACAGGTCCAACGCATGCCCGTCATGATAACGGCATCCAGTCTTGACAAGAAGTTCTTTCAGTGTTTCCGGCCGTTCCCAGTGGGCCGTCAGCAGCGCGGTGCGGGCGGGGTTCCGTCGGCTGAACATGAACGAGAGGTGGTCCGGGTACCACTCTGCGCCGCCGGTGGCATAGGATACAAACAGCTTGGCCTGCGCCGCCGCACAGATGTCGGCAAGATATTCATTCGTGAGATAGCCGTTTTCTCCTACATCGAGCCATTTCCCGGGGTGAGACAAGGGCGCGTGGGCCGCATGGCCTCGAACTTCGAGCAGTTGCTGTTGCGAGGCAAAGACCAGCGAGATCGGCCCATGCTGCTGCACCAGCGACTGAATCACTCCGTCCTTGAGGGCGGACCTGCCGCTATTCGTCGGCCCGCTGTCCGCATGCACGAGCACGTTGTAGCCACGATCGGTAATAAGGTAGCAGTTGCGCGGCATCTCCAGATCACAGGGATCTTCGCCATAGAATGGCACCGAATACACAGCCCCCCCGTCGAACGCCCAGCTTTCCCCATGTGCCAATTCGATCACGCAGCTAAACCCCAGTTCCCGCAAGAGCGACAGATAGTCGTAGGAGAGCGTACGCCGATTCCTTCGGCTTGGCACGATAATCGGCGTGTCTTTGGGCAAGTGCAAGAGCGTGCGAGGATCCACATGATCATCGTGATCGTGGGTCAAGAAGACGGCAGCTGGTTTGGGCAGCAGCGATCCCCAGAGCGACGGGACGGAGGACTCCGCAAACCAGGGAAGCAGCCAGGGGTCGAACAACAGTGCTTGATCCCTTTGCCGATACAGCAACGCCGCATGACCGAGATGGACCGTATCTTGATCTTGTACTGTCTCGAACCAATGGAATCTGACAGCAGCGGTACTCGAACTCACCAAACATTCATGCTGATGAAGGGATTCGATCAATCGCGTCAGTATGCGTTCTCCGTCTTTCCCTGACGCTGCCACCACCGTTCTGATTTCGTCGGTCTGATGGGTGCCGTCCAAGAACCCCAAGATCTTTCCTACCACCGGCCCCATCTGGCGCTGCTCGAACCCGATCGGAATGGCCTGCCGCTTTACGGAATGGAAGATCCGGAGCCCGCCATTCGTGACCGTGGCGGATTTGGTGGGGTCGGGCGGAAACTCCCATTGAAACGTCCCGTCAGGCTTCCGCCCACAATGAATGTGCTGCTGCAGATGAGAACGGGCATTGACTAATTCCGTATAGGCGTCTTCCAATCGCCGCTGGCGATCAGGATCGTCGAGCGGAGCCCGCTTGGAAAAGACATCGCTGATGGCCGTATCGATCGCGCTGGAGAGGAGACTATGGGCTTCATGCAGACTCGCAACGACTTCGGGCGCCACCCCTGCAATAAAGGGAAACGGCCCAGGGGGGTCCGCGCTCTCCAATTGAACCCAGGCCCATGGCGCAAGGCTCAGATACTGTTGTTTCGGCAGACTGTCCCAGATCTTCATGCTCGTGAACGGCGAAGCGTGAGACGTGACACGTAAGCGATCTTCTTACCTTTCACGTTGTACCTTTCACCCACTCAAGTTTACTGATCGAAGGTTCGTATAGAGCTTGGATGACCGTTCCATCGGGGTCGGAAAAATAGAAGGAATAGCTGCCGTCACGATGCTGCTTCGGTGGTGTCACGACCTGCCCGCCCAATTCAGACAGCCGCGGTGTGACATCTCGATACATCCGGTCGACGGCTTCTGGGCTCTCAAGGATCACGCCGATGTGATCCAACGATTGTCCCTTCAAGGGTTGATAGGATGGGAGATCGGACGGCGGAATCTGGTGCAAGGCGAAATTGTCCGGTCCGGAACTGAAATACACGTTGTCTGGGTCTGGCTCCCACACAACCTTCATCCCCAACACCTGTTCATAGAAGGCGCGAGAACGCGCGAGATTCGTGACGCGTAGCGCCACATGGCGTAATCCTCGGTGGAGCGGAGCGGTCATAGCCATCCCCAATAGAATTCGTATAGTAGGGAGCGAGCTTGACTTCGTCAATTAAAAATCCCTAGCAGGATGCTGAAAATATCCGCCAGCAGGGGAGGGAGTGTCTAGGTGCACTTTTTGCTCGCAGAACGAAGAGGGGATGGAGCCTGATGATCTTCTGTGCGCGCGCAACGCGCGGTCTCAGAAGACCCTCGTTGGACGCGCGCAGTGGAAGATCAATCAGCCCCCATCCCTAGAGAGAGAACGAGCAAGCTTGGAGGGAGCATGTCTATCGTTCAATGCGCGCAGTAAAAGGCAGCCTTGGCCACTCCTGATTAAGAGCGATATAAGAAATCGAAAATCCTCATTGGCCCCGTGCTTTGGCTAATTATGGTACGATCTCCACGCTTCCGATCGTGAAGAAATAGTCCACGTTGACATTTCACTTTTTCCTTTGAAGACCTCATGGCTACCATCGGCTTTAATGGCCTCACCGTCGCAACATTCGAGAGCCGTATGGCGGCCGAGATTGCCCGGCTCATCGAGCGCCATGGGGGAAATCCGCTCGTCGCTCCTGCCCTTCGCGAAATTCCACTGGATGACAATTCCGCGGCGTTGAAGTTTGGGGTTCAGCTTACGACCGAGCGAGTCGATCTTCTTATTCTTCTGACCGGCGTCGGAACCACTGCGCTGTTCGATCTCCTCAAGACACGCTATCCCTGGTCGTCGATTGTGGCAGCCCTCAAACAGACGGCCCTCGTGGCCCGAGGACCCAAGCCGGTTGCAGTCCTCAAATCACTCGGTCTCCAGCCGACCCTGGCGGTGCCTGAACCGAACACCTGGGTCGATCTGATTTCTACGCTGGATGAGTACCGGCCGGTGAAGGGATTGCGTGTCGCCGTGCAGGAGTATGGAGTATCCAATCCTGATTTACTGGAAGCTTTGGAACAGCGCGGAGCCGAGGTCTTCCAGGTTCCCATCTATCGCTGGGCGCTTCCGGAAGATCTAAGGCCGCTCAGACAAGCGCTTGACCAGATCATCGCTGGGAAGGTGTCCGTGCTCCTCATCACCAATGCCGCTCAGGTGGATCATGTTATGCAGGTATTAGAGAAAGACGGACAGGTAGGGCGCTTTCGCACAGCACTCAGGAAGATAGTCGTTGCCTCTATCGGTCCCACCGCCAGCGAACGCCTCCGTCACCACGACTGGCCGATCGATCTCGAACCGTCACACCCGAAGATGGGAGTCTTGGTTAAAGAAATCGCCGAGCACGTCCATACATTACGCCAATCCAAGAACGCATAGATCGGTTGTGGCCAGCTGATCGTCGCCTGTTTCTTGATAAGTCGTCCACCCTCGTCAAAATAAAAATATCCGTGAACAGTCCCGCTAAGATGAAGCTCATCGCAGCAAGCTGCGGGGTATCTTGCGAAATTCTCCGACCCGTCGGCCAGAGCCTTTGGGCGGCGTACCGAAGTCACTACCCTCCTTCGCCAAGGCTACGGAGGGTTCTCCTCGCCTTCATCCCCGTAGCAGCCTACTCTGCCGAAGTAGTCACTTCAGCTACGAAGGTCAGAAGATACGGGTATTCGGCGAAGAAGAATAAACGAAGATTCTTTGAGCTATTCAGTCTGTCCGGTTTGTTTGGTTGCATGAGACTACATAAATAGACCAGATGTATGAGCCATCAAAGTCCTGCGGTGCCGAAATCCTTTCCGCATCCTGCCGGATCGGTTACGACAGAACCAGCACGCCGGCTCCTGAATAGCGTCCGGCTTTTAATTCCTGCAACGCATGGTTGGCATCGGCGAGAGGGAACATCACGGTGTGGGGTTTGATGGGAATCGCCGCCGCCTCGCGCAGGAGGTCGAGCCCGTCCTGCCTCGTATTGGCCGTGACGCTTCGAATGACCTTTTCTCCAAAGATTTCTCGATCGTAGTCGAGCGAGGGAATCGGCGTCATATGAATACCGGCGAGAGCGAGCGTGCCGCCACGCCCCAATGCACGCAATGCAGGAGGAACCAATTCCCCTGCCGGCGCAAAGATAATCGAGCCGTGCAGCCTCTCCGGCGGCTGGTCGGTCGCCCCTCCCACCCATGCGGCACCCAACTCATGTGCGAGACGTTGATGCTCCGGTTTCAACGAGCTGACATAGACCTGACAACCCCAATGACGAGCGATCTGGATGGCAATATGAGCGGACGCGCCAAACCCATAGAGACCGAGCCGTTGGCCCGGCTTGATTCCACTCAGGCGCAATGCGCGGTAGCCGATGATTCCGGCACAGAGGAGGGGGGCCGCTTCCGCATCATTGAAGACCGACGGAATCGGATAGGCAAATGCTGCCGGAACACGCGCATACTCCGCATATCCACCATCGACCTGATAGCCGGTGAACCTGGCGCGTTCGCATAAGTTCTCACGCTCGCTCGTACAAAATTCGCAGACGCCGCATGTGTGCTGCAGCCAAGCGATCCCGACTCGCTCACCGACCGTCCGCTCACTCACACCAACGCCAACCTGACTTACGATCCCGACAGCTTGGTGGCCGGGAATAAGCGGAAGCGTTGGGTCGGCCAACTCGCCTTCGATGACATGAAGATCCGTGCGGCAGATCCCGCAGACCGCAAGGCGAACCAAGACCTCACCAGGGCCTGGCTCTGGCATTGGACGCTCGCAAAGCTGCAGCGGGGCAGTTCCCACGTCCGCCGTGCGCTCCAAAACCATCGCCTTCATCACTGATCCCTTTCAGAAGAATGGTCCGATGACGAACACCATCGCGCTAGCAGGCCAAGACCACGCAGGATGCTCAAAAAGGCTGTCCAGCAAGGCCGCAGAGAGCGACTAACGATGATCCTTCCAAGCTTGCTCGTATACGTTGCCAGGATGGCCCGGATGAGTCCCCCACACTGCGCGCGTCCAACGAGGGCCTTCTTAGGCCGCGCGTTGCGCGAGCACAAGGGGGCTCACCGGGTCATCCCTCCCCTGTTGGCGGACTTTTTCAGCATCCTGCTAAGGTTTCGCCTTGATACATTCAATATCGAGTCTGATCTGCACCTCGTCACCGACGACGAGCCCGCCGCTATCCAAGGTCTTGTTCCAGATCATACCGAAATCTTTACGGTTGAGTTTCCCTTCAGCGCTGAAACCGGCTCTGGTATTGCCCCAGGGATCCTTTGTCGCCCCGTTATAACGGCCGACTAGCGTGACTTCCTTGGTCACGCCTCGTAGCGTGAAGTCTCCTATCACCGTAAAGCTCTCTGCGGTTTTCTTATAGCTCTTCATTTTGAAGATCATGGTCGGAAAATGTTCCACATCGAGAAAGTCGGCATTCCGTATGTGGGTATCACGTTTTTCGTGGTTCGTATTCACAGACCCGGCCTTGATCGTGACCTCAATGGCCGCCACGGTGCCGGCCTCAGCATCCATGTCGATAAACCCAGCATAGTCCGTGAACCGGCCTGTGGTCTTCGACACCACCATGTGCGTGACGCGAAACTCGATCGTCGAATGTTCAGGGTCCAGGTTCCAACGAGCCGGTTCTGCGTAACCCGTTGCCGGTGGAAGCCAGGCCATTGCTCCGAGCAGCAAGAGCACACACCAATTCTGCCAGCTCCTCTTTCGCATAAATCACTTCTCTCGGTTACACCGAATCGCGGACGAGGCGTGAACGGGTTGCAGCCTACTTCTTCAAAGGCTGGCCCGACGCATCAGGCTTGCTGGTTGACCGACTCCCGACCGACTGCACATCGAGCGACTGTCCCCGACTACCGGTTCGCATCCGAACATGCACATCCACCGCGTCTCCTCCCAACTCGCTGGGAAGCGGCAGGAACGGTTGGGCATTGACCACTGCATAAATTCCGGCTTCGTCGATTTCGCGCGCGCCGGAACCTTTCTCAATTTCGATCAGCTGGGCGCGGCCATTGGGAAACATCTTGAAACGGACCTTCACCGTTTCGCTAGTTGGCGCATGCCGAACTCCGCGGACCTGGCGGGCCCAACTCCGGCTGATGAGATGACTTACATGCTGCCAGTACGCTTTCCCCTCCCCTGGGGAGGGGAACGGGACCAGATCTTCCTCGGCTAAGGCGCCGGTCGAGACCGGTTCTACCGCCGGTTTCACTTCATCCAAGATGACATCCTCGCTGTGCGATTCCTCGGGACGAACAGGCGGCAATTCACTATTTTCGTTGGTCGGCTCCGAACGATCCATGGTCACATACACGATCCGACGCATGAATCGTTTGAGTGTGTCCTGGCGGGATCGAGAAAACGTCACTTGGATTCGCGCCGCCCTGGGTGGCACGGAGGTCCGACTCATCAGAATCGGTTCGAGCGTCACGGTCCCCTTCAACGACATCGACTCTGCATCAGGCTCAAGCGTAACCGTTTTGGCCTGAAACATAACCGATTCACAGGTCGCTACCACCGGCATCATCCCCGCGACGCCTCCAAGAACAATCGTCAGGGTGACGGGCTTGCCGGTTTGCGGATCTCCCATCGACTCCGCTGGGCTCAACTCGAACTGCACCCACCGCTTCGTGGGGCCGGACGAGGACGCTGTCTGTGGAGATGATGCAGCGCGAGCTGGTGCAACGAGGTCGTGACAGAAGAGTGCCACACAACATATCCACGCCAACAGCATAAGGCTTCGGTGGTGCAGCGCCTTCATAGGTCGCATCCTACCGACCTCAAGAGCCCTCGCGCAACCCGTTTTTCTGAAAGGATAGGCGAGATCGAGCCCGTGGTATACAATGGGGCCATGCGTGCGCTCGTCAAGACTTCAGCACAACCAGGATTGACCGCCACCGACAGGCCGGATCCAAAACCGAGCCCCTCCGATGCGATCATCCGTGTCACAGCCACCTCTCTCTGTGGGACCGATGCCCATATTTACAATTGGGATCCCTGGGCGCACAGCCGCATCCAGCCGCCGCGCATCATTGGCCATGAAATGTGCGGCGAGGTCGTGGAGGTCGGCTCGAATGTCACGCTCGTCAAGGTGGGTGACTATGTCGCCGCTGAGTCGCACATCACATGTGGCCACTGCTTCCAATGTCGCACCGGACAGGCGCATGTGTGCAAGAATTATCGCATACTCGGCGTGGATCAGGACGGGTCGTTTGCGGAGTACATCGCGTTGCCTGAAGCGGTGCTCTGGAAGACCTCGCCCACCCTTCCACCCGAACTGGCCTGCCTCCAAGAACCCCTCGGCAACGCCGTCGACGCCGCCTTAGTCGAAGACCTTACGGGACAGACGGTCTTGATCACCGGCTGTGGCCCGACCGGACTGTTCGCGGCTGCCGTCGCACGAACGGCCGGAGCTGCCATGATCATCGCCACGGATGTCAGTGCCTACCGCCTGGATCTTGCCAAGCAGGTCGGCGCCGATCACGTGCTCGACGCCAAGACTGAGACAGCAGATCGCATCGCCGCCGCCATTCGCGACATCACTGCCGGCGAAGGTGTCGATGCCTCGCTCGAAATGTCGGGGAACCCCACCGCATTGCATCACGCCTTCAGTGCCGTGAAGAACGGCGGACGCGTGACACTCTTCGGCATTCCGAACGGCCCGATCAATTGTGACCTCGCGAACGACATTATTTTTAAGGGGATTCGCGTCTATGGCATTACAGGCCGCAGACTGTTCAAAACTTGGTATCGCTTGACCGGTCTCTTCCAGGCCGGACTTAATATCAAGCCGGTGATCACCCATACGTTTCCCCTGAAAGACTTCGCGCAGGGATTCGAGTTGATTAACTCCGGCCAGTGCGGGAAAGTGGTGCTGATTCCGTAGAAAGCTTTCAGCTATCAGGTCAAACCTTATATGAAATGTTCTCCCTCTGCATCCATCAGAAGCTGACAGCCGATCACCGACGGCTGTATGCTCAGTGAAGAAGATGGCCTACCACTCACTCAAGAAAACTGTTTCGGAGCGCCTCACTGACATCCGCGCGGCAGGCCTCTACAAATCTGAGCGGCAGATCCTCGGTCCGCAGGGAGCCATGATTCGCGTGGCGCAAGGCGAGGTCCTCAACCTCTGCGCCAACAACTATCTGGGGCTCGCTAACCACCCCGACATTAGACAAGCCGCCGCCGCCGGACTACAAGAACATGGCTACGGCATGGCTTCCGTCCGGTTCATCTGCGGCACGCAGAACCTCCACACACAACTCGAACAGGCGATCAGCACCTTCCTGGGCACCGAGGACACGATCCTTTATAGTTCCTGCTTCGACGCCAACGGTGGACTCTTTGAGGTACTCCTCGGCGAGCATGATGCCGTCATCAGCGACGCCTTGAACCATGCCAGCCTGATCGACGGTATCCGGCTCTGCAAGGCCGCCAGGCTCCGTTATGCGCACTCCGATATGGCGGACTTGGAAGCGAAACTGCGCGACGCGACATCTTATCGCCTTCGTCTCATCGCGACGGACGGGGTCTTCTCCATGGATGGCGATCTGGCAAAACTCGATCAGATCGCCGAACTGGCGGAACGATACGATGCGGCGGTGATCGTGGACGACAGCCACGCAACCGGCGTGTTTGGACGCAACGGGCGAGGCACGCCGGACCATTTCGACGTCGCCGACCAAATCGAAATCGTCACAAGCACTCTAGGCAAGACCTTGGGCGGAGCAACAGGCGGATTTACGTCAGGGCGAAAAGAAATAGTCGAGCTCTTGCGGCAGCGGTCGCGGCCCTATTTGTTTTCGAATTCGCTCCCCCCGATGATCGCCGCGGCGGCCGGACGGGCCGTGGTCCTCGTGGCCCAAGGCGACCAGTTACGAGCCAGACTACGCGAAAACGCGGCATTTTTCCGCGCGCAACTCACCGACCTCGGATTCCGGCTCATTCCCGGCGAACATCCCATTATCCCCATCATGTTGGGCGACGCCTCACTCGCCACCAGGATGGCAAATCGGCTATTGGAAGAAGGGATCTATGTTGTGGGGTTCAGTTACCCGGTTGTGCCGGAAGGCCAGGCGCGAATTCGCGTCCAAATGTCGGCGGCCCACACACAGGAACAACTTGAGCGAGCCAGTGCCACCTTCGCCACGGTCGGTCGTGAACTGGGCGTGATTCCCTAGCTGGATGTTGAAGAATCCCACCAAATTCGTTCTCGCATCGCTCAGAAGCTTAACATTGAGAAGGAATGCCGTGGATATCGGAAGCACTGGAGGGTATTTCCCGTTTGCCAAGATCCATTATACGGGCGAACGGCTCCACGAAGTGCGGTACGTACCTCCTCGCCTCTTCGCTCGCTGTGGCCTTGCCCGCAGAACGGCGCGTCTTGGGGCGCCGGAGTTGGGCGGGTGAGAAGTCTGGCCTTTTTGAGCATCCAGCACGAGGTGCTGCCGTTATCCCAGACATGCAGACCAGGAAATCTTGGCGTGCCCATATAATTTTCAGTAGCCTGTTCGTGCTGAGTGCTGGAGGTATCGGCAGTGCTTGTTCTCAGCACTTCTCTATTCTCTGACCGCCTGGGCTCTTTTCTGCAGATAGGCGTTGCGGACGGCGGTATAGAGATCCAACGTCGCTTCTTCGACTCCCTGGAACTTTTGGAGATTCCGTGACCGATCATTCACGATCTCTCCCGTGCGTGTTCCATACTGGATGATACTCGACGTCATCCGATTTTTGTGCGCGATGAGAGAGGGCACATTGTTGGCCTCGATGATCGGCGCAACCAGCCAGTTGATCGGATTGAGAAACACGTCGCCGACATATCCCACAAAATCGCGAACGGTGAAGGGCTGGAGCAGCGGCAACACGAGATAGGGGCCGGGCGTGACCCCGTAGAAACCCAGCGTCTGCCCAAAATCCTCTTCCGGTGTCACCAGATCGACTTTTGTCGCAAGATCAAAGAAGCCGGCTAACCCCGCCGTGCTATTGATCAGGAACCGCCCGACTTCGATGCCGGCGCCTTTGATCTTACCTTGAAATACATTGTTCAAAAAGCGAGGAGCGAATCGAAGATTGGTAAAGATGTTGCTGATGCCAACTTGGACCAGGTCTGGCATAAT
>JBBRRK010000028.1:0-25650 GCA_038200765.1 Nitrospirales bacterium
CCCTGGAAATATTCGCGCGGGTTCTCCCAACCTTGCGGGGAGGGCACGACAGACGACGGTTCGAGGTTCGAAGCTCGGAGTTTTTGGAACTTCGAACTTCGGATCGCCATTCATGCACGTCTTGCCCATCTCGCTCGAACAAGACATCTGCACGTACGGGCTTCCGGCCTCCAACTGCTCATCTCGCTTCGTGTCTGCACATGTTTGCTACGAGCCTTCATGAATAATGCACGCGACGCTCCTGCATTCCTTGACATCGCCTACCGCATCACAATAGAGTATCGAACCATGTCACGCTTCGATGTCCGTAAAGCCGTGATTCCCGCTGCAGGCCTGGGGACTCGCTTCCTTCCTGCCACGAAGGCATCTCCTAAAGAAATGCTGCCGCTCGTCGATAAGCCGCTGATTCAATATGCGGTCGAAGAGGCGGTCGCCTCCGGGATCGAAGACATTATCATCATCACTGGACGGGGCAAACGCGCGATCGAGGACCATTTCGACCGGTCCGTCGAGTTGGAGGAAAACCTCAAGGGCAACGGCAAGGCGCAGCTCTTGAGCCAGATGCGGCACATTTCCACGCTCGCAAATTTCTGCTACGTCCGTCAATCGGAGGCCCTCGGACTTGGCCATGCGGTGCTCTGCGCCCAACGGCTGATCGGTGACGAACCCTTTGCGGTCATCCTCGGCGACGAAATTATCGATGCGCCGGTCCCTGGCCTCGCCCAACTCATTCATGCCTACAAGAACCGGCACGGTGCGGTCCTTGGTGTGCAGGAAGTGCCCCACCATGAAGTCAACCGCTATGGAATCGTATCGCCTCGAACAGTCTCAGCGGGGCTGCATCGAGTCGAGGGTCTTATTGAGAAGCCGACGCCGGCCGAAGCCCCCTCCAATCTGGCGGTCATCGGCCGCTACGTCTTGCCGCCGGAAATTTTCTCCATCCTGCGAAAGACCCGACCCGGTAAAAACGGCGAGATTCAATTGACCGACGCGCTTGTGGAATTAGCGAAGAAGTCCCCAATGTTTGCGCTGGAGATACAGGGACAGCGGTACGATGCCGGAGACAAGTTAGGGTTTCTCATTGCGACCGTAGAATTCGCACTCAAGAACCCCTCCCTAGGACCAGAGTTCAACGAATATCTGCAGAATCGGATACGGCCTTCCGGGGAACGCCCCACGACACGATCACGGAAGCCTAGCAGGTATTGAAACATCATTCTGGCCACGAAGACGCCTAGGGCTGAAGGAAGTCATGCACGGCTCCAGCTAAACCCATAGGCTGTTCAAAAAGGCCGTCCAGCAAGTCCACAGCGAGCGAAGAGGCGAATCGTACGTCGTCCAATACATTGAGCCGCTGAGCGATGCGAGAATGATGCTGGCGTGGGGGGTTCAGCAGCCTGCTGGGGTGAACCTAGTCGGTCTGGTCCATCTGGTTGATCCGGGCAGTCTGGTTCAAGGAAAACCAGGCACACCAAATAACGATCGTCTTATGCCGGCAAACCATTTCAGCATCCTGCTAGACACGACACTCAACGAAGACACCACCTCCTGCTCTCATTCACCATTGCGCACAACACTGAGACTACACCGATGAACGACCCGAGCGAACAAGACATACAGCCGCCCCAGAACGTCGAAATCCCCGACCAGCTTCCGCTGTTGCCGGTCCGAGACATCGTTGTCTTCCCCTATATGGTCCTCCCCCTATTTGTCGGGCGAGAGATGTCGATCAAAGCGATTGAAGCCGCGTTAGCCGGCAATCGCATGATCTTCCTGTCGACGCAGAAAGCCTTGGACGTCGAGAATCCCACACCAGCGGATATCCATACCATCGGCACGGTCGGCATCATCATGCGGATGCTGAAACTGCCGGATGAACGCATCAAGATACTCGTGCAGGGGCTCTCGAAAGCCAAGATCTCAGGCTATATTCAGACGGAGCCCTATTATTCCGTCCGCATCGACAAACTCAACGAACACAAGTCGGCGAGTGCCGCCCTTGAAACCGAAGCCGCAATGCGGACAGTCAAGGAGCAGATCGAACGGATCGTGAGTCTCGGTAAAATCTTGATCCCGGACGTGATGATCGTCATCGAGAACCTAGAAGACCCCGGACGTCTTGCCGACATGGTGGCGTCCAATCTCGGCCTCAAGGTTGAGATCACCCAGGCAGTCCTGGAAATCATCGACCCGGTCAAACGCCTCCGGCACGTCAGCGAGCTCCTCGGCAAGGAGATCGAAGTCCTCTCCATGCAACACAAGATTCAAGCGCAAGCCAAGGGGGAGATGGACAAGACCCAACGTGAATACTTCCTGCGAGAGCAACTCAAAGCGATTCAAAAAGAGCTCGGCGAACTCGACGAACGCGCGGAAGAAATCACCGAGTTTCGCAAGCGAATCATCGAACTGAATATGCCGGAAAAGGTGCTGAAAGAAACCGAAAAGCAGCTCAAACGCCTTGAGAAAATGCACCCGGATACCGCTGAGTCAGCGACCGTCAGGACCTATATCGAATGGATCGTGGAATTGCCCTGGTCCAAGAGGTCGAAGGACAACCTTGACCTCAAGGCCGCCGCCAAAGTGCTCAACGAGGACCACTACGACTTGGAAAAAGTAAAAGAACGAATCCTTGAGTATCTCGCCGTACGGAAACTCAAAGAAAAAATGAAGGGCCCGATTCTCTGTTTCGTCGGCCCCCCGGGCGTCGGAAAGACCTCGCTCGGCAAATCTATCGCCCGTGCGCTCGGCCGCGAGTTTGTCCGCATCAGTCTCGGAGGCGTCCGTGATGAAGCCGAGATCCGAGGTCATCGACGCACCTATGTCGGCGCGCTTCCAGGCCGTATCATTCAAGGGATGAAACAAGCCGGCACCAACAACCCGGTCTTCATGCTGGACGAAGTCGACAAGGTCGGGATGGATTTTCGCGGCGATCCCTCTGCAGCCTTGCTCGAAGTGCTCGACCCGGAACAGAACAACTCGTTTACCGACCACTACCTGGGCGTGCCCTTCGACCTGACAGGAGTGATGTTCATTACAACGGCGAATCTGATCGACCCCATTTTGCCCGCCTTGCGCGACCGGATGGAAGTAATCGGAATCCCCGGCTATACCGAAGAAGAAAAGTTGGGCATCGCCCAGAAATACCTGATCCCTCGGCAACTTGACGAGCACGGCATCACCGAGAAACATGTCCGCATCGCCGAGCCGGCCGTGCGTCAAATCATCGCCAACTATACGCGTGAAGCTGGTGTCAGAAACCTCGAGCGCGAGATCGCCAATGTCATGCGCAAAGTGGCGAAGAAAGTGGCGGAAGGCAAAAGCATGGGGTTCCCCGTCGATCCCACCAACCTGCACAAATATCTCGGCGTCCCAAAGTTCCTGCCCGAAGAAGAGTTGAAGATGGACGAGATCGGCGTGGCGACGGGATTAGCCTGGACAGAGGCCGGCGGCGATGTCCTGTACATCGAAGCCACGGCAATGAAGGGCAAGGGGCAATTGACCCTGACTGGCCAACTGGGCGACGTCATGAAGGAGTCCGCGCAAGCGGCCTTGAGCTACGTCCGGTCGCGCGAGCACACCCTCGGTATCAATCCTGATGTCTTCACCACACAAGACCTCCATATCCACGTGCCGGCTGGAGCCATTCCAAAAGACGGGCCGTCCGCAGGCATTACGATGGCCATCGCCATTGCCTCGACATTGTCGCAAATCCCCGTACGTCGCGACCTGGCGATGACAGGCGAGATCACCCTCCGAGGCCGAGTCCTCCCCATCGGAGGATTGAAGGAAAAGATTTTGGCGGCCAAACGCGCCAAACTTACCACCGTGATTATGCCGAAACGCAACAAGAAGGATCTCGGCGAGATTCCTAAACACATTTTAAAGGACATCCACCTCGTCTTTGCTGACACAATGGATGATGTGATGAAGGTGGCGCTCCGGCGGGACTCGAAACCCACACGTCCGACGGGCAAGGCCCACCAGCCGCCGCCACACTCCAAAAAGCAGGCCACGCGCATGAAGACAGGGCGAGCCGCTCGCTCGTTGCCTGTGCATGCGACCGGCACGCGAACGCCTCCTTTACAGTTTCACTAGCAGGATGCTGGCACAGTCTGCAGGCTTTTTAACAGGTTACAACTGAGGCCTCGGCTGAAATGAAGAAGGTTAGGTCTTTGCGAAACCGTGACCTCAAACTCAGCCTCTCTTCTTCGGCTATCCTATAGAATATTTTCCTCACCATCTCGGATAGGCTAGCCGTTGGTTTCCCACTCATTCAGAATGGTTGTTCAGGGGCCTGCTAGCATGGCGTCCATAGTTCGTCAGAAAACCCGTTCCACAATCCACGAATTCGATCTCATTCATACGCTCCAGCAACGACACAGCCGCCGCACGCCATCGGTGATTCGAGGAATTGGAGACGATGCTGCCGTCATCACATCACGGGCCGGCCAATGGACCGTGCTGACGACCGACCTCTTAACAGAAGGAGTCCACTTCAACCTTCAAACCGCCACAATGGCTGATATCGGATTCCGCGCCGCCGCTGCGAATCTCAGCGACATCGCGGCGATGGGAGCCACCCCTCACTATCTGCTCGTCGCCTTGGCCATTCCCCGTACCGGCACCACACAACATGCACTTCAGCTGTACCGAGGGATGATGGCCGCCTGCCGCCCGCACCATGTGGCGCTCATCGGCGGGGATACATCGGCGTCGGACGGCGGATGGTTTCTCAGTCTGACTCTGACCGGAATCGTCCCCCCTCGCAAGGCCCTCTTTCGAAGCGGAGCGAGAGTCGGCGATTGCCTCTACGTGACCGGCACAATCGGCGATTCATTGGCCGGACTGAGACTCTTGAACGAACCGCCGACCCATACGATCCGCCAACCACGCGCTGCACCATTCTCAACTAGGCACCGGAAATTTCTCATCGGACGGCACCTGCGTCCAACCGCGCGCGTCGCGGAAGGCCGGTGGCTCAGCTCGCATCGTTTCGCCACCTCTGCGATCGATATTTCAGACGGCCTCTCCGGCGACCTCCGCCACATCTGCCAAGAAAGCCATGTCGGGGTGGAGCTGGATTTGGGCGCGCTCCCGTTATCGCCGGCCTGCTGCGCCTATGCAGCCTCTCGGGAGCTCGACCCGATAAATCTCGCCCTGACTGGCGGCGAGGATTATGAATTGCTCTTTACCGTATCACCACGATATCGCCCTCGACTCGAACAATCAGCCATCGAGCGAGGGTTCTCTCTGACCTGCATTGGAAACATTCACCCTCGTCGATTCGGGATGCAGGCCCTGTCCTCTCACGGTAAGCGCCACCGATTGACGAACCTCAGTTACGAACACTTCACGTAACCAACCTCATCCACAACGGCATGGCCAAGATCCCTTCATTTCGATCGCTGCTGAAACAAGTTCTTCATCTGCGCGAGTCACCACAGCGAACGGCGTTGGCCTTTGCCATCGGGGTCTTCATCGGCTTTTCTCCAGCCTACGGGTTACACACGGTCATGGTGTTCTTCTTCGCCTGGGCCTTGCGTCTCAACCTTCTCGCGCTTATGGCAGGCGCCTTTCTCAACAATCCCTGGACCGTAGTCCCCATCCTTGGCGCGACCTACTGGGTCGGTGCGCTCCTGCTCGGCCGATCAGAGAATCCCTCATTCAACTGGCAAGATGTGAGCTTCAGTGCGATCTATGAACAGGTCATGCCCTACGCCGTACCTTTTTCCCTTGGCGGATTCGTCTTGAGCCTCCTCGGTGCGGCACTCGCCTATCCACTCGCCTACTATTTCGTGTCCAAATATCGGCAGTCGCACCCGTTAGACCCCATTATTCATAACGATTCGCCAAGAAATCTTTGAGTGGCGCGGAACAATACGTCGAGGATTTCTTGGGGCCGAGAACGACGCAAATGCCTGCAGATCGTTCGCCGCAGTAGCCGTTGCCGTCCCCTCAAGAGATACGCTAAGATGATCGCGCGTCATGTCTCAACTCGGTCATCAATTTAATGCTCCCTATGACGGGTCGGCGCTGATCGCTGATCCGATCCACCAATACGTCTCCTTCACTGTCCCCTTCTCCACTGCTGACCCGCACGAACGGACGGAAAAGGACCTGATCGACTCCCCCTGGGTCCAGCGCCTCCGGTACATCTATCAACTCCAAAGCGCCCGATGGGTGTACCCCTCAGCCGAACACACCCGCTTCGTCCACTCGCTCGGCACCATGCATGTGGCAGGCCGCTTTGCACGGCATCTCTATCCATTTCTCAAGAAAGCGGTCAAGGAGGTCCCGTCGGCGAACTATGTCGAAGAATTTCTCCGCGTCACGGCGCTCGTGCACGACATCGGCCACGGCCCCTTCTGCCACTTCTTCGACGACAACTATTTGCACGCCTTCGGCGCCAGTCACGAAAAACTCGGACAGGTCATTATTCGCGACCATCTCGGCCCCATCATCCGCAAAATCCGGCGCAGCCCGTCCGGCCCCTTCGCCAAAGGAGAGGAGCTCAACCCCGATCAGATCGCGCATGTGATTCTCAAGGAAAAGGGCAAAGACAACTCCCGCATTCCAAAATGGCTCAACATGCTCCAACCTGTCATTTCCGGCAGCTATACCGCGGACAACCTCGACTATGTTCTGCGCGACTCCTATATGTGCGGCGTGGCAGTCGGCCCGGTTGACCTCTCCAGACTCATTCACTACACAATCATCACGGACAAGGGGCTTACGATTCATAAGACCGGCCTGCCCGCCCTGCAAATGTTCCTCAATACCCGCATGTATCTCTATTCCAACGTGTACTATCACCGGACCACGCGCGCAATCGACATCCATCTTCGTGACATCTTCGGCGATACCATGAAGCTCCTGTTTCCCCACGATCCTCGCAAGAAGATGGATGAGTACCTGACGCTGACCGATTGGTCCTTGCTTGAACAGGTGCGGGGCTGGAAGACCTCGCGCCATGCCACCGAGCGGCGCCTGGGTGCAGAATGGCAGCGGATTCTCGTCCGCGACGTGAAATGGAAGATGGCCTACAGCGCCGTACTCAAGGAAAAAGGCCAGGAGCGCGGCATGGACTTTCCCAGCCACGAACACTTCGAAGAACAGATCAAAAAAGAATTGCCGGCAGAACTCAAAAAAGTGGAGTTCCGCGTCGATATGGCACCGCTCGACCCACGGCCGGATCCAAAAGACCGACGCGGCAGCCCCCTCTATGTGTATGACCCAGGCACCAAAATCATCTCGACAGACCCATTAGAAGAATTCCTCGACCTGCTGCCGACCCGCCTGGTCCAATTCCGCGTCTATACCCTCGACCACGCGCACGACGAAGCCCTCTCACGCGCCACCGCCACCGTGCTCAATAAGACTCCGTCGAGCCTCGAATCAAACGAGTAGCCCACCCAGCGGGTCGTGAAACGTTAAACGTAACAGGTGAAAGGCTTCGGAAAAGAGCCTTCGTTTTACATTTCACTTTTTATCTTTCACGCTCTTGAGGCAACTTGCTGGATTTAGCTGACAGCCTGCCGGCAGCCTGAGGTACTGTCCTTGTCTCGATGTTCTAGCAGGCTGCATAAAAACTCGGTGTATACACAGACGCTGATGGAATCTTCCCTATGGCGCCAATGTCACAATAGTCTCAGGATGCTCAAAAAGGCTGTCCAGCAAGGCCGCAGCGAGCGAAGAGGCGAGGCGTACGCTTCGGTACGTTGAGTCTCTGAGCGATGCGAGAACGCCGCTGGCGGACTTTTTCAGCATCCTGCTAGGAAGGTAGATACGAACAGACAAGGAGGCAGGCTATGACAAGATGGAGCGCACGACTGACAATCGCATGTTGTCTATTTCTCGTTGCAGAGGCCAGCGCGCAGATAGCTCCCGGCGACCATCTGCCGCAGAATACGGCAGGCATCCTGGATGCACTCCCCTCCGATGTCCGCGCCAAGGCGCAGCGGCTAGCCCAGATGTTACAACAGAACATCCATGACGGGAAAATCACCGACGCCCAGATTCAACGTGAATTGATGTCAGGCAACCTTCAGCAGACCATCAAATCCATCAACCCGGAAGCCGGCCACCTGCTCGACGAGATCAATGCATCCATAAAGAACAGCCCCAACGCTGAAAATCTCCCGGACCTCCTCGGCGGACTCACGGGTCACGCACAGTAACCAGTGTGACGCTGCGCACCCGCCCTTTCGCACAATGTAAGATTGTGAAACTTGTCGCCTCGAGACCTTCGAGAAAAGCAGAAGATACAAGTTCTTTTAGCCCCGCCCCCACTTCCGACATTCCTGGTGCGCCGGGTTTCCATTGAGAACGATTGACATCTGCCTACCCTATGCATACGATACAGGCATATCGAAGAGGAATGACGCATGCGTACAACCTTGGACCTCAACGACAAACTCATTCGCGAGCTGATGGTCATGACATCCGCCAAGACTAAGACCGATGCGATACATCAGGCGGCAGCGGAATTGATCCGGAGAAAAAAACTTGATCAGCTCAAGTCCTTGAGCGGTAAGATCCATCTCGACCTGGATTGGGAAAAACTGGAACAGACCGAGATCCGCCATCAAGCTTCCTTGAAACGCCGCCGACATGGTCATCGCTGATACATCCGTCTGGATCCCCTTCTTCAACCGCCCAGATTCGCCGGAGAAAACCGCCCTCGACCTGCTCATTGACGCCGACGAGGTCGCCCTTGTCGGGGTGGTGCTGGCTGAATTGCTCCAGGGTTGCCGAACGCCATCCGAACGGGATTCTCTCTCTGATGCCTTGCTGGCTTTGCCATACTATGAAGTGACTCAGTCTACCTGGTCACAGACCGGCGACCTTTCGGCGACGCTGCTCCGTAAGGGCGTAACCCTACCGCTGTCTGATCTCATTATCGCCGCGTTGGCCATCGAGAGAAACTGCCGCATCTACAGTCTGGATACCCACTTCAAGAAGATTCCTGGGCTGCATCTCTATTCCACAGCTTCGACCTAATCTCGGTCAACGCCCCTTCCCGGTGCGTGGGCTCTCTCGTAGGTGGCACACGGGTTGTCGAAGGAGACAGGGGCCGCGAGACGGCATGGTGGAATCAGGAAATGAAGCCCCCCGCAGCAGGCTATTCCTCCGAAGTAGCAACTGTAACTGCGAAGGCCAGAAGCTGCGGGTAATCCAGAAAAATTCTCCAGAGCCTTGGCAAAGAAGAATCAATCCCTACCCCGCTCTTTCCTTCATCTGCTCCGAAGTGTCAAGTCAAGCATCGACCCCGGCAATGTTCCCCGCCGCGTCGGCTACACCACGGATGATTGGCAAGCCGGAGCACGAGGCATATGCAGTCCGATATCGAATAGCACATGAAGCTGACGAGGGAGTTTTTTGAACAGATCTTTGGACAACTATAAATTGGGAAAATGCCGGCCCTCAGCGAATCTCACTCGTAATCTACTTCAGATAAATACATGCGGTCCCCTCCATCAGCCGAACACAGCTACTATTCGGCTCACATTTTCATACCACATGAGCCAAATAGGCATATAATCGCCTCATGCGTTATAACTGGCAGCAACGCGACTGGCCCGAATTCCGATACGACCTCTCCGGGGTCGAAGAGATCCTGCTTACATTTGCCGAGAGAACCGGTCACGCAAGCGGACTCTTGAAAGGGCTGACAGCAGACGCGCAGGTGGAAACCACCATCGAGATGATGGTCGTCGAGGCGCTGAAGACATCCGCCATCGAAGGGGAACTGCTCAGCCGCAAAGATGTCATGTCGTCAATCCGGCACAATCTCGGCATGGAAAGCGGCCCTGCGGCAGGGGACAAAAGAGCCAACGGCGCCGCAGCACTCATGATCGACGTCAGGAACAGTGTAGCCGCCCCACTTTCAGAAGACACGCTGTATGCCTGGCACCGCATGATCATGGCCGGACACCGACGCATTGCGTCCGGCCAGTGGCGAACGCATGCCGACGCATGCCGAACCAATGCAGGTGGTGTCTGGGCCGGTGGGACATGAAGGGGTGCATTTCGAAGCGCCGCCGTCGGCCACGGTTCAGGAAGAGATGACACGTTTCATTCAGTGGTTCAATGACACGGCCCCAGGCGGGAAACAAGAGATTCGAAAGGCGGCAGTACGCTCGGCGGTCGCGCATCTCTACTTTGAGTCGATCCATCCGTTTGAAGACGGCAACGGACGCATCGGACGAGCCTTGTCCGAGAAGGCGCTCTCGCAGGGGCTCGGACGTCCGGCATTGCTAAGCCTATCGAGGGCGATTGAAGCCAATAGGAAACAGTATTACCAGGCGCTGCAAGAGGGACAACAGTCGAATGAGATCACCCCCTGGGTGACCTGGTTCGTTCGCATAGTGTTGGACGCGCAAATTCAGTCTGAAGAACAGATCGAGTTCACCTTGAAGAAAGCCAGACTGTTCGACCGGTGGAGAGATCAGCTCAATGACCGCCAGATGCAGATCCTTCGCCGCATGCTAGACGAGGGCTCGACTGGCTTCGAGGGCGGCATGAGCGCAAAGAAGTACATGGCCATCACCGGCGCATCCAAGGCCACAGCGACGCGTGATTTGCAGGATCTCGCAGACAAGGGAGTGCTCGTACCAGCCGGAGGCGGCCGAAGCGTCCATTACATCATCAAACTGTAGAACGATTCACCCTCGGCAATACAAGGGACTTGGTCCTCCCGCCGCCCGACTCAGAGGAGTTCGTCTTCCTGGCCCGCAGCGTCTGCTACACGACCGACGACTGGCAAGCAGGAGCGAGGCATTTACAGAGTGATATCGAGCAGCATATGACAGCGACGAAGAGTTTCTTCGAGGAAATACTTGGGAAGGTGTGAGGACAGGCTAGACGGTCTCCTGTGCTCGCGGAACAGAGGTAGGGATGGAGCCTGATGATCTTCTGTGCTCGCGCAACGCGCGGCCTCCGAAGGCCCTCATTGGATGCGCGCGATGGAAGATCACTCAGCCCCCATCCCTGAAGAAAGAACGAGCAAGCTCGGAGGGATCATCCGTAGCCTCATTCGACGCGTGCAGTCGAAAGCAACCTTGGCCACTCCCCCTAATGGGAGGCAGAAAAAGAACACCCTCGTTGGACACGCGAAGTGGGAGACCATCTACCCCGCCCTCAAGGAAAAAGATAGAAGCTCTCTAAATACCGAAGCGAAAAAAGACTCCCGACCCCTTTTATTTTTTTGAACTGGGACAGGATTCCCCGAGGAGGTGACCGATGGGTGTACCCAAGCAGTTCACGCCAGAGTTCAAACGCGAGGCGGTCCAGTTGTTAGAGAGTGGGAGCCGGCCCGCGTCCGAGATTGCCCGCGAATTGGGCATCGCGCGCAATCAACTCTACAAGTGGCAGACAGAACTCCGGGCGCACGGCGCCCCACCCCTTATAATACGTGCATTTCCAACTCCACCCTGTTGACACTTCACTCCTAGAGAAGTAGCCTGGCGCCGAGTTGTTCCTAGCCGCGTTCACGGTTGGCCTCACTATCACAGCGATTTACTCACGGGGCAATACGATCATGACGTCTCAGCCGAACCCTGCTACCGAATACGAAAACAACGTGACAAAGTGTATTCGAGTTGCCCTTGCCTCAGGATTTTCCGACCTGAACGAAGTATTGCAGCATTGCCAAGGGGCAGATCCGGTCTTAGGCGCAAGACTGCTGGAGAAAGAGCGCGGACAACCCTCGAACGAAAACACAAGAGCGCAATTTCCCACGCCAGATGATGTGAGCAGTATTTCATATCGACTGCCTGCCCCCGATCCCTCACGCAGCCAATGGTGGTTTTCCACACGAGGACTTTCTTACCTTTCACGTCTTGTGCGAACACAGGCAGCAAAACTCACAGAGTGTCGTGTATTTTCCCTTGGGACTCCAACATTGGGGGGAAATCTCGCTCGTAGTGATACGAGAATAAGCGTGCTCGACATCGACGGAGACGTGATCTCTTCATTGAAGCCAATTGCAGAAGGAGCAAGCTTGCTCACCTATGATGCCGCCGATGATCTTCCGGAAGAACTACACGAGTCTTTTCATATCGCCGTAATCGATCCACCGTGGTACCCTGAAGCCATCTACACATTTCTTGCCAGCGCACTAGCTGCCACATGTATAAAAGGTGAACTCTACTGCACTCTCCCTGGTCGCTTGACTCGCCCAGGCATTGAGTTATTTCGCGCCGAACTCGTTCGAGACTTGGTCTCTGCCGGGCACGAACTCTTAGTTCTTGAGGAAGGTACCGTCCACTACCAAGTACCTCGCTTCGAGTTGGCTGCGCTTAAGCGTCTTGACGGCTTCAAGGGAGTTCCCTGGCGATCAGCAGACCTTCTGCATATCCGTAAGAACTCTGGAAAATTACTCCCCTCGAAGGCCCTTCAGAAGGAAGCCGGGCAGGCGTTTTCCAGGGAGAGCACCGAGTTCAGAGTGTTCTTGCGAGGTACCCAGTCGGCAAGCAAGAGCATCGTCGCGGCGAAACTTGAGAAGTATTCGGAGAATATCAGCACACGTGCTCATTCTGGAGAAGTACCCGACCTCTGGACAAGCGAAAAGATAGGGGCCTGGGTCGGCGACTTACCCCTCGTTCGTTCCATTCTCGACTGCTGGGCGAATCAAAAGCTGAGCAAGAAAGCAACAATCACAAAACTCATCGATCTCGAAGTGGCACAAGACGTTGCTACTGAAGCGACCACCAAACTAGACGATCTGTTATCCCTCTGGTCTAAATTTGCTGCTGCACCACCACTCCGCTCCCCTGACCAAATCAAAGAGGCCCGAGAAAAAGGACTTACAGAGTGGGCCACCAAACCACCCGAGCCACCATTAACTTCACGCGAGCATCACGAAGAGCTCGACCATTACCGCGGCGAATACCAACGGGACCGCGACAGAATCTTATGGTCATCTGGACTACGCCGGCTGAGCGACAAAACCCAACTTTTTCCTGTTGAGCACGATGACGATCTTCGCCAGCGGCTTGCCCATAGCCTGGAGGTCTCCCAACTTTCTGCTACCATTGGAGCCAGCTTCGGCCTATACAGTGACCTCCTTGAAGCAGGCTCGCTCGCACATGATATCGGACACACACCTTTTGGCCATGCAGGGGAACATGCGCTTGACAAACTCTTGAGCATGATCAGTGACGAGCTGGCAGGTTTCAATCATTATGAGCATGGCGTCGATGTCGTACGTTATCTGGAAGGGCCCTATTCTACGTCCCCGACAACTTCGTTCTACGGCATGAATCTTACCTTTGAAGTTCTGGAGTGCGTGATCAAGCATACCTATTGCACAACAGTGGAGCCCTATCCTCGGAGACAATTCTGGAGCGTTCCAAGCACAGGGACATAATCCCGTCAGGATTTTGCCATCTCGAAGGCCAAGCCGTTCGCGCTGCGGATAAGATCAGCTATCTGATATCCGACCTTGAGGATGGAATCAGACTCGGAGCATTAACGAGCAAAGACCTGCTTTCCTGTCGCTTCTTTCACGCCCCCCCGCTGGACTTCACGCTTGGCCCAGCAATTACCCTACATCAACGATTCCTACAGCAAAGGCGATGGATACTAAAGATCCTGATGGAGGATATTCTCATTGCAAGCAGCAAACGCATAGCACGTCTCCCAAGCAGTTCCCCCAACTCCGTGAGAGCGGCCGGCGAATACACGATTCAACATTCAGAGGAAATCCTCCATGATGTAGAAGAGATTTGGACGAAGTTGCAGGCAGCCAAGCTGCACAAGGACAGGCGTGTCGTTTCCGCGAACCTTCACGCATCCCGCATTGTCGCCGAACTATGTATTACCTATTGCGTGATGCCAGACCTCATAGAAAAACGATTCAAAAGCGAATACGAAAGGCTGAATGGCTCGAAGTATATGGACTATTACCGAATCAAGGTCGGGAAGAAAGTCACGCTTCGAAGGGACCTCGTAGGATTTTTGCCAATGAACTTGATGATCGGGACACGGTATAAAGTCGGTCAAGACTTAACAGTCCCCATAGAGGACCTGATCATTGCGAAGGACTACGTTGCGGCTCTCAGTGATTCACGTGCGACTGCATTTCACGGGGAAATAGTTAAAGGACACAAGTCCTAGCCTGATGTTTCCGCTAACAGGAATTGAGCGAATAGGGAAGAACAAAGGGGTCGGGAGTCTTTTTTGGTCGCGCGTCGTGATGCAATGTCGGCTGGCCCCGTTTCGCGGCGCGCGGCGACGGCCTCCCTTGCTTCTCGCTTAGAAACTGGCGAGATCGTGGCGGCACACTTCTGACGACTGGCTCTTCCATAATGAGCCAACTTGCGCATAGCCCTAGTTTAGTATATACATTATACGGTGTTCGAATGGGACCCGAAGAAAGCAACCAGTAACAAGACCAAGCATGGGGTCTCCTTTGAAGAAGCCGGCACGGCCTTCTTTGACTCGGCCGGTATTGACGGTGAGGATATCGACCACTCGACTACGGAAGCGAGACGATTCCGATTGGCACAATCGGCAGCCGGTAACATTCTCGTCATAGCCTACACGCTCAGGAGCCACGGCCATGAAAAAACTATCAGAGTCATCAGTGCGCGATTGGCGAACCGAAAAGAAAAGACGCGCTATCAAGAAGCGAAAGATTGATTATTCGGACATCCCCCCGTTGTCCGACCGGCAGCTTGCCTCTATGCGTCGGGTGGGACGGCCTCCATTAGGGGAGGAACGACGGCAACTCATTGCTATCCGACTTGATGCCACGGTGCTTCGCTGGCTGAAATCCCTCGCAGCCAAGCGGGAGGTCCCCTATCAATCACTCATCAACGATTTGCTGGCAGGAGAGATGAAGAAGGCGAGCTAGCCTCCGGCCAGGCCGAAGAGATTGAGCTACGCGGACGTATTTCGCTCAAGCCATTTGCTCTCTATCGGTTCAGTGTTACATTCCGTTGACCATCGTGCGGAAAACTAAAGGGGTCGGGAGTCTTTTTTCGCCTTGGCGATACACCGTCGGCGTTCCTGCATCCCTGTGACTCGCCTACAACCACCATTCCCGATAGCAGGGACACTCCTTCTCACCATGCACTCAATCTGTTGCCTTGACTCCCTCACCATCTCGCTTATACGTTCTCTCACCCACGATTCACCTGTTACTCAAAGGAACGCCCAATGACCACGTTGTTTACCCCACTGCAGGCCGGGGACATTCACTTACCCAACCGGATCGTCATGGCTCCCCTCACCCGCGTGCGGGCCGGGCCCTCGCATATTCCCACCGATATGATGGTGGACTATTACTCCCAACGGGCATCGAGCGGGCTGATCATGACGGAATGCACCATGGTCGATGCCCATGCCTGCGCCTTCATCGGTGAAGGCGGCATTTACAGCCCCGCGCACGTGGCCGGCTGGACACGAGTCACGGACGCCGTGCATGCCAAAGGCGGCCGCATCTTCATGCAGATCTGGCATCCCGGGCGTGCCGCGCACTCGCTGTTGAACGAAGGCGAGCAACCGGTCTCCAGCAGCGCCACCGCGATTCGCAATGACGTGACCCAGACCCCGGAGGGCGCCAAGCCCTACGAAGTGCCGCGCGCGCTCCGCACTGAGGAAATCCCGCGGTATGTGGACATGTTCAGGCTCGCCGCACAGAACGCCCAACGGGCCGGCTTCGACGGGGTGCAAATCCACGGCGCTCACGGTTATTTGGTCGATAACTTTCTGCGCGACGGGGTCAACGCACGCACGGATGTCTATGGGGGCTCTGTTCCCAACCGTGCTCGTTTTCTGCTGGAGATAACCGATGCCGCCATCGGCGTCTGGGGCGCCGGGCGCGTCGCGGTGCGGATCTCGCCCCTGGTCCCGTTCAATGACATGGTCGGCAGCCAGCCCGACGCGCTGGTGACCTATGTGGCGCAGGAATTGAGCCGACGAACGATCGCGTTCCTCGAAATACGGCACGAGGACCACGCCTTGCCTGAGGAGCAAGCCATCCTGACGATCGCCCGCCGACATTTCCAGGGTGCACTGATGAGCAACGGGAGCTACAGGCGTGAGAGCGGCGAATCGACTGTGGCACGCGGTGCGGCCGATGCGATCGTGTACGGGCGGACGTACATCGCCAACCCAGACCTGGTCGAACGCTTCGCGAAACAGGCCCTGCTGAACGAGGTCAACTACGATCGGCTGTATGGGGGTGGACCCGACGGCTACAGCGACTATCCGGCCCTGGCCGCGCACTGATTCCCCGGCAGAACCATCGTGACCAGGAGGACAGGAGTCTGAGCCTTACAACGGGGACATTCTACATTTTTCGGCACCGAGATTGGGATCAGAGCGGACGTCGCCGGAGGAGCGGGGACCCGTCGAGACTCGGCTGAGGAGGAACGCGGACACTGACCGAATCCGAAGCTACACATGGGCCGGAGCCTCGTCTGATCACTCTGCGGGATGCAATCCAGACCAGCTCCATTTCACCGCGCACGGCGGCGGTCCTCCTCTCCAGATTGACCGTCTCATTCCGACGGAATATGAAGAAAACAGGGGTCAGGTCTCGTAATCAAATATCGAGATGTTTCGCAGCGTGGGGCGGCATGCTTGCCCCTCCTCTTGCCCTTAGCTTTCGGTCCTTCTCGTCAGACTCTGCAGGATGGACGGGCTTTCCGGCGACATGCGGCAGCTCACATGGCCACGTGGCTGTGTTCGGTTCTGAGTGAGGGCGAACATTGTTCGAAGTTTCATTCGACGCAGTCAGAATGGAACGAGTTGTGGAGCCCAGCAGCCAACCGGCCATGCACGTCTGAGCCGTCACCGGAGCCGCGAACCTGCCATCCTGCCAACCAGCCCCGTTTCGCGGCGCAGGGCTGAGGCGAAGGCAAACTTCGTCGCACGCCTTCTCCTCACAACCACTCTGTCTCCCGCTCCTACCTCTCACCTCTCACGCCTCCTCGATTGCGGCGTGCGGCGCGCCTAACCCAATGACTCATGATCGATCCCGGCTGGAGCCTCAGACTTTGATCTCGTCTTGATTTCGCCTGCGCCTCCCGTCTACAGTCCCTTTCGGCCACACAGGGCAGACCTCACGGAGTGATACATGGGCGAGACCCGCGTCGATCTTGAACATCTGTTGGAAGACCTACGGGATGCCTATCCCTACAGTATCTCAGACACAATCCTCACCGAAATCATTGCTAACTCTCTGGACTCAGGAGCCAGCCGAATCACCATGGCGGTTGAGCCCGCACAGTCCACGCTGACCGTCATAGACAACGGGTCTGGCATGCAGCGGAAGTCGATGCGGCAGTATCACGACATCGCCGCCAGCACAAAAGTGCGCGGTCAGGGCATCGGATTTGCCGGAGTCGGCATCAAGCTAGGGCTGCTGGTCTGCAAAGAGGTGCTCACCGAAACCAAGCGTGGCAGCACGCATGTGGCGACGCGATGGCACTTGGCCTCGCGCCACCGCGCACCGTGGCAATGGGTGCCTCCGTCTGGACTGATCGGCGAACAAGACACTGCGGTGCGGCTGAAACTACACACCCCACTCTCTCCTCTGGTAGACCCTGGGTTTGTTGAAGAAGTGCTGCGTCGGCATTTCCAACCGTTATTTGAACCTCCCTTTGATTCCTTTCTCACCTGCCATTACCCGTCCGGTATTGCATTCGAGGTCGATGGGCGACCCTTAGCACGATACCCCCTGTCGGCACTCGACCACGCTCCGTTGGCCGTTCGGTTGGCCCGACGACGCAAACCGTCGGCGTTGGGGTATTTGTCCCGCCATGCCGCGCCACTACCGGAAGATCAACGCGGCGTCGCAATCAGCACGTTGGGCAAAGTCATCAAACGCGGATGGGACTGGTTGGGTGTGACGTCGTTGCAGTCGGAACGGATCAACGGCTTAATCGAAGTCCCAGACCTCGCCGCCTCGCTCACGCTCAACAAAGGGGATTTCATTCGCACGGGAGCCCGAGGAGCGACCTATCTTGCCTATCGCAAAGCGATCCAAAAAGCCGTCTCCCGGCAACTGGAAGCCTGGGGAGATGGGCGCGCCGGAACGCCGGAAGCCTCATCTCGGATGATGCGGCCATTGGAGCGAGATCTGGATCGAGTATTGGAAGAATTGTCCGGTGATTTTCCACTACTCACCTCACTCGTCGAACGCCGAGTCGGCGGCCAAAAACGATTGCCGATCGATGGCAAAATCCCCGACATTGCGGCTGGAACAGAAGCCGTTGCCATTCTGGTAGCCCCACCGACGGCTGAACCGGAACCACATGAGACCGAACCAGCTCAGCCACAAACACCCCCTCCACCTACCGACCAGGACACGGCAATCCCCGAGCCTGCGACATCCACGATCCCTGATTCACCATCTGCCATGTTCCCGGGTCAGGGACGTTCTCGTGCTCCGATGCGGTACGGGTTAGGAATTCAGTTCGAGGACAATCCTGATAACTCAGATCTGGGCCGGCTCATCGAATCCACCGTCTGGATCAACCAAGCCCATCCCGCCTATCAGCGCGCGTTGGCATCCCGCTCAGTGGGCTATCACATTTCGCTCGCCGTCGCGCTCGCACTGGCCCCGTTGGCCGTGGAGCCGGATCAGGAGCACGCCTTCATCACCAAATTTCTGTCCCACTGGGGCCACGCACTCGATCAACCACAAGGACGCCGTCGTCGCCCACGAAGAAAATGAGCCGCGCGCTTCCTCTACCCTCTACCTCGTTTCATGCGACGTCTCGTTGAGACGCCATACTTCTCGACGAAGTCCATACACACCGGCTGAATCACGCCGGCGAATCACTCCTACCAAAGCCGTTGAACAGCCGTGTCACGTTTCGGAAAGCAGGGTTCCAGTTCTGGCGTTGCCGCTCTCGTCACCACGAAGGCTGCCGGCACATGTTCCCAATGCCGCAGATCCGGTTGTAACGCGCCTTCGAGCACGGCTGGCGCGGTACGCATCAAGGCCATTCCCCCGATCACCGAGAGCTGGCAGAGCGCCCCATTGCCTTTGGCTGCCGCATCTAGCACGCAGCCTCCGACCATGATACCAGCTCCTGCCGCCAATGGGACCAAGCTGTAGGTCAAACCGATCGGCAATCGGACCCATGCCTGCACGTTGAGAAGCGGGTGGTACCCATGGCTATGGCGAATGGCCACCTTCTCGAACCAACTTTGCGTGGATAGCCGCACCCCGGTGTCGGACTGACAAGCAGGAAGAAATTCCCCGTCCGCCTTCACGGAAAAATATCCGCTCGTGGAACCAAAGAATTGCAGGTCCCACGTGAGTTCAGGAAATCGGCGGATACCATAGACATGCCACGGCTCGCTGAAGCCATG
The DNA here is from genome assembly GCA_038200765.1 of Nitrospirales bacterium. Lineage (GTDB taxonomy): Bacteria > Nitrospirota > Nitrospiria > Nitrospirales > Nitrospiraceae > Palsa-1315. The sequence continues at coordinate 19,333 of JBBRRK010000028.1, forward strand.
CCCGCTATCGATTCGATCCACCTCCTGCGCGGCAAATTGCCTGACCGCATCCTGCTGGCCTTTCCACATCAGGCCCAGGTCTCTCAGCCTGAGCCAATCAGCACGCGCCTCATTGACCTCCCCTACACGCTCCCATAACACAGCGGACAACAACAAATTGACCGGGTCTTCGCCGTAATTGTAAAGCGGTGTGAATAGCTCATGATCCAGCTGCCTGAGCTCGACCTTCGCCTCCTCCGGTTTCTGCACGTTCGAATAGCTCGCCGCCAGTAGGAGGCTGAGATACCCGCGCTCATAACTTTCCATCACGTAATCGATGAAGGAGCCTTCCGGAATGAAGACGTGGCTGGTTTCCTTCAGGAAGGAAAAGGTCTTGTGCCTGAACTCAGACCGGGCCTTGTCGCCATGAATAATCACGGTGTCATAGCACCGCTCTTCAAAGGCATCGGCCAATCGGTTGAGGGTCTCGATCCTGTCTGAAAAATTGATCTGCCGTTCGATCTCCGAACAGGGCTGCCCAGACAAGATCTTTCCGCCTCCTGCCTGACAGCCGACGAGGCTCATCAACAGACCCACGACTACTATAACCACGCAGCGAGAGTCGTATTTGTTTATCACCCCTCACACTTCCGGCATATCAATGCTGGATACCTTATCAAGGCGGCCGCGCGTCAGCTTGGGTACCTTTCGTTTAGCTTTATGGAGAAGACGTGAAGAGGCCTCAGGATTTATCGACGAACCGCAGCATAGATCTTTGCAACCTCGCCACTTGTCACACTCCGCCATTGGCCGGGCTGGAGGTCGCCCAGTACAACTGGCCCGATTGCGATCCTCACCAGTCGCAACGTCGGATGCCCCACTGCGGCAGTCATGCGCCGGACCTGTCGATTCAGCCCCTCGCACAACGTCATCTCCACCCAGGTAGTTGGCACGTTTTTGCGGAAACGGATAGGCACGGGGCGATCAGGCAACTGTGGGGCGTCGCACAGCAACCGCACTTCAGCAGGTCTGGTCTTCTTTCCGTTCAGAACGATCCCCTCTCTCAACTTCTCCAAGGCCTCCTCGTTCGGGAGGCGTTCGACCTGCGCGAAATACACTTTCGGCAACGTATGCTGCGGGTCTGTGATGTGATGTGCCAGCCTACCGTCCGACGTCAGAAACAGGAGCCCTTCACTATCCAAATCAAGACGGCCGGCTGCATAGACACCAGGCAGATCGATATAGTCCGCCAAGGTCTGCCGCCCGTCCGGATCGGTAAAACATGGCAACACGCCATAGGGCTTATTGAACGCGATCGTGCGAGGGCTAGGTTCACGGGCGGATAGGATGGATTCACTCACAAGGCCTATTTGAGGCATACAATCCTACCACTGACGCTCCCTGCGCCTACTCTGCCGAAAGAGCCACTTGGGCGACGAAGGCCGTACGCTGCAGGCTTTTCGGCGAAGAAGAACCCGATCAGAACCCGAGGCTGAATCCTCCACCGCCACGAGATCCACCGCCGATTCCCATGCCGCCAAAGATCCCTATGGAAGGTCCCGGTTGCCGTTGACGATAGGATTGAACCCGCCAGATATGCAGATGTTTCACGACCAGCGTGGGATAGCGATACTCGACATCATCGAGGCGATCGGTCTTCGCCCCAGAGACTTCCCCGACCATCGTCACCCGTGTTCCTTGGACCATCGTGGCCGGGTCAAGAAATTCTTGCTGCAACGCAAGGAACCGTCCCTGTGATTGCTGGCGATCGAGGCTCGGCTCCTCTCCGTCTTCAAGTGGAAGTTGCAACAGTTCGATCTGTGTGCTGTCGTGGAGGCGTGTTGCTTTCAGCACCTCACCGCCAAGCACAAGCACACGCCCCTTGTAGGACTCTGGTGAGGCCAGCAGGTCTCGAAACGAGACTGTTCTATCAACGAGCGGCTCCATCGACTCGGGGACGATTTGTTGAGAGGAGCAGCCTATGAACAGGATACTGGCGACTAACCAGCCAGAGAAAAGATATCGTGTCATGCCCACACTATACCTCAGGCACCTACCCCACGACGAGAGTAACAATGGCTGTGCAGTCCCTCGCCTACAGCCCTCCCTAGTCTCCCCTTTCCTTGAACCAGCCGACTGGCATGACCCCAACACACTCCATCACTGTATGGTAGGCCCTATAGTGACTGCAGCATCATACTCCAGCCCCTCGCAGTACCTCACACACCAAGCGACAATGGTTTCTCCAACCCCATGAGAAATGAGCTGTTCTCTACCGGCATTTTTGAATTATTGGCATTGAGCTTGCTCATCTTCACAATGTTCCGTTCGCTACCATTTCATAGGAGAAGACTATGCGACGAAACTTGATTGATCGAATCATGCCACTCCGGGCTCCGCATTGGCCATACTGTGGGCTGTCGCACTGGTGGGATGCGTGAGTACCCAAACCCATACACAAACCCTCACCGAACTTGAAGCGTCAAAGAAAGCATCCGCCCAGCTAAAAGAGCAGCTGAACCAGGCCGCGACTCAGCGCAAAGCCGCCGAACGGCTGACTGCCGGGTTGGCCAAAGAACGTGAAGCGCTCGTAACGCGTTCAAGCGAGTTACAGTCCCGCCTAGATGGCCTGGAGAAGGAGAAAGGGCAATTGAACAGCGAACTCAGCAACGCGCAGAGCGACGCCGCCCGTATCGCGAAAGAGCGTGAACATATGCGCCAGGAGCAGGCCCGATTGGCCGCAACGCTCGATCAAGAACGAGCCGCCAAGGAAGAAGAGATCACACGGCTGACACGAACACAGGAAGAGCTCTCCAAATCGCTGCAAGACGAAATTGCCAAAGGCAATATCACCATCCAACAAGTTCGTGACCGCCTCACCATCAATATGGTGGACCGCGTCCTCTTCGACTCGGGTCAAGCACAGGTGAAGCCTGCCGGCGTGAAAGTCCTGAAACAGGTCAGTGACATTTTGAAAACGGTCACGGACAAACAGATCCGGATCGAAGGCCACACCGACAATGTGCCCATCAGCTCAAAGCTGCAAGACCGCTTCAAAACAAATTGGGAACTCTCAACAGCGCGAGCGACCACCGTGGTACGCTACCTGATCGATCAGGGCAGCGTGGACCGCCAGCATCTCTCCGCCGTCGGCTACGTGGACACACAACCCCTTTCCTCGAACGACTCCGAAGAGGGGCGATCATCCAACCGACGAATCGAGATTGTACTGTATCCCAAGGACCTCAAAGAAATCGCCGGTCAAGTCAAGACCAGTGCGGCCTCATCGAAGTAGCCATCTATACGCGGGAGAAGCTCACTCTCGATGGGCACCTCCTGCGTCAATCAGGGCTTCCCCCTCCCCCCTGCTTCGGTTATGATGCATCAGGTGATCCGTCTTCGAGATCACTGCGTGGAAATTGCTCCCACTTCCAACTGAGGTACCGATGTCGAGAGTCGCGCTGATGGCCGTGCTCCTCATGATTCCCCTTTGTTTTTCTGCTTGTGACACCGTCTATATCGCCACGATGGATAAGATGGGGTACGCCAAGCGCGATATCCTGAGCAGCCGCGTCAAGTCAGCCCGTGACGCACAGGAAGAGGCCAAGAAAGACATTCAAAGCGCTTTGGAGCAATTCGGAACGGTCATGAGCTACCAAGGTGGAGACCTAGAAGCCACGTATAAGACACTCAACAGTGAACTGCAAAGCAGCGAAGACAGTGCCGAGATAGTGCGGAAACGCATCCGAGACGTCGAAAGCGTGGCCGATGCGCTCTTCTCAGAATGGGAGACCGAACTCGGCCAATATTCCAGTGCAAACTTGCGCCGGAAGAGCGAGGCGAAGCTCACTCAAACCAAAGCCCGCTACAAAGATATGCTCAGCGCCATGAATCGGGCTGAGCAACGCATCGATCCGGTCCTGAAGCCACTCCGTGATCAAGTGCTCTATCTGAAACATAACCTCAATGCGCGTGCGCTGGTCGCCATGAAAGGAGAGCTGGTAAAGATCGACGCCCAGGTCGATAGACTGGTCCGAGACATGAACCGCTCCATTGCTGAAGCCGACAAGTTTATTCAGGCCATGGAGAAAGAGCCGGCCTGATCCGCCCGCTCGACACGACACGCCCTATCAGGAGGTCCTCATGCGCTGGGAAGGCCAACGAGAAAGCGGCAATGTCGAAGATCGTCGTGGGATGGGACCGGCCAGGATCGGAGGAGTGGGAAGGCTTGGCATCGGCGGTATCGTCCTGGTGCTCGCCGTCAGCTATTTCACCGGCATCAATCCCGTAACCCTTCTCAATATGCTCAACGGCGTGCAGGGCATGCCGGAATCGTCAGTTCCTTCCGAGCCGGCACCGATTGGGTCGCCCGACGACAAACTGGGAAAATTCGCCGCGGTCGTCCTCGCCGATACGGAAACCACCTGGAAACAACTCCTTGGGCCGCTGTATGAAGACCCTCGACTCGTCCTCTTTACAGGCGCCGTCCAGTCTGCATGCGGAGCCACGTCGTCCGCAGTCGGTCCCTTCTACTGCCCTTCCGATCACAAAGTCTACCTTGACCTGTCCTTCTTCAACGAGATGTCGCACCGCCTGGGTGCACCCGGCGACTTCGCACAGGCCTATGTGATCGCCCATGAGGTGGGCCATCACGTGCAGAATCTCATGGGCATTGCCGAGAAGGTAACGCGCCTCCAGCGCCAGACCTCTGAACGAGAAGGGAACGCCTTGTCGGTACAAATGGAACTGCAGGCTGATTGTTTCGCCGGCGTCTGGGGCCACCACGCCAAGCGTGAACGGAGCCTGATCGAGCCAGGAGATTTCGAAGAAGGATTACGCGCAGCGTCAGCCATCGGCGATGACCAGCTCCAAAAAATGTCTCGCGGCGCGGTTCGGCCTGAAAGCTGGACGCATGGTTCTTCGGAACAACGGATGACGTGGCTCCGCAAAGGATTGGAGACGGGTGATCCCAAGGCCTGTGATACCTTTGCGAGTAACCGTCTGTAGCAAGCCATGGACCAAGAACTGGACCAGCCTGAAAGCTCCTCCGCCCAGGGCATCTACGCCACCGTACTGGCCGAAGCGCCCTGGAATGCAAAATCCGTCATCGCCGCTGGGATTGCAATGGTCGGCGGCCTCGCCTCATGGGCAGCAAACTTCTCATCGCCTGCTGTGGCAGGCATCGGTGGTAGCTACCTGGTAGGATTTTTTATCGGCTGGGCATCCAGACGATTTCTGAGAATGGCCGCGCTATTCATCGGCGGACTGCTGGCCGGCATTGCCGTATTGGAAGAAACCAGCTGGATCAATCTCGACTGGATGTCCGTGGAAACACAAATCCACCACGCCATTTCAGCCGCACATCGGGAAGCTGAAGGACTCAAACACCTCCTCTCGGGCTATCTCCCGTCAACAGGAGCAGGCGCAGTCGGCATGTTTTTTGGATTTCGCAAAAAGTAGCAAAACGAAATCTGACAGAGGGACTGCTGACCGGAAATAAACCCCCACAAGCGTTCGCCTTTTCACATACACCAATCACATCTATCCAGTCGGAATTTCGAAACCTGTCCGCTACCGCGCGTTGCGTGAGCACGGGGGATAACCAGGCCGCCCTCACCTCCTCGCCGTGAAATAGAAAAGGCTCGCTGATCTTTCGATCAGCGAGCTTTTTATAACCAGAAAGAGGTCCAACACGAGCTTGCTCGTACCGGCGACTTTTTATCGTTGTATCGTAATCAATGTCAACGGATAAAACCCTTTGATTTTCTTTCTGGTGCTGCCTGGGTATTGGATATAAAGAAAAAGCCGGTCAGGTTTTGCAACCTGCCCGGCTTTTTATAACCCGGCAGCGTCCTACTTTCCCACTGCCTCACAGCAGCAGTATCATCGGCCTTGGAGGGCTTAACTTCCGTGTTCGGGATGGGAACGGGTGTGGCCCCTCCGGTAATGCCACCGGGAACTTCCTTCGAGTTCTGAGTTCGCAGTTCTTGGTTTTGAGCTACTCTGAAGATAACTCAGCACGCGAAATGCTCAACTCAACACTCGCACGTTCTACGCGCGTCAGACCATGTCTATCAGGAGCAAAGATGATGATGTTAAACCGCACGACCGATTAGTACTGGTCAGCTACAGCCCTCACAGGCCTTCCACACCCAGCCTATCAAACTCGTAGTCTACAAGTGGTCTTTAGGGGGCTTGCGCCCCGGGAGAGCTTATCTTGAGGCACGCTTCTCGCTTAGATGCTTTCAGCGATTATCGCTACCGGACATAGCTACCCGGCACTGCCGCTGGCGCGACAACCGGCAAACCAGAGGTCCGTCCTTCACAGTCCTCTCGTAC
>JBBRRK010000029.1:0-25546 GCA_038200765.1 Nitrospirales bacterium
GACGGCGATGGACCTGGTCGTGTACCTCGAGCAGGTGGTGAGGAATTTCAGCCGCTATCACAAGTACACATTGGGCAGTGAGTTGCGGCAGCAGAGCCGGGAGCTGGTCACGGTGATTATCCGGGCGAACTCGCGGCGGGACAAGTTGCCGGTGCTCTATGACTTACGAGAGCGGCTGGAATCGCTGCACGTGCTGCTGCGGATCGGCAAAGAGGTGCAGGCCTTTCAGAAGTTTACGGCCTATGGGCACGCCGCCGAGCTGGCGGTGGCGCTCAGCCGACAGAACGAGGGATGGATCAAGAGTCAGTCCGGTCAGCGGACGGGAGTGATGGGGGGCGGCCAGAATCCCAGGCCTGATGGGCAGACCGGGGAGCGTGCCGAGTTGCATCATGGTGCGTCTGCCCCGCCTGAATGAGGCATGCGCGGACAGGAGGGCCGTACCTCATCATGAGGATCGGCCTCCGGTGAGGCGGGTTTGAGAACGGCGTCAGCGTGACGCGTTCTTGAATCGGCCAAAGTGGGCAGACAATGCGTCCAGTCGGCCAACTATTGGTCGGCGACGACGAACGCAGATAATCCTACCAACGCGTGGAACGTGAACTTCAACAATGGCAATGTGAACAACGACAATAAGACCAACAGCAACCACGCCTGGTGTGTGCGCGGTGAGCATGATGCCCCCTCTCTTTTCGCTGGAGAATCTCTACCGGCAGTATCTCCGCTGCCGGCGGCATAAAAGGAACACCCACAATGCCCTCCGGTTTGAAGCCAAGCTGGAGGAGAACCTCGTGCGGCTCCAAGAGGAGCTGGAACACCGGACCTACCATCCCTCGCGTTCTGTCTGTTTCGTCCTCAAGCAGCCGAAGTTTCGGGAGATCTTCGCGGCAGATTTCCGCGACCGGGTGGTGCATCATGTGCTGATCGAGGTCCTGGAGCGAATCTGGGAGCCGATCTTCATCTACGACTCCTATGCCTGCCGCAAAGGCAAGGGGACCCATCGAGCCGTGACGCGTCTGCAGCAGTGCATGCGGCGCGTCACGCGCAATGGGACGAAGCCCGGCTATGTCCTGCAGCTCGATATCCGAGGATTCTTTTTCCACATCGACAAGGACATCCTGTTTCAGATCATCGCCCGGCGCATTCGGGATGACGCGCTCCTCTGGCTGGCCCGGGCGGTGATTTTCCACGACTGCACGCAAGACGTGGTGTTCAAGACCGACCGGCAACTGTGGCGGCATATTCCGCCGCACAAGACCCTGTTCGGCACCGAGAATCAGCGCGGGCTGCCGATCGGTAATCTGAGCAGCCAATTTTTCTCGAATGTGTATTTGAATGAACTGGACCGGTTTGTGAAGCATCACCTGAAAGCCGGCCAGTACCTGCGCTACTCGGATGACTTCGTGCTGGTCCATGAAGACCCGGCGCAACTATTGGCCTGGCGGGCGCAGATTGAGGCGTTCTTGGCGGAGCGGCTGCAGCTCCGCCTGACGGATCCGTTAGCGCGGCCGCAGCTCATCAGCAACGGGGTGGACTTTCTGGGGTACATCGTGCGACCGGCGTATCTGCTGGTGCGGCGGCGGGTGGTGAACCGGCTGAAGGCGCGGCTCCTGGACTATCAAGAGAAGCTGGTGCGACCGCGATCAGGGCACACCGTCTTCCGGCACGATCCGGAGACGCTCGCGCGCCTCCGGGCGACCTGGGCCTCTTATCGGGCGCATCTCACGATGGCCAACAGCCATCGGTTGCGGGAAAGGCTCGTGAGCAGGTCCGGCTGGGTGCGCCACTTCTTCGTGCTGGAGGAAGGGTTGCTGGTTCCCCGCGCGATGGTCCCGCCTACGTTCGCGCGTCTCAAGGATCAGTATGCCTTCTTCGCGGAGCGGTGGCCCGAATGCGTCCTGCTCTTTCACGTGGGCAGCTTTTATGAGTGGTATGACGAGCAGGCCGCACGGGCGAGTCAGCTCCTGGGGCTGAGGCTGCTGCCGGGAGGGCGAGGCTTCCGAACCCGATGTGGCGTGCCGGTCAGGTTGGGGGTGTGGGCTGTGCGGACGCTGGTGGCCCAGGGAGTTCCGGTGGCCCTGATCCGCGAAAGGACGGACGGTCCCTGGCTCGGCGGGGTGAAGCCCCGGGCGCTTGCGGTCGTGTGGAAGCCTGTGGCCCTGTAAGACAAAAGCCGATCAGGGCCTGCAGCGTTGCACTTGGAGTTAGAACTCAAGTACGTATTCCCGTATCTGTTCAGTAACTAGGAGTACTACATATAGCTTGCCATGGGTCGCACCTTTCTCTTTTCCTCATCATTCCTCTCCAACCACCTATTGCACTGAAGTTGCCTCTCTTTCCCCCCCTTGCTGTTGCACCTGGATACATCTGATCACATTTGGATACATCTGACTAATTCCCCTCCATCCATGCAGGGCGGTATGGTCAGCACCGTCATGCGCATCTACGAAAGAAAGGACCCGAATGAAGCCCACGATGTTATCGGTGAAGGAAGTCGCCCAGGAATTGGGGGTGAGCACGCAATCTATTCGTCGCGCCTATTGGAACGGCACCATCCCGGCCTATCGGATCTGCAAAATGTTGCGGTTCGATTTCGAACGAGTCCAGCGGATTTTTTTAGCGAAAGGGTTACCGGGACTCGTGCGGCGCGCGCCCGGCGGCGCCAGCCGGCGGCGCGCCCAGCAAAACGCCCCCGCTCGGTAAAACGGGGGCGGAATTTCCACGGTTCTTCACGGAGGAATGTATGAGCATCTGGACTTGTGTGCTCGGCTGGTTTCGTTTCACCGTACCCGACTCAACCGCCGATGAGGTCATCGCCCGAGTCGGCGGGGAGTGGATCAAGGATAAGAAGGGTTTCTTGGGCTACCGGCAAGGCTGGTTGTCCCGTGGGAATGCAGGCGGATTAGGCCGGATCGGCACGGATGCCAGCTGGGCCCCTCGTGAAGTGCATGTGGATCTGTCGCAAGAGTTGATCAGTGCCTGGACTTATCAGCAGTTCCAATCTATGGCGACATGGGTGTTTGAAAAGAAGGGCCATTTCGGGCGCATTGATGTGGCGCTCGATGACCGCAATGGCGTGATCGATGTGGATCGTATTTATGAATCAGTCAAGGCCGGCAATTGCGTCTCCCACTTCCGTCAGTCCCGCCTGATTTCTGGTCTCGATGTAGGTTCAGGCCTGGATACCGGCAAAACCCTGTGTATGGGGTCCCGCCAGTCGGACACCTATCTGCGAATTTACGACAAAGCCGCGGAACAACGGGCGAAAGAGAAGCCCGTCGAGGGCACCTGGATTCGATGGGAAATGGAATGGAAATCAGAACGCGCTGATGCCGTGGGGATGGCCTTGTCTGGCCTCGATCAGGATTCATTCCAGAAGTACATCGTCGGCGTGTTCCGCAGTGCCTTGGATTTCCGTGACTGTACCAGAGCCGATCATCCCAAGGATCGCTATTACGCGCCGTTATTGGACTGGTGGAAAGTCCTGACGGAGGGGATGGCGCGGGCCCGGTTGGAGATTGCCAAATCGGTGCAGAAGATTGAAGACGTGAAGCGGTGGGCAGAGAAGAGCTTGTCTCCGATGTTGGGCCTCCTCTGTGCGCACCCGGAGGCCGGGGAACGGTGGCTGGTCAAGACCATCGTCGAGGGAGCGGAACGATGGCGAGCAAAACACCTGGCGCTGCTCGCAAGCGGTCAGGAACTGAGCAGACTGAAACGAAAGATGCGGTTCTGGAATCCAAGAAACGGAATCTCTGCCGCCTATGCCGAACCGGTGAGCTAAGGCGCTACATGTGCGGGCCACGATGTCGTGGCCGGTGTGGAGCCTGCGGGACCGTGTTCGTGTTTCTGTGGTCCTGTGCTCGACAGGGCTGGTTTCCATGGACGAATGAAAGGGGGACGCATGTCTAAGTTTGCCGCGAATTGCGTGGTCATGGGGGTGAAGTCGAAGCCGAGTCAGGACGGGACCCGGACGTATCGAACCGCGATGCTCTACTTCGAGGACGATACGACGAGCCTGGAGGCGAGTATCTCAGACGAACACGAGCATCTCTACAAGCTGATGGAGGCCAATAAGATGAAGCCCTGTCACCTCACGGTGAATCTGCGGGAGTACAAGGGGCAACGGTTCATCGATGTGACCGGGTATTCACCCACGGGCGCAGTGGCCCTTCCGCCGGCGAGTAAGTAGAGCCTCCGGAGGGAGAGCAAAAGAGGAGAAGGGGACGAACCATGGTCTGGACGGATCTGACAGTCGTCAATCAGTTGGAGTTTGCGGCCTTGTTCGTCCTCTGTTTCCTGATGGGGATCGTATGCGGAAAACAGTAACCAGAGTTAGAACGGTATGCTATCTCCTCCTGACGGAGATGATTGCGGTCTATCTGATCGCATTCCCGGTTCACGCCTTTCAAGTCTCCTCCTCGACGACAGGCTATGTGCGGGTGGCGTCTCAAGCGGCGGTTGCCTCGATGGTCGCGGCACAACGCGCGGCCACCCTCTCGTCGGTGGCGGCCCTGGTGAGTACGTCCACGGCGGGCTCCATCGGGGTGCGTCTGGTGGCCGGCGCTCGGGATTGTGGCGGGGGTCACGCTGGCGATGCTCTATTACGATGCGACGAAAAGGGCGCAAATCAAAGCCGCAGCGACACCGCCTGCCCCGTGGTCGATCCCAGGGTTTACCAATACCTTTACCGGCGCCACCACGATGTCTGCGGTGACGGATCCGGCATGGCCTCAATATGATTATGCGTTGAATACAGCCTTTGCGCCGATGCCGCCTGCGCCGAACACCTCGACCTGTCAATTCCTCACGATGCCGAATGGCTGGACGGGGCCCTGGACCTTTAAGGGCATGTCGTGTGTCTACCTGCACCAATCGGCGGCTCAATATAATGCCACGGACCCTACGTTCGGGACCCAACCGGCTCCCTCGGCGCAAGAGATCGCGACCTATGTCGGAGGGTTACCCGCGAACAGCCCGCTCTCGATCGAGTCCAACACGGTGCCCGTCGGGGCACAGGCCACGCCCACCCCGTCGGATGCGACGGCGTCGAACCCCGTCCCGGCGACGGAACTCCCCACGGCGGTGGTCCCGGCGAGCCAAGTGGGACCGACGGATCTGGTCGTGAATCCCCACGCGACCGCTCCCCCTGGGACGACCGACACCAAGACGGCCACGCAAACCACCACGGGCACGAGTACGACCACGACGACGACCACCACCAATCCCGATGGATCGACGACCACGACAGAGACCACAACAGAAGAGGACACGGCGCCGGTGTCCTGTTCGGTGGGTAATCATGAACAACGGAGCTTTGGCGGGATCTTGGAAACACACATGGACACCTGGAAGGGATCAGGGTTGCTGTCAGCGTTGAATCTGCTGAGTACGCTCGTGTGGCCGACGACGAGCCCCACCTATACCCTCACCAGTGCGTTCCTCGGAACCTTGACCTTTGACTTCTCAGCCTGGGCCGGCATGCTCCTGGCGATTCGGTCCATCATCATCGCCATTGCGGGGTTCGTGGCCTACAAAATCATCTTTGTCGGGGGTCGCGCATGACGGCCTTACTCAATCTGATCTATTGCTTCCTCATGGATATGATCGCGAGCTTCAAGGACGTGTGGTTGATCGGGTGGGACTCGGTGCTGTCACCAATCGACACCCTTCTCAGTTCTGTGGGGACGGGGTCCCTCGTCGTGCCCGTGATCGCGGATCACTATGCGTGGCTGCTGGGTGCCACGGGGATGTCCCAAGCCCTGGCCATTCTGGCGGGGGCCATGGGGGTGCGCTTTCTGTTGCAGTCGGTCCCGTTTGTGCGGTGGGGGTCCTAGTGGTGAAGTTGGTGACCGTGATCCTTCAGGATCACCAGTATGAGTTGCTCGCGGAGGTGGGGCGTGAGGAGAAGCTGACGCCGTCTCAAGTCTTGGTGAAGATCGTGGGGGACGATCTCACGATCCGGCTCGCGCTGTGGGAGAGTCACCACGTGGGGATACGGGGTCACGGATGATCGAAATGCTGGAGGGCGTGCCAGGGTCAGGGAAGTCCTACTACGCGGTCTCTGAACGGTTGCTCAAGTGGGTGCGTGCCGGTCGGCGGGTGTATGTCTTTGTCGATGGCTTTTACCTGGATCGGCTCGCGTTGTTTGAGGGTCGCGACCAGGGAGAGCTGGAGAAGCAACTGACCATCTGGCTGAGTGGAGAGGACGTGAAGGCTGGACTGCTCCAGGTGGAGCCTGGGTCCGCGGTGTTGATCGACGAAGTGCAAACCGTGTTTCGCTCGAAAGACAAGACGGACCCGGCGCTATTGCGATGGCTCGAAACCCATCGGCACCGGGGCATCGACCTCGTGCTCATGTGTCAACAGTATGGGCAAGTGACGCTCGGGGTGAATCGGTTGGTGGAGGCGACCACGAAGTTTCGCCGGCTGGATCGGTTTGGGTTGAAGAATCGGTATCAGGCGTCTGTGAGGGGGAACCCTGAAGAGTTGGACGTCATCCGGATGTTCACGGGGAAGTACGAACCAAAGTTGTACGCCTACTATTCGAGCTATTCCTCAGCCGCGGTGCGTGAAACGGCGCGAGGAGGGTCCATCTTGAACAGTCCGACGGTACTCATCGGGGGGCTGGGGTTGGTTGTGGCTATCGGGTGGTTTGCCTTTGGGGGCTGGCTTTCCGGTGCGAAGCCTGCACCAGCGGCTGCCGTGTCGACGCTCCCGCCGCCTCCTTCGCTCCCGGCTGTGCACGCGGCTCAGCCTGTGACGGGTCCTCCACCGATCGCGGGTCCTCCGGTGCGGCCGGTGCGCATTCACGGCGGCATGACGACGATCCGGGGCGGTGAGAAGGTGTGGCTGTGGGTCTCAGAAGACGGGCAGCTCATGACGGAAGACGAGATCGCGGGGGAGTCAGGCGGTACGGTCTCCTCGCGCATGGTGCGTGGCGTGCGGGTATTGACGGGAACGGGGGTACTTTATGGGGGCACGAGCCCAGACTCAACGGACGCCACACGCACGCTGGAACGACTGGCAGCGGAACGGGCTGCGACACCGGCCCCAGCCTTCTCGGCCACGAGTGTGGGGCCTTCGGTGCCTGGGTCGTCTGGTGGTGCACCTGCCCCAGACCCTCCTCCGTATGTGCCAACTCATTCTGGGATTCTGGCGACGCCGCCAGGGTTACTCTAGGGAACCACCATGGATCAAGCGGCCATCGATGCGATCGTGTACTGGGCGGGGGCGTGTTTCCTGGGAGGCTTTGCGGTCGGTGTGATCGTGAAGTTGTTGCTCGGGAGAATTGAATGAGAGGGGGTGAGGGAAGATGTTGAAGAAACTGGGGCTGTTCGTGTTGGGACTCGTGCTCATGGCTGGGGAAGCCATGGCGCAGGTGTTCCCCGTGGATGCCGCGACGACTACCACGATCACCAGCGTCAAGGGTGACATCGTAGCGTGGGGGGTGGTGTTCATCGGGGTGGCGCTGACGATTTTCGCGTACAAGCGCGTCAAGTCGTTGGTGCGGTAATCGGGTTGAGGGGGCGGTGGCCTGTGCACGGGCTGCCGTCTTTTCTGGGAGGAGGCATGGTCGATGGTGCTCGCGACAGTGGCAACGGACTTACATCAATTAGGCAACGCGCTCGCGGCGGATCTCATCGGATGGGGGGCGGCGGTGATTGGGATCGCGCTGACGGCCTCGGCAGTGATCTGGGTCCTCCGGTTGATCAGGGCCTGAGCCCTCACGTGCAGGGCCAGCCCTGGTCGGCGAAGCTGTAGCAGCCCTCGTCGGTGAGGATGAGATGGTCCAGCAAGCTGATGCCGAGCAGGTCGGCACCCTGCCGGAGTCGGCTGGTGAGCACGCGATCCTCTGGGCTGGGTGCGGTATCACCAGACGGGTGATTGTGGGCACAAATCCAGGCGCCGGCGTTCATCAGGATGAGCGGCTTGAACACTTCACGCGGATGCACGATGGCCAAGGTCAAGGAGCCGATCGAGACAATGTTGACCCCGATGACGCAGTGCTTCGCGTCCAGCCCGCAGACCAGGAATTGTTCGCGGTCCAGTCCCGCAAAGCACGGTCTGAGGACGGTCGCAGCGATGACCGAGGTGGTCAGGGGCGAGGAGGGTGACACGGCCCGGTTCTCGCGGACGAGCGTGACCCGGAATCGCGGCACCGCGTATTCGTTCCTCGGCTGTGGCTGCCGACTCATCTTCAGAATGCCCTGTGAACCGTGAATGGCCATGTCCGCCTCCTTCTTCATCAAGATGTTTAGCCCCACCCTTCACAACACAGGGGGTGGGGCGTCGAAGAAGAAGGCGGGATGGCGCGCTCGCGGGGGACAGGCCTGAAACGGGAGGGGCCCCACGGGACGGCACCCGGAAGGCCTGGCCGCTGCTCTTCAGCGCCAGCTCGCACCCACTGGGGTGTATTCCGAGTACGACGCCGGCGGCCACGCGGGCGCATCTTGGGGGGATGGGGGTGTCGTGAGACTCCCCCGGTTCGTGTCTCTATGCTGCTGACAATCAAAGACCTTGCTGCACAACTGAGAATCAAACCGTCCACACTCTATGCCTGGGTGTCACAGAGCAAGATCCCGTGCGTCCGCATTCATGGGCTCATTCGATTCCGTCCAGAAGACATCGAAGGATGGCTGGCAGGGTTTGCACAGCACCGACCCGCGCTGCCTGAATGTCCGAGGCGCGGGGGCGACATTGACGCGGTCATTGCGGCGGCGAAGCGGGCTATCTATAATCCCCGACACGGGGAAACCGGACCAGCATTGAGCCCTAGGAAAGGAGAGTGAATGGGGCTCTATAGAAGAAATACGGTCTGGTGGATGAGGTTCAATTATCACGGTCAGCAGGTGCGACGGTCCACGGACACCTCGGAGCGGCGATTAGCGGAAGCGATCCTGGCGAAGATCACCGTCGATATCGTGGAGGGTCGGTACTTTGAGAAACGAGAAGAGCAGGAACGGACGTTTGCGGAGCTGATGGATCGATATCTGAAAGAACATGTCGTGAAACAGATGAGCCAACGATCCGTCAGTGGCTATACGAAGAACCTGCTGTTTTTCTTTCACGGCTATACCTTGGCTCAGATCACGCCAAAGCGCATTGTGGCGTATAAAGCCAAGCGGTATGCGGATGGGGTGGCTCCGGCCACCATCAACCGTGAGCTCGCCTGCATGAAGAAGGCGTTTAACCTCGCCATCCGAGAGTGGGAGTGGTGTCGGGAAAATCCTGTCGCGCGCGTCTCCATGGAACAAGAAAGAAATAGGCGGGATCGATGGTTAAGCACGGGAGAGGAAGAGCGTCTTCTCCAGGCGGCAAGACCGTGGCTGAAGGACATCATCCTGTTCGCACTGAATACCGGTATGCGGATGGGGGAGATTCGAGAGTTGACGTGGGAGGGAGTCGATCTCTTCCGAAAAACGGTGACCGTCTTTCGGTCAAAGAACGGAGAACGGCGAACCATTCCGATCAACAATCTCGTGCTGGATGTCCTGAAGAGAAAAACCAAGGTGCGGTCGGTCGAGAGTGACTACGTGTTCCCGAGTGATACGTGCACCCTTCTTGACGACAGCCATCTCCGGCGCGCGTTTCGTGGAGCGATGAAGTTGTGCCGTATCGAAAATTTCCATTTCCATGATCTGAGGCATACCTTTGCCACGCGGCTGGTGCAATCAGGGATCGATCTCTATAAGGTCCAATGTCTCTTAGGGCACAAGTCGCCGATCATGACCCAGCGCTATGCTCACCACTATCCGGAGAGTCTTCGCGAGGGAGTGGAAATACTAGAGAGGTACCGTCTGGCTAGCACAAGTAGCACAAATCTAGCACAGGCGGCAGGACCAGCACTGGCGACGATGGTGTAAGTGGTTGGAAAATTTGGTGGGCCGTGTAGGGGTTGAACCTACGGCCCGCTGATTAAGAGTCAGCTGCTCTACCAACTGAGCTAACGGCCCACCGGGTATGTCGTGGCGGATATCTGCGTGCGGCTACTGTTCCTTGCCTGTGTTTGGTGCGCCTGACAGGATTTGAACCTGTGGCCCTCAGCTCCGGAGGCTGATGCTCTATCCAGCTGAGCTACAGGCGCTCCTGCAACCAAGTGGAGGACAGTAGCACAGGATTTTAGCCTCTGTCCAGCCTGACTCATCAGGGACGGGCGAGACTGGCGAGAAACGCGCGACTCGCGAAGAGGAAACTTCCGCTCAGTCTTCACACGTTCTCGCCCGTCCCAATTTTCTCGCATGTCTCGCGGTGTAAGAACCCATAGGGCAGAAATATTTCTTCGCCTGTCGATCCGGTGGTTCGACGATGCGTGTCCAATGCTGCGGCCTCTTCCTGCGCTAAACGATCTTCTTCCTCTCGGAATGAAGAGGGGAGCCGTATGATTGGGATAAAGGTTTGGACTTCGCAGGCGCCATGGGCTAGACCGCGATCTTCTGTCGGGATGCCCATCGATCGGCAGACCAAAGGGCGGTGAGGGTAGATGCCACAGCGTCCGTCCGTCTCTAGCGCTGGACAGGGATGATGATGAAACGCTGTGACCAATCGGTCGATCTCCTGATCGGACCAATGGTCGAGCAGGTCTGTGTGAGTCAGTTGTGGGAAGGCGGCCTCCATTGCGGTGGTCTGTTCGATGGCGCGGTGTTCGATGCGATGGCGCTGATCCGACGGAAGGTCGGCGAGTCCCTGCTGGAGGGTTTGGACGTCGAGGAGGGTGATGGGAAAGGGGCCGATGCAACAGCTGGTACATCCGAGTCTGCAAGGAACTTCACCGAGCAGGGTGGCGGTTGCCCGCTGGAACCAGTGGTCGATCTTGTGGTACAGCGGAAAAATGGTGGGCAGAGTCGGGCCTGACACGGTGGCTTATTCCACTTTAATAGAGAGATCGATGATGAGGTCGCCTTTCGGTGAGTAGAAGCCCTGGTTGTCGATCTGGACGATGCCGTTGCACTGGTCTTGGTAGAATTCCAAAATCCATCCGTTGAAGTCATAGCCTTCATCGGTCATCTCATTCTGGGCGAACCGAGTTGTGAGCACGAACCGCGCGCGCTCGACATACTCACGTACGAGGCCTGCCTCGATATCGTCGTGAGCGGAGAGGAGGCCTCGGAACAGCTCCTTCTCTTTATCGAACACGTCCTGATACGTCCCTCGATCTCTGACACAGAACACCTGAATCGGTTTTCGATTGCGATCGTACCCGAGGGTCACCTGGACCCAGGCCCATTCATCCAACATGGTGTCGTCCATGTTCGGCGGAGTGATCGGCGCCTGGCCGCGTGAGGTGAGAAACTCCAAGAGCAAACGAAGCGGGGGAGAGTTTTCTTTCTGACAAAACACACGAGAATACTGATACGGCTCTGCCTGTGCCTCGTCAGCCGGTTGGGCGGTCGATGGCAGAATAGGTAGTTCTTTTGCCATGCTAGCGACTCCAGGATACGGCAATTGTGACTCATGAATACGTGAATTGTCTGTACTCTACGCTGGCTGGTCTCAAAACTGCAAGAAGTGGGTGAAGGCGTTTCCCTACGCCTGGCCTGTGTTTTTCTGGTTGACAGCCCTGGAGCGCTTGGATAGACTTCCGCAAGTTTTTGCCGCTTCCCACGACAGGACTATTCGTTTATGAATATTCACTGAGTCTAAGCGGAGTCACGAGGGGCGAGTTCGCCACATTTCACCATCATCGTTCTTTAAGGAGGTTGCTCATATGGGTAAATCAATGACCAAGTCCCAGATCGCGGATCATCTGGCGCAGAAGACCGGATTGACCAAGAAGGCGTCTGTCCAGCTCATGGACGACTTTGCCGCCTTGGCGTACAAGGAAGCGAAGAACATTTTCGTGATACCTGGGATCGGGAAGCTAGTCTTGGCGAACCGCAAAGCCCGCATGGGACGGAACCCACAGACCGGCGAGGCCATCAAGATTCCAGCCAAGCGTGTCGTCAAGTTCCGTGTAGCTAAAGCCGCCAAGGACGCAATCCTCGGGAAGAAGTAAGCAGCGATCATCCGCGGCGCGCCTTCTTCCGGCTTCATTCATGTCGAATACAGAACTAAAGGGCTGGCTCCCCGAGAGGGGGGCCGGCCCTGTCTATTTCTCGCTATGGTTACAGTGATGGACCGAGCCCGGTTCCTCCCATGCCGTCATGCCCCACCAGCCTGATCGCATCACCGTCCTGGACCAGTGAGTCTTCGCTGGCAATCTTCTTATTGATGGTCACCAGCACTTTTTTCTCGCGAATGAGCTGGAGGAGATGGCGCAACTGAATGCCCTGCCGCTGAATCACCTGGCGGACGGACATAGGGGACGGAACTTCACAGGCAAGGTCCCGTTCGCCGTCGGCGGTTTGAAGCTGACCCATCAGCGAAATGGTAATCATGATCGGATACTCCTGATCGTCGGTCGTACTACCAGTCTGGGCGGTAAGGGCATTGTGCCCGTTGACTCCATGCCGGTCGCCATTGATAATGCTCCGCCATGCCGTCGTTGGATATCCAGAATCCCGGGATGCCGGATTTACAATTCGTCCTGTTCGTGTCAGCCCTCTGTACGGCTGATCTTGCGACGTGCAATGCCTCGCCAGCACTCCGAGCCACCATTTTCGACCGTTGTTGGTCGCTCATCCATACCGAGGCGCCGCCGACCGATCCCAAGGCGCGGGTGCTCGATCTTCGAGAGGGCACGGAGCTGACGCTGGAGGCCTGTCTGTCGACGGTCCGATCGTTGTTGGCGGACGCCGGCATTCGTATCCTCACCTGGGACCATCCGGTGAGTGAGCCGACCCACGAGAGCACGCCGGCTGCGAAGCCGTTGATCGATCGGCTTGGGCAATTGTACCCTGATCGCCCTGAGATCGTCGATCCGGAAAATCCGGCGTCGGACTAGCAGGATGCTGAAAAAGTCCGCCAGCGGCGTTCTCGCATCGCTCAGAGGCTCAATGAGAGTTGTTCGGAAATCTGAAGCACTGGAGGGGCTTTTCCGTTCCCCAAGATCTATTGCACGGGCGAACGGCCCCACGAAGTGCGGTCCGTACCTCCTCGCCTCTTCGCTCGCTACGGCCTTGCTGGACGGCCTGTTTGAGCATCCTGCGAGTTGTTCATGTGTCACGCCACGCGTAAGAACACAGCGGGATTTGAGCGTAAACTGAGTTTTTCCGCAGCCTGCTAGTCGAGCGAGACAGGCGAAGCCGGTTTGGAAGCGCAATTTTCAGAATCAAGGCTCCCCATCCCACACATGAGAGAAAGGCAAGAGGACGAAGAGGAGTATCATGCGTGTCACCACAACCGACATCCCGGATGTATTGCTGATTGAACCGGATGTCTACCGCGATTCACGAGGGATCTTTCTCGAAACGTACCATGCACGTCGGTATGCGGAGGCCGGTATTCCCGGCATCTTTATTCAGGATAACTATTCACAGTCTCTGCGGGGCACATTGCGCGGGCTTCATTACCAAGATCCGCATGCTCAGGGGAAGCTTGTGATGGTGGCGGACGGAACCGTCTACGATGTCGTGGTGGATATCCGAAAGGGATCACCGAGCTTTGGCCGGTGGTATGGACTCGAGCTCTCGGCGGAGAATCGGCTCCAAGTCTATGTGCCGCCAGGTTGTGCGCATGGATTCTGCGTGATCAGCGACCGCGCCTCGTTTCTCTATAAGTGCACAGACTATTATGCGCCGGGCGACGAGCGGGGTATCGTCTGGAACGATCCGGCCCTTGCCATTCCTTGGCCGGTTACGACACCCATCTTGTCCGCGAAGGACCGCATCTACAAATCCTTGGCCGAGATGGAACCGGAGTTGCCACGGTATCGACCGATCGGATGACGAGTCACAAGGCGCCTGTCTGACAGTGCCATTCGTCACGAGGCAAAGGGGGAGGCAGATGAGCGGCCGCAAGCCTGGAGGGATAGTTGGTGGAATAGGGTGAGAGTTTTTAGGGCCGAAAACATAGTCGTGGCCTGGCTATCGTTTGTCACAGAGAATGGTCAACATCAAACAGACTTCTAGCCCATTGATCCCACGGGGATGACTATGTTATTCACCGAGGGCATAGTGGTAAGATCCCAGCGGCGGTGACGGCAGATTTCTCAGCATAAGGAGGAGGACACAATGGGAAAAAGTTTAAAAGGGACCAAGAGCCACGACAATCTGAAGAACGCATTTGCCGGAGAATCCCAGGCCAATCGGCGCTATCTCTATTTCGCCCGGCGGGCGGATATTGAGGGATTCCCTGATATCGGAGGGTTGTTCCGCGATACGTCAGAGGCGGAAACAGGCCACGCGTTTGGGCACCTGGATTTCTTGAAGGAAGTCGGGGATCCAGCGACCGGGGTGGCGATCGGCAATACCGAAGCCAATCTGAAGTCGGCGGTCGAAGGCGAAACTTACGAGTATACGCAGATGTACCCCGGTATGGCCAAAACGGCTCGGGACGAGGGATTTACTGAACTGGCTGAATGGTTCGAGACGCTCGCCAAGGCGGAGCGATCCCATGCAAATCGTTTCACCAAGGGGCTCGACAGCCTGAAGCAAGGCTGAGAAGAGCTGATAGGAGTCAGCGTTCGGCGGTCAGTTTTCAGAAGGGCTGGATGAGGATCCGATTCCTCTCTGTCGCTGATAACTGACCGCTGATTGCTTTCTGATCGGAGCAACGTTGAATGGTCTGAGCCTGATCAATCCCATCGACCCTGCGCAGCTCCAGAAAAACACGCAGCGTATCTATGAAGTCTGCGATGGCTGCCGGCGCTGCTTCAATCTGTGTCCGTCGTTCAACACGCTGCTCGACGGCATTGATCGATATGAAGGAGACGTTGCCAAGCTCACGCCGACCGACCACCATCGGATCGTCGATGAGTGCTATTACTGTAAACTCTGCTACAACCACTGTCCCTATACGCCGCCGCATCAGTATGCGCTCGATTTTCCTCGCTTGATGATCGCGTGGAAGAAGCACCTGGCCGTGACGCGGGGGGTGAGCTGGCGCGATCGGTTGTTGATCAAGACGGATATGATCGGCGCCTTCGGGAGTCAATTGGCGTCTGTGGCCAACTGGGTTCTGGGCCTCCGGTTTCTCCGCGGGTTGATAGAATCGTGGGTTGGTGTACATCGAGATCGACAGGTCTTGCAATTTTCTCCGGAGACGTTCCTTCACTGGTGGGGGCGCCGAGGGAAGTCACAGGTTGCTGCGTCCGCTCCCAAGAAGGTTGCATTGTTTGGGAGCTGCATGGTCAATTATCAAGCGACGGATATCGGCAAGGCGACAATCCAAGTCCTCGAAAAGAACGGCGTGCATGTTGTGGTTCCCGAACAACGCTGTTGCGGTATGCCCTCGTTCGACATCGGCGATGCGGCGGCGATTCAGCAGGCTGCCTCGGCGAATATTGCGTCGTTTTTACCCTGGGTGGAGAAAGGGTACGACATTGTGGCGCCAGTGCCTAGTTGTAGTTTGATGTGGAAGCGGGAATATCCCGAGATCGTGGGGGGCGATGCGGTGCGGCGCGTGGCGGAACGGACGTTCGATATCAGCGAATATCTCATGAGATTGAAGCGGGAAGGCATTCTGGCCACTGATTTTCAGCAGAAGCCAGGGCGAGTCGCCTACCAGGTGCCGTGCCATTTACGGGATCAGAATATTGGATTCCAATCCAAGGAACTGATGGAGTGCGCCGGCGCGCAGGTTGAGGTGATTGAAAAGTGCTCCGGTCACGATGGCGCATGGTCTGCCAAGACGGAGTTCTTTCCTCTCTCGATGTTGATTGCGCACAAGGTGGTTCGAGTGATTGAACAGGCTCCGGCCGATCTCGTGGCCTCCGATTGCCCTCTGGCGGGATTGCAGCTGGATCAGGCCGGTGCGATGGCCCATGTCGGCGGAAGGCCGACGCAGCATCCGATCCAAATTGTGCGCGATGCCTACGGGTTACCGCGATGAACCTCTTGACCCCCCATGACCTCTTGTCTTTGGCAGAATATGAACGCCAGCGGGAGCAGTTCCGCTCGCAGATCATCGCGCTCAAGCAGCGGCGTAGGATTTTCGTCGGGCCGTTGCTCACGCTCGTCTTCGAAAATCGCGACACGGTGCGGTTTCAGACTCAGGAAATGATCCGGGTCGAGCACATTCTCGATCCCCACAAGGTCCAGGATGAGTTGGACGTCTATAATGCCCTCATGCCGGGGGCTGGTGAGTTGAGCGCCACGTTGCTGATTGAGATTACGGAGCAGGACCGGATGAAAGAGTGGCTCGACATGTTCATGGGGCTGGATCATGGCGAAAAAGTTGCGATTCGCGCCGGAAGTGAACAAGTATTCGGGCAGTTCGAAGGTGGCCACAGTCATGAAACCAAAATTAGCGCGGTGCATTTTGTCCGATTCCGACCGACCGCGTCGATGACCGCTGCGTTCGCCGACTTGCGCCAGTCGGTTATGCTGACGGTGCGCCATCGCGAGTATCACGCGGAGGCCCCTGTTCCTGGGAGTATGCGCGAAGAGTGGCTTAAAGATCTCCGAGAGTGATGAGCGCTGAGGAGTGAGTGCTGAGAAGAAGATAGACTCAAGGATAGGACAAAGGAATAAGAAAATGCCGTCGGTATTGTTGACAAAGCGTCTCGAGTTTGCGGCGGCGCATCGGTATATCAAACCTGAATGGGATGAGGCTAAGAACCGAGCCGTGTTCGGTCCCTGCTATAACCCGCCGGCGCATGGTCACAACTACATGATTGAGGTGACGGTCTTAGGTGAGGTGGCCCCAAAGACCGGCATGGTTGTGAATCTCTTCGACTTGAAGTGCATCTTGCTCAAGGTACTCGAAGAATTCGACCATAAGAACTTGAACTTGGATATGCCCTATTTCGAGGACCAGATTCCCACGTCGGAAAACTTGGCTCGTGTCCTCTGGGGTAAACTGGACGGCCAGAAAGACATTGGGACGCTCCACGCGATTCGCTTGTATGAGGATGAAGACCTGTATGCCGAAGTGACGGCAGAAGCCGGACTCGATGTCGCCGACGTCACGCGGCGTTACTCATTCATGGCACTCCAGGACGGCCATCAAGGCCGCGAATGGGACTGTTTCGTGACGGTCCATGGCACCATCGATTCGGTGACGGGGATGGTGACGGATATCGGCGCGCTGGATCGTTTGGTGCAAGAGAAGGTCGTGAAGGTGTTCGACCGCCAGGATCTACGCCATATTTTCGACGTTGAGTCTGTCACGGGCGGGCAACTTGCCCAACGGATTTGGATGTCGCTCGTGTCCGGTCTCTCATCGGGTCAACTTACCAACATTCGCGTAGTCCAATCTCGCGATCTTTCCTTCGATTATCCCGGTTGATCAGTCGATGTTCGCTTGATCGGAGCGCATCTTGTGAAAAGCCGATTTGCCGGTGCGGTGATCATGGCCTGTCTCTCGTGGTCGGCCGTGGCGTGGTCTGCCGATGAAGGGGCGGCGATCGAGAGGATTGTCAAGGAAGCCGCCATGGCCTCTGCGACATTCTCAGAAACCCGAGACAAGCAAGCCGTCTTGAAGCTCTATACGAAAGACTATGTCGGTATTCAGGATGGCGAGACGGAGACGCGGGAATCCATAGAGAAGTGGTTGTTGGACTATGAATCTGAACTCACCAAAGGCAGCACCCTCCGTTTTATCAGCGTCGTATCGAACCTGCGTGTAAGGGCGCCTGGCCCAACGGCGTGGGCGACCTATGACTATGTGTTTCAAGCGGTGAGGAACGGCGAACTCGAAGGCAGCGATGCGGGTAAATGCACCGCACTCCTGCGCAAGGAAGATTCAGCCTGGCTGATTCAGCATGAGCATTGTTCCAAGACGCGATCGGTGAAATAGCAGCCTGTCTTAGCAGGCTGCGAAAAAACTCAGTTTACGCTCAAAATCCCGCTGTGTTCTTACGCGTGGCGTTGACACATGAACAACTCGCAGGATGTTCAAACAGGCCGTCCAGCAAGGCCGTAGCGAGCGAAGAGGCGAGGAGGTACGGACCGCACTTCGTGGGGCCGTTCGCCCTTGTAATATGTCTTGGTGAACAGAAAAGCCCCTTCAATGCTTCCGATCTCCGAACAACTCTCGTTGAGCCTCTGAGCGATGCGAGAACGCCGCTGGCGGACATTTTCAGCATCCTGTTAGAGGAACTGGTGGTAGGCGTTCCCAAGGCGCTATTTCTTCTCTGATTGTGTGCGTGGGGCGCAGGAACGGGCGTCTGGGCCTCGCACACACCTCTCAAGCCTGGATAGCAATTACTTCAGCAGATGATCCGAAATCAGCGCAGCGAGTTCGGCCGGCTCCACGACCCCTTCGCGGGTGAGGAGTAGTTTGCCGTTGGAAAAGAAATGCGTCGTGGGGTAGGTCTCGAAGGTGTGGCTCTTTTTAATCTCTCTGCAGCGGCCAGGGACATGCATCTTGGCCTTGCCGACTTTCACGTCGGGAAACTTGGCGGCGGTCTCTTCCAGAATCGGGTCGTAGGCGAGGCAGGGTTCGCAGGTCGCTAAGCCATAGGCCACGATTGACGCGGGCGCGCCGGTGAACTCCTTGTAGTTTTCGTCTCTGACGTCTTCGACGGTACCTGGCATGATTCAAAGTGCTGAGTGCTGAGACAGGAGAGTGTGCTCTCCAAACCTCAGCACTCAGTCCTCAGCACTGATTAGCTTAATTTCGCGAGGGCCTCGAGGATATCCTTGTCTTCCCGCGCCACCTTGAGGTCTTGCACCTTCGCATAGGCGACCTTGCCGCTCTTGTCGACGATGACGGTCGCACGCTTCGAGCAGTTCAACGGCTCGAAGTAGAGGCCGTAGCCCTTTGCCGCGGTCCGATGTACGTCCGACAACAGCCGATGCTTGAGATCCATGGAGTCAGCCCAAGCTTTGTGCGAAAAGAAGCTATCGCAGCTGATGCCGAAGAGTTCAGCGTTGGCCGATTGGAACTTGGGGAAGTCGTCGGTCAAACACTTGTTCTCGCCTTGACAGACAGGGCTCCAGTCCAGCGGATAGAAGCAGAGCACGACATTCTTCTTGCCGCGAAAGTCGCTTAACTTCACATCCTTCTGGTCCTGGTCCTTCAAGTTAAAATCCGGCGCGGTATCGCCCACCTTGATTTCTGCTGCTACGTCGCTCATCTCTGTACCTCCTTCGCTGTGTTTAATCCGCCCTCTGACACTATCACCTGCAATTTTGTACCGTGTGACTTGGAACCTTGTCAACAGGCTTGAAGGCCTAACAGGATGCTGAAAAAATCCGGCAGTATCGTTCTCGCATCGTCAGAGGCTTAACGTACTGAAGTGTACTCCTCGCTTCTTCGCTCGCTTCGGCCTTGCCGGACGGCCTGTTTGAGCATCCTGAGGCTATTTGGACATCGGCACAATTTGTAACATTCCAACAAAGTAGTGTGTATACATCAAGTTTCTCAGCCGTCTGCTAGAAGAGGGTGGGTTTGTCCATAAGTGGCTGATAAAGAAGATGAACTATGAGAGCAGGCGAATTTCTCTAAAGCTCAGCATGCGTCCGGCTGGTGCAGCGGTGCGGTGGTTGGCAATCTCAATGTTCTGACCCAAGAGCTCTACGCGGATGCGGCTTCCGACCTTTGGCGACTGGCCGACCCTCGTCAATTCGTCTGCTGTTCCCCTGAGCAGATCGCGCGCAGGTTGGTCCGGGAGACCAAGGGGGAGAAACATTTCAAGTTCATCTACCCCAAACTTGCTGAGGCCTAGGGTGTAGTACCAGCTCCGATGGTTCGGCTCATCCTCACCCTGCATGATTGGGATGTGATCAACGTCGACAAAGTGGGTAAGGGGACGATCCTGCCAATCAGACGGGTTGACGTACTGGTTGGTGACGATGTCATGGGCTGTGCCTTGCAAGAGGAGCGTGAGGCCTCGTGCGAGTCGCGCGGCAAAGAGTATCGTGTCCGGCATGTCACGCGGGGAAACAAGGGAGGGCGCGACGGCCCCCATCACATCGTGTTCCCAGGTCAACTGCTTCATCACGTCGGCGACGTGGCTCATTGGCAGCGGCATCACGACATGGGCTGACCAGGGGCCGTGAGTCGCTTGCCAGGATTCTGCTGAGCCCGCTTCGTGGTGAATGGTCAGCGGTCCGCCGTATTCCTTGTCGTACCAGATCTTCAGTTCGTCTGTGGCCGGCGAGGTCCCCCGATAGCCGACAAAGTAGAGCGGAGGGCGGCGGGCAGAAGGCTTGGGGGTTTTCTTTTTGATCCTCATGGTTGCACGCGAGACTATTTGCTGGATTTCTTGGCCCTGCGGCGATCATCTGAGTTGAGGATCCGTTTGCGAATACGCAGACTCTTCGGCGTCACCTCAATCAGTTCATCCGGGCCGATATATTCGAGTGCGAACTCCAAGCCCATTTCCCGTGGTGGGGTCAGGACCAAGGCTTCATCGGTACCAGATGCCCGCATGTTGGACAGCTGCTTTTCTTTACAGACGTTCACGTCCATGTCTTCGTCCCGGCTGTTCTCGCCGACGACCATCCCGCGATAGACCTCTACAACAGGGCCGATAAACATGGTGCCCCGCTCTTGGGTCATGAAGATGGCATAGCCAGTGCTGGTTCCGTTTTCGTACGCGACGAGCGACCCGTGTGTTGCTACTGTGAGGTCACGCTGCTCCACCGGTTCGTACGCGACGAAGACATGGTGCATGATGATGGTGCCGCGCGTTTTGGCGACCAAGAGATTTTTGAGTCCCATAATGCCGCGGGTGGGGACATGGTATTCCAGATGCATTTCGCTCGGGCCTGCGTCGGAATGGATGAGTCGCATGTGGCGCAACTCGCCGCGGCGCTTGCCGAGTTCTTCAATCACGGTGCCCTGATAGGTTTCCGGCACCTGGATGGTCAGTTCCTCGTAGGGTTCGAGGATTTTATCTCCGTCCCGGTGGACAATCACTTCCGGTTGCGAGACTTGTAATTCGTACCCTTCCCGGCGCATTTGTTCGATCAAGACGCCGAGATGTAGCTCGCCGCGCCCGGCGACGAGAAACTTGTCCGCGCTATCTGTTTCTTGGGCGCGCAAGGACACGTTGGTTTCAAGCTCTTTGAAGAGCCGGTCGCGCAAATGCCGCGAAGTCAGGTACTTGCCTTCTCGTCCGGCGAAGGGGCTATTATTGACGGAGAAGGTCATTTGGACCGTTGGCTCGTCGACCGTGACCCGGGTCAGTGCGACCGGATGCTCTGCGTCAGCGATTGTATCGCCGATGCTAACTTCGTCCAGGCCTGCCACCGCGACGATTTCTCCTGCTTCCGCGCGTTCGATATCCGTCCGTTCAAGCCCTGAATAGACGGCGAGGTCTGACACTTTTCCCGGGAACTTGGCGCCATCCTTCCCGAGTACGACCACATTCTGCCTGCGGGCGATCGACCCAGATTGAATTTTCCCCACGCCCATCTTGCCTTTGTAAAGGTCTTGAATCAGGGAGAGGACCAGGATCTGGAGCGGCGCGTCGGCGTTGATGGCCGGTGCGGGAATCTTGTCCAGCACGGTATCGAGGAGCGGTGTAATGTCCGTGCCGGGCTTATTGATGTCGAGCGTTGCCGTGCCCTTGATGGCCGCCGTATAGACGATCGGAAAATCGAGCTGCTCGTCTGTGGCGCCGAGATGGACAAACAAGTCGAAGGTCCGATTCACCACGTCATCGATGATCGCGTCAGGCCGGTCGATTTTGTTGATGACGACGATAGCCTTGTGGCCGAGCGCTAACGCCTTCCGTAGAACGAAGGTCGTTTGCGGCATCGGGCCTTCTTTTGCATCGATTAAGATCAGGACGCCGTCTACCATGCGCAGGGTCCGTTCCACTTCACCGCCGAAGTCGGCGTGTCCCGGCGTATCGACGATATTGATCTTGACACCCTTGTAGGTCACGCTGGCGTTCTTGGCTCTGATGGTGATCCCGCGCTCACGTTCCTGGTCCATCGAGTCCATGATCCGTTCGCCCATATCGTCGATCTTGCGATGGACATGGGTCTGCCGGAGCACGGCGTCGACCAATGTCGTCTTGCCATGGTCGACGTGGGCGATGATCGCGATGTTTCTGATATCGCTCCGTCGTTCGTTAGGTTCGAGTTGCGTGGTGACGGGAGATTCTGTTGTGGCTGTCTGATCCATAGATATTGCTGCATGCTCCAAAAAAAAGACGCCCAGGAACCCAGGCGTCGTACGGAGTATATCCGAATCACGATGTCCGGTACAAGCGATGCCACGGAAGATGCGTGGATGGTGAGCCGGTACCGGCTTGAATCTTGAGTTTTGGAGGCCTCCACGGTATGGTGACCGTGATAGTCTTCTCAGGAAGCCAAGCCGCCTCGAGGGTAACCCCGCGTAACCATGATCGATCAACCCGTACGACTCTCTCATACGTCAGGCCAACCACCACCTCGTCGCCCATGGCGCTGGTGGCAGATTTCGCTTCTAGTCCTGGGGGCGGTCATCGTGATGGGGGCACTGACAGCGAGCGGGTTGCTGTGGCATTTCTCGAAAGATCTTCCCGATTTGGAGCAGTTGGGGACGTATCAGCCAAGTCTGGTGACGCAGGTCTATGCGAGCGATCAGACGCTAATCGGTCAATTTTTCATCGAGCGTCGCATCCTGGCCTCGGGATCAGACATTCCTGAACGGTTGCGGCGTGCGGTCGTCGCGGTCGAAGATGTCCGGTTCTTTGAGCATCCCGGCCTTGACTACATCGGCATGCTCCGTGCGGCGTGGACGAATCTGCGCCGAGGGGGCAAAGTCGAAGGGGCCAGCACCATTACTCAGCAGTTGGCACGGTCCCTGTTTCTCTCGTCCGAACGTACCTTCGACCGCAAAGTCCGCGAGCTCATTCTCGCCTACAAGATGGAATTGGTCCTGACGAAAGAGCAAATTCTCGAGCTGTATTTGAATCAGATTTACTTCGGCCAAGGCGCCTATGGTATCGCCTCGGCGGCGCAAACGTACTTTGGGAAAGACCTCTCCGCCCTCACGATTGCAGAATCGGCATTTCTGGCGGGTCTCCCGAAATCGCCGAACCATTATTCGCCCTTCAAGGCCTACGACCTCGCAAAAAAGCGACAGGAACATGTCCTGGCGCGTATGGAGGAAGCGAAGTTTCTCACGACGGCAGAACGCGAACAGGCTGTTGCGGAGATACTCCATTTCCGTCGCCCTGGAAGTGAACAGGCTGCGCCCTACTTTGTGGAATATATCCGGCAGTGGCTGGTCGCGAAGTATGGGGAAGCGATGGTGTACAAGGGTGGTCTCAAAGTCTTTACGACATTGAATATGGAGATGCAGAAGGCGGCTGAAGCGGCCTTTGCGGCTGGCCTGCGCGAATTGGATAAGCGCCAAGGATGGCGTGGCCCACTCCGAACGGTCGATGTGACGGCGCCACCCCCGCTTCCTGTCGTCGCGGCGACTGACGAGGCGGTGAAGGTGGGAGACTATCGTGAGGGGTTCGTGACCAAGGTGGCTAAGGACCATTATCTGGTGCAGGTTGGCACGACGGTGGCCAAGCTTTCCTTTGACGATATGGCATGGGCAAATCGCCGTTTGACTGGGCCGGATCTGGCAAAAGACATCGTCGTGAATGCGAATCTCAAGCAGATTCTGAAGCCCGGTGATGTCATCGAGGTGAGGGTGAAGAAACTGGATCGTGACATGGTCCATGTGCAACTGGAACAGACTCCTCTCATTGAGGGAGGGTTGATTGCGCTGGAGCCAGACAAGGGCACCATTCGAGCCATGGTCGGAGGCTACGATTTCGGTCGCAGCGAGTACAATCGGGCCGTGCAGGCCCACCGTCAGCCCGGGTCCGCC
Organism: Nitrospirales bacterium; assembly: GCA_038200765.1. Classification (GTDB taxonomy): domain Bacteria; phylum Nitrospirota; class Nitrospiria; order Nitrospirales; family Nitrospiraceae; genus Palsa-1315. The sequence continues at coordinate 23,803 of JBBRRK010000029.1, forward strand.
TTCAAGCCAATTATCTACGCGACGGCCATGAGCCAGGGGATGAGCCCTGCGTCGGTGATCCTCGATGCGCCGGTCGTCTACGAGCAGGAGCAGGATGAGAAAAGGTGGAAGCCAGAGAACTACGGAAGGAGAATCCATGGCATGGTGAGTTTGCGGGATGCCTTGGCCCAGTCGCACAACCTCGCGACGATCCGGTTGCTGGACAAGGTCGGCGTGAGGAACGTCATCGAGTTTGCGAAAACGGTTGGGATTACCAGTCCGCTGGCGCCGGATTTGTCCTTGGGGCTGGGCTCATCCTCCGTCGGCCTCATGGAACTGACCTCCGTCTACGGTGTGTTTCTGAACCAGGGGAACCGTGTAGACCCCTATGCGATCCTGTCCGTACAGGACAACGCGGGAACGGTTCTTGAGCGGGCGGAACCACAAGCCCTGCCGGTGATCTCCAAAGAAACGGCGTACTTGATCACGAATATGATGGAAGACGTGATCCAAAAGGGGACCGGTCAAGCCGCCAAAGCGATCGCGCGGCCAATTGCGGGAAAAACAGGAACCACGGACGAGTTCAGCAATGCCTGGTTTATCGGCGGTGCGCCGAACTTGGTTGCAGGCGTCTATGTCGGATTCGACGATCGACGTTCGCTCGGCGAAACGGAATCGGGGTCACATGCTGCGCTGCCTATTTGGGTTAATTTCATGCAGGCCGCGCTCAAGCCGCTGCCGGTCGTGGCCTTTACCATTCCGGAAGGCGTCACGTTCGTCAAGGTCGATCCGTCGACGGGGTTACTTGATGGCGAGCAGGAGGGGAAGACGAGTACCGTCGAACTCTTTACCAAGGGCAGCGAGCCGACTCAAGCGGCTCAGCGCCTCACAGACCCGATCGATTTCTATAAGCTGGATCAGCCCTCTGAGGGGGCGCTGTAGTAGGACACTGAAAAAAGGTGGAAGGGTAGCCTGGCCGTCCTCCTGCTCGCGGAACGCGCACGATAAGAATGTGCTCGTTCGACGCGCGCACTCGAGGATCGACCAGGCTACCCTTGAAAATGAAATGGGAAAGTAGGAGGACCGATATCCCACCCACCCCTTAATAACGTGACAGCTCGCTGCGGCCTTGTTTGGGAAAAGGTGCGTCTTGGCGCGCCAGGGTTGGGGCGGGGGTGAGAAGGCCGGCCTTTTTGAGCATCCTGCGTAGATATTTTCTCTTGTGCCGCTTGGGTGGACCATCGACGTTCTGGTATGTCTCGGGCGCCACGCCGAACGGTTCGAAATCCGGAACTCTTCCCCATTTGGGGGTGTATACGGAATCGGTGGTAGCTCAGGCTGTCGTCTTTTCCCTGTAAGACGACAAGGGGAACATGAACTCTACCACCCTAATCACATTTCTTGATTGCCCTGATGGGCCACAGCAATTTAAGCGAGCGGCTGCAGAGCCACTCGCGATCTTTAGGAGAAATGTTACGACCAAAGGCTACTCATCAGCTCCGGTCGAAATTACAGCGCAGAAGACTACTATCCCAATCAAAGCCAAGCATGTGAGGAGATTATGCGAGTGGTATCTTGCTGGTGAGATTGATGGGGTTGAGATTGATTATGTTGGCGGTTTCAAGTTCCAAGTGCAACGGGTGAATGATGACGCAGTTGCGCATAGACCTCCAGGGGCGTGGCGAAGTTGAGGCACTTGCGTGGACGCGTATTCAGCCGATGCGCGATGGCGTTCAACTCGCGCTGAGTGTACCCCGACAGATCC